>NZ_CM173234.1:2597190-2921839 GCF_057748015.1 Microbacterium sp. STRO-1N
GTCGTGAAGCTCCTTTGCTTCGGCGTCGTTCACGGAGACGACCAGACGGCCGCCGCCTTCGAGCGGAACACGCACGATGATGAGGCGCCCCTCCTTGACGGCCTCCATGGGTCCGTCTCCAGTCCTCGGCTTCATCGCTGCCATCGTGGCTCCTTTTCCTCGGTGGTATGGAACAAGTTTATCGGTAGCCCCGCGACCCTGTGTCCGCGCTGGGAAGAATCCGTCATGAACAACGTCACGGGACCTGCCAGAACGTGTTCCCGAGGGCGTAGACGTGATAGATCCACACCCACTGGCCGGTGAGGCAGAGCAGCAGAACCGCGAACCGGTAGCCACGGCTGCGCGGCACGACTGCGCCCCACAGCGGGCTGAGCGGCATGAGCAGACGGAACGTGGAGGACTGCGGGAAGAACACTGCCAGCAGATACAGCAGGTAGCTCGCACTCCACAGGCGGACATCGACGCCCAGGCGGCGGACCGACGGCGCGAACAGCAGTGCGGCCGCGAACCCCGCCACCAGCACGGCCAACGCGATGAATCCCCACCATCCGGGCATCCCCCACTGCGCGAACCAGAACTCCGCGGCCTCGATCCACCCCTGGAACGGCACGAACCCGGCATCCCCCATTCCCCACGCGCGTCGCCACGCCAGCTCGGTGGCGAGGTAGGAACCGGCGTCGCCGGTGACGACACCGGCGATCGCCTGCCAGGCGAACCCCGTGACGGTCGCCAGAGCGCCCAGGGCGATGATGTGCACGATCTCGCGTCCGGCCAGCGGCTCGCGTGCGCGCCCCACCCAGCGGGCGATGCCGTGCACTCCGAGGAACAGCGCGAACGCGAGGATCCCCGGCCGGGTGAAGGCCATCAGCGGGATGAGGAGGTACAGGATGCCGTAGCGCCTCCGTTGCACGGCATCCAGCGCGAACAGCAGCAACATGACGAACAGCGCCTCGGCATAGCCGACCTGGAACAGTGCGCCCAGTGGCCCTGACGCGAAGAACGCCACGGCCCACAGCGCGGCAGCGGACCCGAGCCGGTCGTGCAGCAGGCGATACAGCGCGACGCAGGCGAAGAAGCCCGACACGAGCGAGATCACGAGGGCTCCGGCACCCCAGGCCCCCAGAGGGAAGCCGATGACCTTCGCGGCGTATGCGTAGATCGGCATGAACGCCCAGGCGTTCTCCGCCACGTCGCCGGCCTCGGTCAGCGGAAGCTCGGAGGGGTACCCGTCGACGGCAACCAACCAGTACCACTGCGCGTCCCAGCCGAGGACGAAATCGGCGATGCCGGCATCTGCACCGTAGCGGGACGCGGGCCCGGAGAGTGCGGCTGCCAGCGCGAGGAGCCCTGTCGTCACCAGGCGCGCAACCACGTAGATCGCCGCGACGCGTGCGACGATCGGGGTCTGCGCCCAGCGCCTGGCGCTGCTCAGGACCCGGTCAGCCACGCGCGGAGGCCGCGTTCGACGGCGTCGATCTGGGCGGTGGGCACGCGCTCCTGGTCGTGATGCGCGAGATGCGGGTCGCCTGGGCCGTAGTTCACGGCGGGGATCCCGAGTGCGGAGAAGCGGGCGACGTCCGTCCAGCCGTACTTCGGTCGCGGTTCGGCACCCACCGCGGCGACGAACTCCTGCGCGATCGGAGCGTCCAGCCCTGGGCGAGCACCTTCGGCCGCGTCGGTGATCTCGACCTCGAATCCGGCGAGCACTTTGCGCACGTGCGCGGCGGCCTGCTCGGCGGTCTTGCTCGGCGCGAAGCGGTAGTTGACCTCGACCTCGCACAGGTCGGGGATCACGTTGCCCGCGACGCCGCCGGTGATGCGGACGGCGCTGAGGCTCTCGCGGTACACGAGGCCCTCGACGGGAACCTCCTTGGCGCGGTACTCGGCCAGCCGCGCGAGGATCGGCGCCGCACCGTGGATGGCGTTCTCGCCCACCCACGCGCGGGCGCTGTGTGCGCGCATCCCATGGGTGCGGACGACCGCGCGCAGCGTGCCGTTGCAGCCGCCCTCGACCTGGCCGTTGGACGGCTCGCCGAGGATCGCGAAGTCCGCCTGGAACAGGTCGGGGCGATCTGCCGAGAGCAGGTTGAGTCCGTTGAGCGCCGCCGCGACCTCCTCGTTGTCGTACCACATCCAGGTGATGTCGACGACGGGCGCGGTCAGTTCGGCGGCGAGCTTCAGCTGCACGCCGACGCCGCCCTTCATGTCGACGGTCCCGCGGCCCCACAGGTGCGGTTCGCCGTCGATCTCGACATCCTTCGTCGGCACGTTCTCGTTGATCGGCACAGTGTCGATATGACCGGCGATCACCACGCGCTGCGCACGGCCCAGTTCCGTGCGCGCCACGATGGTGTTGCCGAACCGGATCACCTCGAGATGCGCGAGCGGTCGGACGGCGGCCTCGATCGCGTCGGCCAGGACCGCCTCATCCCCCGAGACACTGGGAATGTCGCAGATCGTCCTGGTGATATCGAGCGAGGACGCGGTGAGATCGAGTGCCATGCCATCAGCCTACGGCGCGGGCGATCGACGCGTATCGGTGGGGCGTCTCGCCGCACACGGTAGCGTTGTCGTATGAGCAATGCGCGCACGGTATGGGGTGTCGGACTGTCCACGATCGCACACGACGGCACGGTCCTGGATGCCTGGTATCCCGAGGTCGGCTTCGGTGCGCTGGACGCTGCGGATGCCGTCGCAGCCATCGCCACCTGGGATGCTCTGGCCGAGCCAGATGAGCGGCGCAACGTCCGCACCGAACTGGTCCAGCTGCAGATCGACCTCGACGAGGCACCGGCATCGACGGCGGACGCCTACCTCCGACTGCACGCGCTGTCGCGCCTGCTCGTCCAGCCGAACGACCTGAACCTGGACGGCGTCTTCGGTCATCTGCCGAACAACGCATGGACCACGGCCGGCCCGATGCTTCCGGCCGACGCTGAGCGCCTCCGGCCGCTGCTGCAGCGCAACGGGATCCAGGTGCAGGGGCTCGACAAGTTCCCGCGGCTCACCGACTATGTGCTCCCCGACGGCGTCCGGATCGCCGACGCGTCCCGCGTGCGCCTCGGCGCCCACCTCTCCCCCGGCACCACGGTCATGCACGAGGGCTTCGTGAACTTCAATGCCGGCACGCTCGGCGCCGTCATGGTCGAGGGTCGCATCTCGCAGGGCGTCGTCGTCGGCGCGAACAGCGACATCGGCGCCGGCGCATCGATCATGGGCACGCTGTCGGGTGGCGGCACGGTCCGCGTCTCGATCGGCGAGCGATCGCTGCTGGGCGCGAACGCCGGGATCGGCATCGCCCTCGGCGATGACTGCGTCGTCGAGGCCGGGCTCTACGTGACCGCCGGATCCAAGGTCGTGCTCGCCGACGGCCCGAACACCGCAGATGGCGGCAGGAAGACCGTCAAGGCCGCCGAGCTGAGCGGCCGCGACGGCATCCTGTTCTGGCGGAACTCGGTCACCGGCGCCATTGAGGCCAAGCAGCGCGCCGGCGTCGGCGTGACCCTGAACGAGGCTCTGCACGCCTGATCCGGCGCGCATGCACCGGACGGCATGCGGCTCCTGCTAGGCTTGTGAGGTTGCCTACGGGTGACTGCGTCGTCGTCACGGGTCTCTGAGGACCGAAGCGAACTGATCCGCTCCAGCTTCCGGCTGGCGTTTCGAACGGCGAACAAGTGCGCGTATCTCGCGCCCTTCGCCCACCTCACACCCACTATGCGCGCAGACTCGCGCGCCGATGGAGCACCACTATGCCTACCTTCCTCGAACTCGGCGTGCCCGCGCCTCTCGCAGCCGTTCTGGCCGCTGACGGCAAGACCGAGGCGTTCGCGATTCAGCGCGACACGCTTCCCGATTCCCTCGCAGGCCGCGACCTGCTCGGCCGCGGCCGCACCGGCAGCGGCAAGACGATCGCCTTCGCGCTCCCCCTGGTCGCCCGTCTGTCGGCCTCAGGCGCGCGCACCCGCGCCGGCCACCCGCGCGGTCTGGTGCTCGCACCGACCCGCGAGCTCGCGACCCAGATCGCCGCGACCGTCGCGCCGCTGGCGAAGGCCGCCGGCCTCACCGTCGCCACGATCTTCGGCGGCGTCAGCCAGCGCCCGCAGGAGCAGGCTCTGCGCAGCGGCGTCGACATCATCGTGGCGTGCCCCGGCCGCCTCGAAGATCTCATGAAGCAGAAGATCGCGTTCATGGATGCCGTGGAGATCGCCGTCCTCGACGAGGCCGACCACATGGCGGACTTGGGCTTCCTGCCCGGCGTCACCCGCATCCTCACCGCGACTCCTGCCGGCGGACAGCGACTGCTGTTCAGCGCGACGCTGGACCGCGGCATCGACTCCCTCGCACGCCGCTTCCTCGTGAAGCCCGTCAGCCACGAGGTCGACGAGTCCAGCGTCCCGGTGGGCGAGATGACCCACCGCGTGCTGCTCGCCGATGCAGAGCGCAAGAAGACGCTCGTCAACGAACTGGCGTCGGGCCTCGGTCGCCGGATCCTGTTCACGCGCACCAAGCACCAGGCGAAGAAGCTCGCCAAGGCGCTCACCGCAGCAGGCATCCCCGCGGTCGACCTGCACGGAAACCTCTCGCAGAACGCCCGCGAGCGCAACCTCGCCGCGTTCTCGTCCGACCCGACCGACGGCGGCGTGCGCGTCCTCGTCGCGACCGATGTCGCCGCCCGCGGCGTCCACGTCGACAACGTGGACCTCGTCGTGCACGTCGACCCGCCCGTCGAGCACAAGGCGTACCTGCACCGCTCGGGTCGCACCGCTCGTGCGGGCGCTGCCGGAACCGTCGTCACGGTCGTCCTCCCTGAACAGCGCCGCGACGTCAAGGATCTGCTGCGCAAGGCGCAGATCGACGCCGCGTTGGAGCCGGTCACGAGCGACATCGTCGACGACCTCGTCGGCGATCGCGCCGCCTACGTCAAGCCCGTCCCCGTGCAGCAGCAGACGCAGGGCGGCGGTCAGCGCAAGCCGCAGGGCGGCGGGTCGCGCGGCGGTCAGTCCCAGGGCGGCCAGCGCGGTGGTCAGAAGCAGTCCGGTGCGCGCTCCGGCGGTCGTGGCCAGGGCGCCCGCACCGCGGCATCCGGCTCCGCGCGCAGCGACGTCCCCCGCGGCGGCTCGGTCTCCAGGTACTCCAGCGACAGCGGCTCGCACGCCCCGGCATCCGGCCAGCCGCGCAGCAACCAGCGTCGTCGCTCGCAGCGTCCGTCCGGCGCTCCTCGGGCCTGACGGTCTGACGCGAAAAGCCGCTTCCCTTCTGGGAAGCGGCTTTTTCGCTGTGGACCGTCGGGTCAGCGCGCGGGGAACGGGCGCTCGGGAGAACCCGTGTACAGCTGCTGTGGGCGGCCGATCTTCGTCTGCGGGTCGAGGTTCAGCTCGCGCCACTGCGCCAGCCAGCCCGGAAGACGGCCGATCGCGAACAGCACGGTGAACATACGCGTGGGGAATCCCATCGCCTTGTAGATCACACCGGTGTAGAAGTCGACATTCGGGTAGAGGCGACGCTCGACGAAGTAGTCGTCCGCGAGGGCGATCTCCTCGAGCTCCTTGGCGAGATCCAGGAGCGGATCGCTGACGCCCAGCGAGGCGAGCACCTCGTCGGCTGCGGCCTTGACCAGTTTCGCGCGCGGGTCGTAGTTCTTGTAGACGCGGTGCCCGAAGCCCATGAGCTTCACGCCGTCTTCCTTGTTCTTGACCCGCTCGACGAAGCGCTGAACGCTCTGGCCCGAATCGCGGATCTGACCGAGCATGGTCAGCACCGCCTCATTGGCACCGCCGTGCAGGGGCCCGGAGAGCGCCTGGATACCGGCCGAGATCGACGCGAACTGGTTGGCGCCGGTGGAACCCACCAGGCGGACCGTCGAGGTGGACGCGTTCTGTTCGTGATCCTCGTGCAGGATCAGCAGAAGTTCCAGAGCCTTCGACATGACCGGGTTGACCTCGTACGGTTCGCTGTGCACGCCGAAGTTCAGCTTGAGGAAATTGTCGACGAAGCTCAGCGAGTTGTCCGGGTAGAGGAAGGCCTGTCCGACGCTCTTCTTGTGCGCGTAAGCCGCGATGACCGGCAGCTTCGCGAGCATGCGGACCATGTTGAGCTCTACATGCTCCGGATTGTTCGGATCGGTCTGCCCCTCGTAGTAGGTCGAGAGGGCGGCCACGGCCGACGACAGCACCGACATCGGGTGGGCCGTGTGGGGCAGCGCCGAGAAGAAGTGCTTGAGGTCCTCGTGCAGCAGCGTGTGACGGCGGATGCGCTCGTCGAAATCGGCGAGTTCGGACGGCGACGGCAGTTCTCCGTAGATGAGCAGCCAGGCCACCTCGAGGTAGCTGCAGTTCTTCGCGATCTCCTCGATCGCGTAACCGCGGTAGCGCAGGATCCCCTGGTCTCCGTCGATGAACGTGATCGCCGACTTGGTCGACGCGGTGTTCACGAATCCGTAGTCGAGTCCCGTGTAGCCGGTCTGGCGGGTCAGCGTCGAGAAGTCGATGCTGTCGTTGCCGCTCGTGCCGCGCACCACCGGGAACTCTGCCGTGGTTCCGTCGATCGAAAGCGTCGCCTTCACCTGCTGGTCTCCCGTCGCGCTCACGCGGGCCTCCTCTTACGTCTGTATCGACCGTGTTTGGTCTTGCTCGTCGATTCACGGCGTCGTGCGCCGGGCAGATCTCGACCGAATCGCCTCTACAGCCTAGTGCGCACTCCGGCCTACTGTGACATCCGCCAAGAGATGCCAGCACCGGATGCCGAAATCTACAGTTCTGCCGCGTGCAGCCGTCGTGCCGCCTCCGCCACCCGCTCGCTGGGCGCCGTGAGCGCCAGCCGGATGTGCCGAGTCGCACTGTCGCCGTAGAACGGACCGGGGCCGGCGAGGATGCCGAGGTCGGCCAGCCGCCCCATCGACTCCCAGGCGTCCCGTCCCTCGGTCGCCCACAGGTACAGCCCGGCCTCGGATCCGTCGATCCGGAACCCCGCGGCGCTGACGGCCGGCAGGAGCAGATCACGACGCTCGCGGTACAGGCTCTTCTGAGCCGCGACGTGCGCGTCGTCGGCCAGAGCGATCGCCATGGCGTGCTGCACCGGCTCCGGCGGCATGAGGCCCAGATGCTTGCGCGCGGTGAGCAGATCGCCGATCACGCGTGAGCAGCCCGCGACGAAGGCCGCTCGGTAGCCGGCGAGATTGGACTGCTTGCTCAGCGAGTACACGCTCAGCAGGTTCGCCCTGCTGCCGCCGGTCACCCGGGGGTCGAGGACGGACGGAATCGGCTCGGTCGCCCACTGGCCGTCCCAGCCGAGCTCCGCATAGCACTCGTCGCTCGCCAGGATCGCGCCGATCTCCCGTGCGCGGCGTACGGCCACGGCCAGTTGCTCGATGGTCCAGGTGCGACCGTCGGGGTTGCCCGGCGTATTGATCCAGATGAGCTTGGCGCCATCCGGCCAGTCGGCCGGGTCATCGGCGCGCATCGGAGTCGCTCCTGCGACGCGCGCGCCGACCTCGTACGTCGGGTAGGCGACGGTCGGGTGGACCACGATGTCGCCCTCGCCGAGCCCCAGCAGCGTCGGCAGCAGCGCGACGAGCTCCTTGGATCCGATCGTCGGCAGCACGTTCGCAGTGGTCAGCTCCTGAACACCTCGCCGGCGGGCGTACCAGTCCACGATCGCCTCACGCAGAGCGGGTGTGCCCACCGTCTGCGGATACGCGTGCGCGTCGGTCGCCTCGGCGAGAGCCGCGCGCACGACGTCGGGTGTCGGGTCCACCGGCGAGCCGACCGAGAGATCGACCAGTCCACCCGGATGCCGTGCGGCGCGCTCGCGGAACGGAACGACCGCATCCCAGGGGTAATCGGCCAGGTCGCGGACCGACACCGTCACTCCCCCTGCGGGGGCAGCGCGGCGATGATGGGGTGGTCGAAGGTGTAGACGCCGACCTTGGCCGCACCTCCGGGGGAGCCGATCTCCTCGAAGAACTCGACGTTGGCCTTGTAGTAGTCGGCCCATTCCTCGGGGAGGTCGTCCTCGTAATAGATCGCCTCCACAGGGCACACGGGTTCGCAGGCACCGCAGTCGACGCACTCATCCGGGTGGATGTAGAGCGACCGTTCGCCCTCGTAGATGCAGTCCACGGGGCACTCGTCGATGCAGGCACGATCCTTCACATCGACACAGGGCAGAGCGATCACGTACGTCACTCCCCCAGTCTACGTCCCGTCGGCGGCACGCTCCTCCCGAGCACCCGGAACCGCGGTGACGATCGGCTGCGCCTCCGGTGCCGACGTCGTGGACGGTGCAGCCGCCGGCGCTGTCGTCTGCGGACGCGCGAACCTCGGCCAGGCGACGGCCAGCAGCACGAGCCCGGCGATGAGATAGATCCACACCCGACCCCAGATCGTGTCCGCGACGACGACCGATCCGCCGGGACCCACACCCGAGATGAGAGTCACCGTTCCCAGCATCCCGAGCCCGGCGGCGAGCGTCGAGCCGCGATCGTGCGTGAGCGCGCGGATCGCGACGAGCAGCGCCGCGCAGGCGATCACGGCGATGATCAATCCGACCGGCACAGGTCCCCACATGAGGCTGTGCGCGATCGTCCCCGCGATCCCGTATATGCCGCCGACGACGGCGGCAGCGGCCCAGGAGAGGATGCGGGAGAGCCAGGTGTTCACCCCGTGAGTCTATCGGCGGCCGCCCATGGCCCCCCTGGGTTCATACCGCTAGGCCGGCCCAGCGCAGCAGCGCCGCGACGGCGGCGGCGGCGAACACGACGACGAGGAAGGACTGCCGCAACCACAGCAGCACCGCCGCGACCAGCACGGCCGGCACGCGGGCGTCGACGACGATCGACTGCCCGTCGCCGAGCGTCTGCACGGCGACGAGCGCCGCCAGCAGCGCGACCGTCAGCAGGTCGGAGATCCGCGCCGGCCGGGGTGCCGCCAGCACGTGCGCCGGGATCAGATAGCCGAACGTCTTCAGTGCCACGCAGATGCATGCGGCGAGGAGCACCGCACTCCAGATGGTCATGAGTGCGCCTCCTGCTCGGCATCCCGCACATCTTCGCGGCCGAGCCAGTTGAACCAGCCGACGATGATCGCGACGACTGCGGCCAGCAGCACGGGTATGCCGGGCATGAGCCACGGCGTGACGGATGCCGCGACGACTGCGGCGGCCACTCCGACCGCCACCGCCTGCCGCTGCTTCAGTCTCGGCCACAGCAGTGCGAGGAAGGCGGCGGCCGCCGCGGCATCCAGTCCCCAGGTCTTCGGGTCGCCCAGCACATCGCCCAGAAGGGCGCCCACGAGGGTCATAATGTTCCAGCCGAGGAAGATCCCGATGCCGGTTACCCAGAATCCGACCCGGCTCAGCCGCGGGTCGGTCTGCGAGATCGCCACTGCGGTGGACTCGTCGATCGTGAACTGGGCGGCGGCGGTGCGTCGCCAGAATCCGCGTCCGATGATCGGAGACATGCGCATGCCGTAGGCGACGTTGCGCACGCCGAGCAGCGCGGCCGAGGCGACCGCCGAGGGAAGCGCCGCGACTCCGCCAGAGGCGAGCACGCCGATGAACGCGAACTGCGAACCGCCGGTGAACATCACGAGGCTCAGAACGCACGTCTGCCAGACGTCGAGTCCGGCGGCGACGGCGAGGGCACCGAACGAGATGCCGTAGGCACTGGTGGCGATGGCGACCCCGAGTCCCTCCCGCCAGACTTCGCGGGAGCTCTCGGTGGTCATCCCCTCATCCTAGGGGCGGACGAACCGCCCCCAGGATGCGGGCGATCAGTACCAGTTCGTGGCCTGCGAGTGCCCCCAGGCGGAGCACGGCGAGCCGTAGACGCTGTCGATGTAGCCCAGGCCCCACGCGATCTGCGTCGTCGCGTTGGTGCGCCAGTCGGCGCCTGCGCTGGCCATCTTGTCGCCGGGGAGCGACTGCGGGATGCCCGTCGCACCGGAGGGGTTGTAGGCCTTGTAGTTCCAGCCGGACTCCTTGGTCCACAGCGACTCGAGGCAGGAGAACTCGCCGTCGCCCCAGCCGTACTTGCTGGCCGCCATGGCGCGTGCGGTCGCCTTGGCGCCCTCGGGGGTATTGGCCGCAGCCGCGGCGGCCGCAGCGCGCTCTTCGGCCGCCTTCTTCTCGGCCGCGGCCTTCTGCGCGGCGGTGAGCGCTTCGCGCAACGTCGTCGTCGCCGCTGCCACAGCGGCGGCATCGGCAGTGATCTCCGCGGTGTCCAGCACCAGCTCGAGCGGAGCCTTCTCCTCGGCCTCGGCCTCCGCGGCCGCGGCCGCGAACTCGGCGGCCGTCGCCGGCGCGGCGGTGCCCGTCGCGGTGGCGCTCTCCGCCGGGGCGACGGTTTCCGCGGGGGCAGCGGCGTCCGCCGGGACCGGAGTCGCAGCGGCTGTCGCCGGCGCATCCACAGCGGGCTCGGCCGCTTCGACGTCTACGGCGACCGCGAGGTCTGCGATGCCGACCTCCAGCGCCGAGGTGTCGATCGCCGTGGTCGTCGTCGCCGCGTCGAGCGTGAGCCCGGACGCCGCCACCTCGGCGGTGAGCGCCGCGGCATCCGCGACCACCGTCTGCGCGGTCGCGACCGCGGTCTGCGCGTCCTGCGTGATATCGGCCAGCGGCACCGACATGGCGATCGCACCCGTGGTCGGGGCGTCGGCTTCCGCGTCAGTCACGGTGATCAGTGACGCCACGGCGTCGGAATGCGCGTCCACGGCGGCGGCAGCCGAGGAGGCGGTCCCGGCCGTGATCGCGACGCTCAGCACGGCGCCCAGCGCGATGCCGAGCACGAGCGGGTGGCGGGAGGTGACGTCTGCGTGGGCGTGAGCCATGGTGGCCGCGCGCGCGGACGCACGGGTGTTCGGGGAATGCAGCATGAAGGGTTCGACTTTCGGGTCGTCGTCGGCCCGGACCCCTGCAGGGCGGTTCATCGGGAGCCGTTTCCCGGGCACGAAGATCGAGTCTGATCGCTCGACCTGGGCGAAACCGATCGTGCGCCTGGATGCCCCGTGCATTTTCCCCGGGAATCAGGGCTCCTCGCTCCCGGGAAAGTATGTTATGAGTTCGTTATCTTCTGTCGTTCGCAGGCGCCGTCGCCCACGAGAACGCCCCCGGTGTCCGATTGCTCGGGCGCCGGGGGCGCATCAACGATTCAGACGTCAGGCGTTTGCGTCCTGGCGCTTCAGACGCGACGTCTCGCGACCGCGGATCGTCTGGTCGAGGATCACCTTGCGGATGCGGACGACCTCGGGGGTGACCTCGACGCATTCGTCGTCGCGGGCGAACTCGAGGCTCTCCTCCAGTGTCAGCTGGCGCGGCGGCGTCATCGACTCGAAGGTGTCGGAGCTCGCCGCACGCATGTTGGTGAGCTTCTTCTCCTTGGTGATGTTCACGTCCATGTCGTCGGCGCGCGAGTTCTCGCCGATGACCATGCCCTCGTAGACCTCCTGCGTGGGCTGCACGAAGAACGACATGCGCTCCTGGAGAGCGATCATGGCGAACGGCGTGACGACGCCCTGGCGGTCGGCCACGATCGAGCCGTTCTGACGCGTGGTGATCTGACCGGCCCAGGGCTCGTAGCCGTGCGAGATCGCGTTCGCGATGCCGGTGCCGCGGGTGGTGGTGAGGAACTCGCTGCGGAAGCCGATCAGACCGCGCGAGGGAACGATGAACTCCATGCGCACCCAGCCGGTGCCGTGGTTGGTCATGTTCTCCATGCGGCCCTTGCGGTTCGCGAGCAGCTGAGTGATCGCACCGAGGTGCTCTTCCGGAGTGTCGATCGTGAGGTGCTCGAAGGGCTCGAACGTCTTGCCGTCGACCTTCTTGGTGACCACCTGCGGCTTGCCGACGGTGAGCTCGAAGCCCTCGCGACGCATGTTCTCGACGAGGATCGCCAGCGCGAGCTCGCCTCGACCCTGGACCTCCCACGCATCCGGACGTCCGATGTCGACGACCTTGAGCGAGACGTTGCCGATGAGCTCCTTGTCGAGGCGGTCCTTGACCATGCGCGCGGTGAGCTTGTGTCCCTTGACCTTGCCCATCAGCGGCGACGTGTTCGTACCGATGGTCATCGAGATCGCCGGGTCGTCGACCGTGATGGCGGGCAGAGGACGCACGTCCTCCGGGTCGGCGATCGTCTCGCCGATCGTGATGTTCTCGAAGCCGGCGATAGCGACGATGTCGCCGGGCCCGGCCTCTTCGGCGGGGTAGCGCTCGAGCGCGCGGGTCTTCAGCAGCTCGGTGATGCGGGCGTTGCTGGTCGATCCGTCGGCGCGCACCCAGGCCACGGTCTGGCCCTTCTTCAGCGTGCCGTTGAAGACGCGCAGCAGCGCGAGACGGCCGAGGAACGGGCTGGAGTCGAGGTTGGTGACCCACGCCTGCAGCGGAGCCTCATCGTCGTACGACGGAGCCGGCACGTGCTGGAGGATCGCCTCGAACAGCGGCTCGAGGTCGTCGTTGTCGGGCAGCGAGCCGTCGGCGGGACGGTTGAGTGATGCCGCACCGGCGCGACCGGAGGCGTACACGACCGGCACGTCGAGCAGTGCGTCGACATCGAGGTCGGGGACGTCGTCGACGAGATCGGACGCGAGTCCGAGCAGCAGGTCGTGCGCCTCTTCCTCGACCTCGGCGATGCGCGCGTCGGGACGGTCGGTCTTGTTGACCAGGAGGATGACGGGCAGCTTCGCCTCGAGCGCCTTGCGCAGCACGAAGCGGGTCTGCGGCAGCGGACCCTCTGACGCGTCGACGAGCAGCACGACGCCGTCGACCATGGACAGACCGCGCTCGACCTCTCCACCGAAGTCGGCGTGGCCCGGGGTGTCGATCACATTGATCGTGACGGGAACCTCGGTGTGAACGCCGTTGTACGTGATCGCGGTGTTCTTCGCGAGGATCGTGATGCCCTTTTCGCGCTCGAGATCGTTCGAGTCCATCGCGCGTTCGTCGACGTGCGCGTGCTCGCCGAACGAGCCGGTCTGACGGAGCATGGCGTCGACCAGAGTGGTCTTGCCGTGGTCCACGTGCGCCACGATGGCGACGTTGCGGAGGTCGGAGCGGAGGGCGTGCGCCATGAAGGAGTCCTCAGGAGAATGTGGGATGCGCCGGGATGCCGACTCCTCAGGATATCGCACGCTCGCTGAAGCCTGTCTGAGCGGCATACGATCGTCGGGTGACGACTCCCCCGGCATCCCGCACGCGCCTGTGGTGGGAGATCGCGATCGTGCTGGCGCTGGGGCTCGGGCAGTCCGCGATCTACGCGATCGTGCAACTCGCGTACCGGCTGACGGACACCACGCCGCTGGCCGATCAGACCGCGACGCTGAACCCCTCGCGCAGCGACCGCGAGATCTTCGACTTCATCTATCAGGTGCTCTCGATCGGGTTCTCACTCGTACCCGTCGTGCTGGTCTGCTTCCTGCTCTGGCAGAACTCGCGCCCGCACCTGGCGCGGCTGGGCGTGGACGGCACGCACGTCGCGCGGGACACAAGCCGAGGCATCCTGCTGGTGCTCGCGATCGGCATCCCCGGCCTCGCCCTCTACCTCGCCGGCCGGATGCTGGGGTGGTTCGTCGCCGTGGACCCGGCAGGACTGGACGCGCACTGGTGGACGGTGCCGATCCTGCTGCTGTCCGCCGCGCGCGCCTCGATCCAGGAGGAGTTCGTCGTCCTCGGGTATCTCTTCGCCCGTCTCAAGGATCTCGGCTGGGGTCCGTGGCCGATCATCATCGCGACCAGTGTGCTCCGAGCCAGCTATCACCTCTACCAGGGGCCCGGTGCGTTCGTCGGCAATCTGGCGATGGGGCTGCTGTTCGGCTGGCTGTTCTCGCGGTCCGGACGGCTGCTGCCGTTCCTCGTGGCGCATTTCCTCATCGACGCGACCGTGTTCGTCGGCTATCCATGGGCTGCGGCCACCTGGCCGGCGGCGTTCGGGCTCCCCTCCTGATCAGCCCATGCCCTGTCCCAGCGTGATCGCGGCGCCGGGAATCGCGTCGAGCAGGCGCCGGGTGTACTCCTGCTGCGGGTTCGCGAAGATGTCGTCCACCGTGCCGTGTTCGACGATCTTTCCCTGCTCCATCACGCAGACGCGATCGGCGATCACCCGGACGACCGCGAGATCGTGCGTGATGAACAGGTACGTGAGGTCGAGATCCGTCTGCAGCTGAGCGAGCAGTTCGAGCACCTGCGCCTGCACGAGGACGTCGAGCGCCGAAACGGCCTCGTCGAGCACGACGATCTCGGGTTTGAGTGCCAGCGCTCGCGCGATCGCGACGCGTTGGCGCTGTCCGCCGGAGAGCTCGTTCGGATAGCGGTCGACGACGCTGGCTGGAAGCGCCACCTGGTCGAGCACCTCGAGGACGCGCGCCCGCCGCAACGCCGAGTCCCCGACGCCGTGCACACGCAGCGGCTCGGCGACCGTGTTGCCGATGTTGTGCAGCGGATCGAGCGACCCGTAGGGGTCCTGGAAGACGGGCTGCATCTGACGACGCAGCGCCTGCAGCTCGCCTCGGCTGAGCGCGTCGATGTCGCGACCGTTGACGCGGATCGTCCCCGAGGTCTTCGGTTCGAGTCGCAGCAGCAGCTTGGCAGCCGTGGACTTCCCCGAGCCCGACTCACCGACGATCGCCATCGTCGAGCCCTTGGGTACGGAGAGGGAGATCCCGTCGACGGCTGTGAAGGGCTGCGATCGGAAGCCGGTGCCCCTGATCCGGTAGACCTTGGTGACGTCGACGAATTCGATCGCAGTCGCGGCATCCTCCGTCTGCGCCGCGGACGGCGCCAGCGCCGCGAGATCGAGATCCGCTGGCAACGGCGCCGTAGCGCGGTTCGCCCCGGTCTGAATGCGCTTGGACGCCAGGCTCGGCGCCGCTGCCACCAGGCGCTGGGTATAGGGATGCTGAGGATTCTGCAGGATCTCCAGCGCGGGTCCTGACTCCACGATGCGCCCTCGATGCATCACGAGCAGATTCTCCGCGCGTTCGGCGGCGAGGCCGAGATCGTGCGTGATGAACAGCACCGCGGTGTTGCGCTCGGCGGTGAGCGTTGCGAGGTGGTCGAGGATCCGTTTCTGCACCGTGACGTCGAGCGCGCTCGTCGGCTCGTCGGCGATGAGCAGTTCGGGGTCGGAGGAGAGCCCGATCCCGATGAGCACACGCTGTCGCATGCCGCCGGAAAACTCGTGCGGGAACTGCCGCAACCGGCGCTCGGCGTCCGCGAGCCCGGCCTCGTTCAGGACGGCGATCGCCTTCTTGCGCGCCGCGCGACGACTCGTGGCCAGTCCGTTCGCGAAGATCGTCTCCTGCACCTGGAAGCCGATCCGATGCACCGGGTTGAGGCTGTTCATCGGATCCTGCGGGACGAGTCCGATCCGCTTGCCGCGGATCTCCTCCATTCCCGACCGACCAAGCTTCGTGAGCTCCTGGCCCTGCAACCGGACCGAACCGCCCGTGATGCGTCCCGACCCTGGCAGCAGATTGATGAGCGCGTGCGCGGTCGTCGATTTGCCTGACCCCGACTCGCCGACGATCGCCATCGTCTCGCCAGGATGGATGTCGAAGCTGACGCCTCGGACAGCAGGGACGTACCCGTCCTGCGTCTTGAACGCGACCTCGAGGTTCTCGACCGACAGCAGCGGTCCTTCCAGCTCGTTGCGGCTCATCGCAGCGCCCTCGCCTTCGGGTCGAGCGCGTCGCGGACCGTCTCACCGAGCATGATGAACGACAGCACCGTGAGCGACAGCGCGATGGATGGATAGATCAGCGGGAGCGGATCGGTGCGCAGGCGGATCTGCGCCTTCGAGATGTCGGTTCCCCAGGAGACGATGTTTCCGGGCAGTCCGACGCCGAGGAACGACAGCGTCGCCTCGGCGGTGATGGCGGCCGCGAGACCGACCGTGCTGACGACGATCACCGGGGCGATCGAGTTCGGCAGCACGTGCGTGAACATCGTGCGCACCCGGGACACCCCGAGCGCCTCGGAGGCCAGCACGAAATCGTTCGAACGCACCCTGAGGATCTCCGATCTGAGGATGCGGGCGGTCGCCGGCCAGGCGAAGAACCCGATCGCGAGCGAGATCACCAGGATGTTGCGGTTGTCCAGGAACATCGACATGATCACGACCGCGGCGAGGATGTACGGGATCGCGAAGAACATGTCGCTGATGCGCATGAGGAGCGAATCGACCCAGCCGCCGAAGAACCCGGCGAAGGCGCCGATGACGATCCCGAGCACGGCGATGATGATGGTCACGATGACACCGACGCTGAGCGACGTGGACGCACCATGGATCACGCGTGAATAGACGTCGCACCCCTGGAAGTCGAACCCCATCGGGTGACCGGCTGCCGGCGGGTCGTTCGAGTCGTCCAGGTTGCACGTGGTCGGCGAGATCTGGACGAACAGCCCGGGGAAGATCGCGATGATCGTCAGCAGCACGACGATGAAGCCCGCGAGCCAGAACATCCAGCGCCCCCGGAGATCGCGCCACGCATCGAGCCAGAGGTTGCTCTTGCGTTCGCTGACGCGCACCGCGTCGACGGCGCCGATCCCCTCCTCGTCGACGTCCGCGACGAAGTGCGGCATGCGGTGGGTCGGAGTGTTATCTGGCATAGCGGATCCTCGGGTCGAGCACGCCGTAGAGCAGGTCGATCAGCAGATTGACGACCACATAGATCACCACGAGGATCGTGACGATCGAGACGATCTCCGGGCCGTCGTGGCGGTTGATGGCCTCGAACAGTTCATTGCCGACGCCCGGGACGTTGAAGATGCCCTCGGTGACCGTCGCACCGACGATCAGGATGCCGAAGTCGGCGGCGAGGTTGGTCGTGACGGGAATGAGCGAGTTGCGCAGCACGTGCACCGGGATGACCCGGCTGCCGGACAGCCCCTTCCCATAGGCCATCCGGACGAAGTCCTGCTGGCGCGTCTCGATGACGGACGCCCTGGTCAGGCGGATGACGTAGGCGAAGTTCAGTGCGGCGAGCACGATCGCCGGCAGTATCAGGTCGCTCCATGGCGCACCTGGACCGACGGTCGGACGGAACCAACCGAGTTGGATGCCGAGGAAGTACTGCGCGACGAAGGCGAGCACGAACACGGGGACCGAGATGAGCACGAGGCTGACCAGCATCGAGACGTGGTCGACGATGCCGTTCTTGCGCAGTCCCGCGATCAGACCGATCGTCACCCCGAACACGAGCTGGATGAGCACTGCGAGCAGGGCCAGGCGCAGCGTCACGGGGAACGTCCTCGCGAGGATGTCGTTCACGCTCTGGCCACGGAACGTCGTTCCGAGGTCGCCCTGGAACAGGTCGCCGAGGTAGATGAGGTACCGCTGGAAGAACGGCTGATCGAGGTGGAAGCGCTCCTGCAGCGCAGCGTACTGCGCCGGAGTCGGCGTCTTGTCGCCGAACAGAGCGAGAATCGGGTCGCCTGGGAGCAGGAAGACCATCGAATAGATGAGGAACGTGGCCCCGAGGAACACGGGGATCGCCTGAAGCAGGCGACGAATGATGTAGGCAGTCATGTCGGGCACGCGAGTCCCCGGGTGCTGGGTGACGGACGACCGTCACCCAGCACCGCGAACTCAGGCGGAAACCAGTGTCGCTACTCCTTGGTGATCGCGAAGATGATCGGCCAGCTGTCCCAGCCGTACTCGACGTTCTCGACCACCGTGGAGTAACCCGCGTTGGTCGACCGGTACCAGAGCGGCAGCACGGGCAGGTCTTGGAACAGGACCTCCTGCGCCTGCTCGAACAGCGCGTTGCCCTCTTCGACGGACGGTGCCGTGGCACCCTGCTGGACGAGCGAGTCGTACTCCTCGTTGGAGTAGTCACCGTCGTTCGAGCCGGCTCCCGTGATGAAGAGCGCTCCGAGGATGTTGTACGCGCCCGGGTAGTCGAACTGCCAGCCCGATCGGGTCGCCGCGTTGATCGTGCGGTTCGAAATCTCCTCGCGCAGCGTCGCGAGATCGGGGAAGGACTGACCGATCGCGTCGATGCCGAGCGTGTTCTTCAGCTGGTTCGCCACCGCGTCGACCCAGGGCTGGTGTCCGCCGTCGGCGTTGTAGGCGATGGTGAACGTCCCGCTCCACGGCGAGATCGCGTCGGCCTGCGCCCACAGATCTTTCGCCTTGTCGGCGTCGGCGTGCGTGACCTCGGATCCGGGGATCGAATCCGACCATCCCTCGATCACCGGCGACGTGTAGTCGACAGCCGGCGTCCTGGTGCCCTCGAAGATGACGTCGGTGATCTGCTCACGGTCGATCGCGTAGGAGATCGCCTGTCGGCGCAGCAGCCCCTCTTCGTCGTTTCCGAAGTGCTCGAGTCGGGCCGGGATCGTCAGACCCTCCCAGATCGCGGCGCCCTGGTCGACAGCACGGTCGCCGAGGTCGTCCTTGTAGGTGGCGAGCGCGGACGGCGGCACGTTGGGGTTGATGACGTCGAGGTTGTCACCGAGCAGATCGGAGTATGCCGCTTCCTGCGTGGCGTACACGACGAGGTCGACGCCACCGTTCTGCGGCTGGCGCGGGCCGTCGTACGTGTCGTTCGGCACGAGCGAGATCACCTGGTCGTGCTCCCAGTTCTCGAGCTTGTACGGTCCGTTGCCGATCGGGTCCTGGCCGAAGGCCTCCGGGTCCTCGAAGAACGACTCCGGCAGCGGCGAGAACACCTGATAGCCGAGCGAGATCGGGAAGTCCGACTGCGGGGCGGCGAGCTCGACGGTGAACGAGGTGTCGTCGACGACCTCGAGCGCGAGAGTGCCTTCCTCGCCCGCCGCTTCAGGGTTGTAACCGGCGAAGTTGGCGAACCACCACTGGTTCTCGAACTCCGCGTCGGATGCCGCGTACTGCCACGCGTCGACGAACGACGCCGACGTCACGGGCGTCCCGTCGCTGAAGGTCTGGTCCTGCTTGATCGTGATGGTCCAGGTCTGGTTGTCCTCGGATTCGATGGACTCGGCGATGTCCATGGCCATGGCGCCGTCGGCTTCGTAGTAGACGAGACCCGCGAAGATGTTCTGCAGCACCAGGCCGCCGCCGACCTCGTTCGTGACAGCAGGGATCAACGGGTTCTGCGGCTCGTTGTTCTGGACTGTGACGATGCCGGTCGAAGTACCGGAGCCCTCTTCTTCGCCGGTTCCTTCGCCGCCGTCTCCCGACGAGCATCCGGCCAGTGCGATGACGCCTGCTGTGAGCAGCGCCGCGCCCGCGAGGGCGCTTCTGTTTCGCTTCACTTCGTATCCTCCTGGGTACTCGGGTAGCGCCGCACTCCTCATCGAGTACGTCGTGATAACCAGAGCGTATGCCCGCAGGAGTCCCTGCGGCAGTCCCCGTTAATCAACCGTTACTGAACGGGCGGTCAGAAATAATCTGACCGTTACAGAGCTGTAACAGCGGCGGTCTCCCGTTGTAATCGGACACTGTCCATTATTGATGCACAACACGATCAACACCGGCGGTCGCACACCGACGACCGACGCCCGAACAGTCACCGGGGAGAGATCCGCACTCGATGCGGACGCCGAAGGGGCAAGCCACCCGCCAATCTCTCAGGCAGAAGGACTCGGCGACTGGGGAACTCTGGAGAGAGGCCTTGCGGGGCCCGCCGACGGGGAAGCGCACAGCGCGACACTCTCAGGCACAACGGACAGAGGGGAAGCGGAACTCCGCCCGGGGTTCGGCAGCTCTACGCAAGGAGACCGCCTGTGTCCTTCGTCCCCATCGCCCTCGATCCGGACTCCACCGACATCCTGCTCGCGGCGAATCAGCCTGTGCTGTGGCTGTGCGCGGCCGGCGTCTTCGCCGTCATCGCGGCGCAGACCGTCATCTATTACCGCGCGGCACGACGTGTTGCGCCCGCCGTCGAGATGAGCACAACCGATGTGAAGCGCTCGTTCCGCTCCGGTGCCGTCGCCGCGATCGGCCCCTCGATGGCTGTGGCGCTGATCGCCGTCACGCTGCTGAGCGTCTTCGGCACTCCCGGCGTTCTCACCCGCATCGGCATGATCGGCTCGGCCGCGTTCGAGGTGGGCGCCGCGGGAATCGCCGCCGACACCCAGGGAGTCACGCTCGGCGGGGAAGGCTACACGCAGCAGGTCTTCGCGACTGTGATGCTCTGCATCGCGCTTGCAGGATCCGGCTGGATGCTCGTCACCCTGATCGTGACGCCGCTGCTCAAGCGCGGCACCGATCGCCTGGAGGCGAAGCAGGCCGCCGCGGCCGGCGGCGCGATGGCGATCATCCCGACTGCCGCCCTGCTCGGCGCCTTCGGCACCTTCGGCATCCAGCAGCTCCAGAAGGGCCTCGCTGTGGCGATCGTCGCGATCGCAAGCGCTCTCGTCATGCTCCTCTGCCTCTGGATCGCCAAAGCGTTCCGTCAGAACTGGCTGAAGGAATGGGCTCTGGGCATCTCGATGATCGTCGCGATCGGCGTCGGCGTCCTCGTATCGAATGCAGGCATCCAGTGAACGTCCCCGAGAACCAGAGCGGAGCATCTCTCATGTCGACATCCATCTCTCCGACGACCTCGCCACTGACTGCTGGAGCCTGGAAGCAGTTCGATACGACGACCTCACGATGGGGACGCATCACGATGATCCTCGCGCTCGTCCTCATGCTCGCCGGGCCCCTCGTGCTGGCGATCGAGTTCGGTGTCCAGGCCTCGGCCGTCGCCGCCGGGGTCCTGGCCATCGCCCTCGCGTTCGGCGTGCTGTGGTTCATCGAACCGCTGTCCTACTTCCCGATCCTCGGCGCCGCGAGCATGTACCAGGCGTTCATGATCGGCAACATCAGCAACAAGCTCGTACCGGCCGCGATCGTGGCGCAATCCGCGATCGGGGCGAAACCCGAGACGAAACGCGGCCAGCTCGCTGCTGTTCTCGCGATCTGCGGCGCCGCCGCGACGCACCTGGTGAGCCTGGTCGTCTTCGTCGGGCTCTTCGGTTCGATGCTGCTGCGGCTGCTCCCGCCGGAGATCATCACCCAGGTGCAGACCTTCGTGCTGCCGGCGGTCATGGGTGCCGTTGTCGTGCAGATGATCTCGTCGAATCCGAACCTCCGGATTCTGACGATCGCAGTCGTCGTCGGCGTCGTGGTCCAGCTCGTCCTCACCCCGTTGTTCCCCGTCGTCGCCCTGTTCGGCATCGCGATCTCCGTCGTCACGACCGTCGCCCTCGCGCTGATCATTCCCACAGGGAGGAAGAAGCCGCAGACCGCCCCCGCATCCGAAGACCTCTCCTGAAAACCCGAGTCCTGGAGGACCGCACATGATCACCGAAACGACAACGACCGTCGCCGCGATCGCCCCGATCGTCGACGACCTCTCCCCCCGGTTCGTCCGCCTCAGCGACGACATCTGGGCCGAGCCGGAGCTGCGCTGGGAAGAGCACGCGTCGATGGCCAAGCAGATCGCCGCCGCCGAGGAGTTCGGCGGCCGGATCACCCGCGCCGCCGGCGGTGTCCCCACGGCGTTCAGCGCCGAATGGGGCACCGGATCCCCCGTCATCGGGTTCCTCGGCGAGTACGACGCCCTCGCAGGTCTCAGCCAGGCGGCCGGTGCGACCGAACGAACCCCGGATGCGGACAGCGGCAGCGATGCCGGACACGGCTGTCACCACAACCTGCTGGGATCCGGATCCCTGCTGGCTGCGGTCGCCACCGCCAGGCATCTCGAGGCCGCCGGTCTGCCGGGAACCGTCCGCTATTACGGCTGCCCGGCGGAGGAGGGTGCGGCGGGCAAGACGTTCATGGTCGCGGCCGGCGCCTTCGACGACGTCGATGCCGCCGTCACGAACCACCCGATGCCCCTGGCATCCGCGGCGCAGTGGAAGACCCTGGCCTACACCCAGGCCTACTTCCGTTTCCGCGGGCTGGCCGCTCATGCGGGCGCCAACCCCCAGCATGGCCGCAGCGCGCTGGATGCCGCCGAGCTCATGAACGTCGGCGTCAACTTCCTGCGGGAGCACATGGACGACACGGATCGCATCCACTACGCGTTCGTCGACGCGGGCGGCACGTCGGCCAACGTCGTCCAGGCGACGGCCGAACTGTACTACATCGTGCGCTCCCCCACCGTCGCCCGGATGCGCACGCTCTACGAGCGCGTCAAGAAGGTCGCCGAAGGCGCGGCGCTGATGACGGAGACGGAAGTGGAGATCGAGTTCGACGGCGCCTGCGCCGAGGTGCTGCCCAACGTCACCCTCGAGAAGCGCATGCAGTCCGTGTTCGAGGACCTCGGCGGCGTCGGGTTCGATGAAGCCGACCAGGCGTACGGCCGCGTCCTGGCCGCCGGTCTGCCCGACGGCGCCGCTGAGGCGATGAAACGCCAGCTCGGCATCCCGTCGGACAGCCCCGCGTACTTCGACGGAATCCTGCCGCTGCCCCCGGCGGCTCTGCGCCCGCAGATGACCGGCTCGACCGATGTCGGTGACGTGAGCTGGGTCACCCCCACGGTCCAGATGGGGGCGGGGACCGCGATCATCGGCACACCGGGGCACTCCTGGCAGATGGTGGCGCAGGGCAAGACGCCCGCCGCGCACAAGGGCATGATCCACGGCGCGAAGGTCATGGCGGCCACCGCCGTCGATCTGTTCACGGATGCCGAGCTGCTGGCGGCCGCGCGGGCGGAGTTCGCCGACGTCGTCTCGGTGACGCCCTACGACAGGCCTCTGCCCGACGGGCTGATCCCGCCGTCCCTGCGGCCGACCTACCGTCCCGCCTGACGCCGGCCTGGATGCCGGGGCGCTCTGGCCGCCACGGCATCCAGCGGATCGGGAAGAATGGCGGGGATGATCGAGGCCGAATCGAAACAGGAGTCCCTGCGAACGCGACGGGTGGACAGCAGCGACCAGCGCGTGCTCAAGACGCGACGCAAGTTGATCGACGCCTTCCGCCGACTCGTCGATGCGGACGAGGTCCGCACGGCCGGCGTTGCGACGATCGTCCGAGAAGCCGGGACGACGCGATCGTCCTTCTACGCTCATTTCTCCGGCATCGGCGACCTCGCTGCGACGGCTCTCAGCGATTTCAGCGAATCCGTGATCGCGGATGCCCGCCTCGCGATCCTCGACGGTGCATCGAAGACCGCCGTCAACCGGCAGGTCCTGCTGGACATCGTCCGTTTCGTCGCCGAGCACCGCACGACCTACGGGGTCCTGCTCACCTCTGATCCGGCCTTCGTCGAGGGGTTCGCCGCAGGACTCACCGAGTCCGTCCGCGTCACTCTGGGCACACGCGCGACGCTCCTCGCCGACCCGGAGGTGACGGCGCGCTACATCTCCGCCGGTGCCCTCGCCGCCATTTCGTGGTGGCTGACGGACGGCTCAGAGCGCACGGCTGAGGAACTGGCCGACGCACTGATCGCGATCGCGCCGCCCGACTTCCGCGACTGACGCGGCACGCTCACGGATGAGCGCGCCGCGACAGGCTTACGCGAACGCCTCGATGGGCGGGCACGCGCAGACGAGGTTGCGGTCGCCGTACGCCTGGTCGATGCGCCGCACCGGCGGCCAGTACTTCCCGGCGACGAGCGCGTGCACGGGGTACGCGGCCTCCTCGCGGGTGTACGGGTGATTCCACTCCCCCGCGATCAGCGAGACCGCGGTGTGCGGGGCGTTCACGAGCGGGTTGTCACCGGCATCCCAGCGGCCGGCGGCCACAGCATCCGCTTCGGTCTTGATCATGATCATGGCCTCGATGAAGCGCTCGATCTCGCCGAGGTCCTCGGACTCGGTCGGTTCGACCATCAGGGTCCCTGGGACAGGGAACGACATGGTCGGCGCGTGGAAACCGTAGTCGATCAGGCGCTTGGCGACGTCGTCGACCGTGATACCGGTGGCCTCCTTGAGCGGGCGAAGGTCGAGGATGCACTCGTGCGCGACCCGGCCGTTCTCGCCCGTGTACAGCACCGGGTAGTGCTCGCGGAGGCGTTCGGCGATGTAGTTGGCCGACAGCACGGCCGCAGCCGTCGCATCGCGAAGACCGGCGGCGCCCATCATGCGCACGTAGGCCCACGAGATCGGCAGGATGCCTGCGGATCCGTACGGGGCCGCCGATACGACCCCGCCGTCGAAGACGAACCCACCGAAGTGCTCCGCCTTCTGGGCGAGCGGGTGCGACGGCAGGAACGGGGCGAGGTGCGCCTTGGCCGCCACCGGCCCCACACCGGGTCCGCCGCCGCCGTGCGGGATCGCGAACGTCTTGTGCAGGTTCAGGTGCGAGACGTCGCCGCCGAGGTCGCCGAAGCGGGCGTACCCCAGCAGGGCGTTGAGGTTCGCCCCGTCGACGTAGACCTGTCCGCCGGCATCGTGCACCGCCGAGGTGATCTCGACCACCTGCTGCTCGTACACGCCGTGCGTGGACGGGTAGGTGATCATGAGGGCCGACAGCTCGTCCCTGTTCGCCTCGATCTTGGCGCGCAGGTCGTCCAGGTCGACGTTGCCGAGTTCATCGCATGCGACGACCACGACCTTCATGCCCGCCAGCACAGCCGACGCCGCATTCGTGCCGTGCGCCGACGACGGGATGAGGCACACCGTGCGGTGGTCGTCGCCGTTGGCCAGGTGGTAGCCGCGGATCGCGAGCAGCCCCGCGAGCTCGCCCTGAGAACCGGCGTTCGGCTGCAGCGAGACGGCGTCGTATCCGGTCACCTCGGCGAGCCAGCCCTCGAGCTGGTCGATGAGCTCCAGGTAGCCTGCGACGTCGGATGCCGGGGCGAACGGGTGGATCCCAGCGAACTCCGGCCAGGTGATCGCCGCCATCTCGGTCGCCGCGTTCAGCTTCATCGTGCACGAACCCAGCGGAATCATGCCGCGATCGAGTGCATAGTCGCGGTCGGCGAGGCTCTTCAGATACCGCATCATGGCGGTCTCCGAGCGGTGCACGTGGAACACGGGGTGCGTCAAGTACTCGTCCTGGCGCAGGAGCGCATCGGGGAGGGCGTTCGCGCCGTCGGCGAAGCCGAACACGCGATCCTGCTTGCCGCCGAACACCATCGCGATCTGATGCAGCTCGCCGACGGTCGTCGTCTCGTCGACCGAGATGCCGATCGTGTCGGAATCCGCGACGTGGAACAGGATGCCGTAGCCGTGATGCGCCTGCTCGGCGTACTCGGCGGCGCGTCCGGGAACGCGCACCGACAGCGTGTCGAAGAAGGCGTCGAACGCGATCTCGACACCGCCCTCGACGAGCCAGTCGCGCAGCAGCGCAGCCTTCGCCGCGGTCTCCTCGGCGATCGCGCGCAGCCCGTCCGGGCCGTGGTAGACCGCGTACATCGAGGCCATGACGGCCAGGAGCACCTGCGCGGTGCAGATGTTGCTCGTCGCCTTCTCGCGGCGGATGTGCTGCTCTCGTGTCTGCAGCGACAGACGGTAGGCGGGCTTGCCATCGGCGTCCACCGAGACGCCGACGAGACGGCCGGGCAGCTGCCGCTCCAGGCCCTGGCGCACCGCCATGTACCCGGCGTGGGGGCCGCCGAAGCCCATCGGAACGCCGAAGCGCTGCGTGGTGCCGACCGCGACATCCGCGTCGAGCGACCCCGGGGAGGCGATCAGCGTGAGCGCCAGCAAGTCCGCCGCGACGACCGCGAGGCCGCCTGCGACGTGCGCGGCATCGATGACGGCGGACGGGTCCCACACGAGCCCGGATGCCGCTGGGTACTGCACGAGCACCCCGAACAGCTCCTCAGGCAGAGCCTCGCCGGCAGCGAGGTCGCGCTCGACGAGTTCGATGCCGACGGCATCCGCCCGGGTGGCCAGCAGCGCCTTGGTCTGCGGGAACGCGCCGGAGTCGACGACGAACACGTTCGAGGCGACCTTCGACGCGCGCCGCGCCAGCAGCATGCCCTCGGCGACGGCCGTGGACTCGTCCAGCATGGAGGCGTTGGCGGTCGTCAGGCCGGTCAGCTCCGAGACCATGGTCTGGAAGTTGATCAGCGCCTCGAGGCGCCCCTGCGAGATCTCGGGCTGGTACGGCGTGTACGCCGTGTACCAGGACGGATTCTCCAGCACGTTGCGCTGGATCACGCTCGGCGTGATCGTGCCGTAGTACCCGAGCCCGATCATCGGCGTGTTCACGGTGTTGCGGGCGGCGAGCGCGCGCAGCTCGGCGAGCGCTTCCGCCTCGCTGGCCGCGACGGGAATCGCGGTGTCGCCCGGCGCGGAGAAGATGGATGCCGGGACGGCCTGGCGCATCAGTTGCTCGACGGGAGCCTCGGCATCCGTGATGCCGAGAGCGTCGAGCATGAGCCGCTGCGTCTCGGAGGTCGTCCCGATGTGACGGTCGGCGAAGGAGACCACTGCGCGATCAGCCCTCGGTCAGCGCGACGTACGCGTCACGATCGAGCAGAGCGTCGGTCGCGCCATCGACGACCGACACCTTGATCAGCCAGCCGCCCTCGAAGGGCTCGCCGTTGACCAGCGACGGGTCATCGACGGCGGCGTCGTTGATCTCGACGACCGTGCCGGAAACGGGTGCGTAGAGTTCGCCGACGGACTTGGTCGATTCGATCTCGCCGACGACGGCGCCCGCGACGACTTCGGTGCCGACAGCGGGGAGCTCCACGAACACGACGTCGCCGAGCTTGTCAGCCGCGTAGTCGGTGACGCCGATCGTGGCGACTCCGTCCTCCAGGGCGATCCACTCGTGCTCTTCGCTGTACTTCAGGGTGGTCAGGTCGGTCATTTCGTCCTCCGGTAGAAAGGCAGATCGGTCACGACGGCGGGGATCTTCGTTCCCCGCACGTCCAGGAACAGGGAGGCGGAGACGGCCGCCGGGTCGATGTATGCCATCGCGATCGGGTGGCCGAGCGTGGGGCTGAGCGCACCGCTGGTGATCTCGCCGACGACCGTGCCGTCGTCTGCGACGACGGCGTATCCGGCTCGGCCTGCGCGCTTGCCCTCGGCCGAGAGCCCGACGAGCACACGGGCATCGGATGCCGCGGCGACACCGTCCTTGCCGACGAAGGCCTCCTTGTCGACGGCGACGACACGGCCGAGACCCGCCTGGGCCGGCTTGGTGTCCAGCGACAGCTCGTGTCCGTACAGCGGCATGCCGGCTTCGAGGCGCAGCGTGTCACGGGCAGCGAGACCGGCGGGCACCAGACCATGCGCCTCGCCGGCGGCGAGCAGCGCATCCCACAGCGCCGGGGCGTCGGCGGCGTGGACGAGCAGTTCGAAGCCGTCCTCGCCGGTGTAGCCGGTGCGGGCGAGCAGCAGCGGCTCGCCGTTGTAGCGTGCCGACGCCCAGGCATAGTACTTCTGCTCGTTCCACGGGATCGAGACCTCGTCGATGCCCGCGGTCGCGGCGACGATCGCCTCGGCCGCGGGTCCCTGGACGGCGAGAAGTGCGTAGTCATCGGAGACGTCGGCGACCGTCACGTCGAACGTCTCGGTGCGCTGCTGCAGCGCGTCGGCCACGGCATCCCGATTCCCGGCGTTGGAGATGATCAGGTAGCGGCCCTCGGCGAGGCGATAGGCGATGACGTCGTCGACGATTCCGCCCGCGTAGGCAAGCACCAGGGAGTACTTGGCCTTGCCGATGGTCATGGTCGAGATCCGCCCGGCGAGGGCGTGGTCGAGGTAGCCCGCGGCATCCGGTCCTTCGATGAGGAACTCGGCCATGTGAGAGATGTCGAAGAGTCCTGCGGCTTGCCGGACGGCGTGGTGCTCGGCGAGGTCGGACGTGTAGCGCACCGGCATCTGCCAGCCGCCGAAGTCGGTGAACGATGCGCCGAGCGCCTCGTGTCGCGCACGCAGCGGTGTGTAACGAGCTGGGGTCATGGAGTTCTCCCGGTGGGATCGGAAGGATGCCGTACTGATTGCACGGTATCCGAGAACTCCCCCTCTGTCATGGGCCTGAGAGTTTCACCCGCAAGGGGCTTTCACCGTCGGCGGATTCCTCGCGGCGCGAGCAATCACTTTTCAGAGCGGCCTGACCGGCGCGGTACGCGATACCTGAGAGATTGGCGGGGAGGCTTGCTCCTTCGGTGCCCGGCCGGCTTCACCGGGGCTCTCCCGCACGGGTCGTGGGGCCTTCTTCAGTTGTCACGTACAGCTTAGCGTCGCCGGTGACGGCGCGATGTCGGATCCCGGGAGGATACTGACGCCATGACGATCGGTCTCCGGAAGTGGGCGCCATCAGACCTTCCCCTGCTGCATCGCGGCAACGCGCCTGACATGACCGTCCACATCGCGGGCCCCGAGACCGACGAGCAGGTCGGCGAGCGCCATGAGAAGTATCTGCGGCTGTGGCGAGAGGGCGCGGCGCGGATGTTCGTCGTCGAGGACGACGGTGTCGCGGCGGGTGCGATCGGCTGGTGGACGACCGAGTGGGACGAGCAGGCGGTCCACGAGACCGGCTGGTTCATCGTGCCCGAGGCGCAGGGCAAGGGCATCGGGCACGCCGCCGTCTCGCTCATGGTCCAAGACGCACGCGAGCACCACACGCAGCGTCTGCTGACGGCGTTCCCCTCCGAGGAGAATCTGCCCTCCAATGCTCTGTGCCGCGCAGCCGGGTTCGAGCACGTCTCCACACGGGCGTTCCCCTTCCGCGGGCAGACGCTGCAGACCAACGTCTGGGTGCTGGATCTCGGAGTCCCGATCGCCCCGTGATCAGCGCCCTCCGGCGAGCTCCGCACGCACCTCGTCGCGCAACCGCCCCATGTTCTCCGGGTCGGGTGCCGCCTGCAACAGGGTCTTCGTGTACTCGTGCTGAGGGTTGAGGATCACCTCGTCCGCCGGGCCGCGCTCGACGATGTCGCCGCGGTACATCACGAGGATCTCGTCGCTGAAGTGCCGCGCGGTCGCGAGGTCGTGCGTGATGTAGAGCACGCCGAGGTTCTCTTCGCGCTGCAGGTCGGCGAGGAGGTTCAGCACCCCGAGCCGGATGGAGACGTCGAGCATCGATACGGGCTCGTCGGCCACGATGAAGCGGGCGCCAGGTGCCAGAGCGCGCGCGATCGCGATGCGCTGGCGCTGCCCCCCGGAGAGCTCGTGCGGGCGCCGCTCGGCGAAGCTCTCGGCCGGAGAGAGACGGACGCGCTCCAGCAGGTCCAGCGCTTTCGCCCGCACCTCGTCGCGCGACAGCTTCGGGTGATGGATGCGCAGCGGACGCTCCAGGTGATGGATGATCGTGTGGAACGGGTTCAGCGACGCGAACGGGTCCTGGAACACCATCTGCACATCCGACCGGTAGCGCGCGAGCGCCCTGCCGTGGGTTCCGCTGGGCGCACCGTCGAGCAGGATGTCGCCCGCCGTCGGCGTCTCGAGCTTCATGAGCATGCGGGCGATCGTCGACTTGCCGCTGCCGGATTCACCGACCAGGGCGATCGTCTTGCCCGCCTCGATCGTGAACGACACGTCCTTCACCGCATGCAGCGTCGTCGACGTGAATCCGGATCGGAGCTTGAAGTCCTTGATCAGATGGCGTGCCTCGAGCGTGCTCATCGTGCGTCCTCCTTCGCGGATGCGGTGTCGGAAACCGTGACCCCGGCGCCGCTGCGGACGAAGCCGCCGCGTTCGCCCTTCAGGCTCGGGAAACTGGAGAGCAGCTTCTTGGTGTACTCGTGCTGCGGTGTGCGGTAGATCTCCTCGGCAGTCCCCTGCTCGACGATCTCGCCTTGCAGCATGACGGCGATCCGGTCGCTGATCTCGATCAGCATCGGCAGGTCGTGGGTGATGAAGATCACCGCGAAGCCGAGACGCTCGCGCAGACGCATGATCTCCCGGATGATCCCGCGCTGCACGACCACGTCGAGCGCCGTCGTCGGTTCGTCCATGATCATGACCTGAGGATCCAGCGCGAGCGCCATCGCGATCATGACGCGCTGGCGCATGCCGCCGGAGAGCTCGTGCGGGAAGCTCGTGAGCCGCGAGGGGTCGACGCCCACCAGGCCCAGCAGCTCCTGCGCCCGCTCGGTCTTCGCCTTCCTGCTCATTCCGGGGCGGTGCGTGTCGAACACGTCGAAGATCTGCGCCTTCACGCTGATCACGGGGTTCAGGGAGTTCATCGCCCCCTGGAACACCATCGAGATCTTGTCCCAGCGAAACGCCCGCAGGCCGTCGTCCTGGAGGGCGACGATGTCGATGTCGTGACCGTCGCGGTCGTGGAAGACGATCTCGCCCGACGTCATCAGAGCAGGGGCCTTGAGCAGACGGTTCAGTCCGTACGCGAGCGTGGTCTTGCCGCAGCCCGATTCACCGGCCAGACCGAGGATCTCGCCGCGATGCAGGGTGAGCGAGACGTCGCGCACCGCCTTGACGGGCGGGTCGACCTCGTACTCGATCGACACTCCGCGGGCGGTCAGGACTGCTTCGGGGGCGGTCATGCGCCCACTCCCTTCGTCTTGGCCGCCTTGCGCACGCGGCGCGCGGCCTCGGGTGCGACTCGCAGCTTCGGGTTGATGATCTCGTCGATCGCGAAGTTGATCAGCGACAGACCGCAGCCCAGGAGCGCGATCAGGATCCCCGGTGGGATGAACCACCACCAGGCGCCGGTGCCCAGCGCCTGACCGGACTGGGCATCGTTGAGGATCGTGCCCCACGTGATCGAGTCGGTGGCGCCCAGGCCGAGATAGGACAGGCCGGCCTCTCCGAGGATCGCGAAGATGATGGCGAACAGGAACTGCGCCGCCAGCAGCGGCAGCAGGTTCGGCAGGATCTCCACGAGGATCACCCGGAAGGATCTTTCGCCGGCGACCTTCGCCGCATAGACGTAGTCCCGGCTGCGGAGGGACCGCGCCTGCGTCCGCAGCACGACCGCCGCTCCCGCCCACGACGTGATGCCGAGGACGAAGGCGACGAGCAGCCAGCTGCGCGTGCTGAAGTATGTCGCGATCACCATCGCGAGCGGGAGCCCGGGGATCACGAGCGCGATGTTGGTCACCAGCGACAGGCCCTCGTCGCGCCAGCCGCCGATGTAGCCGGCCAGGACGCCGAACAACAGCGAGAGGATGATCGCGATGAGGCCGGCGACGATCCCGACCAGGAGCGATCCCTGCGTGCCGTGCGCGAGCTGGGCGAACACGTCGTAGCCGAGCTTGGTCGTGCCCAGCAGGTGCTCGGCACTGGGCGGCTGCAGCGCATCGTTTCCGGAGTACCGCGGATTCTGCGTGACGAGCGGTCCGATGATGCCGAACAGCACGATCGTGACCACGATGACGACGCCGGTGACGAATTTGGCGGACATCGTCGGCATCATGGCGCGCCATCCGCCTCTGGTCTGCTTCTGCGTGACGAGGGCGACGGTGTCCATCGGGTTGGACGTCGGTTTCGTGATGGTGTCAGACATTGTGGCGTGCCCTCGGGTCGATGTATCCGTAGACGAGGTCCATGATGAAGTTGGCCGCGAGCACCGTGAGGGTGATCACGAGGAAGACCCCCTGCATGAGCGCGTAGTCGCTGTTCTGCACGGCCTGGAACATGAGCTTCCCGATTCCCGGGTACGTGAACACCTGTTCCATGACGATGGAGCCGGCCACGACGAATCCGAGCGTGATCGCGAACCCGGCGATCGACGGGATCGCGGCGTTGCGCGATGCGTACATCGTGAGGATGCGCTGCGGCCGCAGACCCTTCGCCTCCGCGGTGGTGACGTAGTCCTCCGCGAGCGTGGACACCATCATGTTGCGCATGCCGAACAGCCAGCCGCCGACGGAGCTGATCACGATGGTCACCGCCGGCAGGATCGCGTGATGCACGGCATCCGCGAAGAAGGCCCAGCTCCACTCGGGCCCCTTGGGGAAGTCGAAGACGCTGTACCCTCCGATGATCGGGAACCACCCCAGGCCGACCGCGAACACGGCGACCAGCACCAGCGCGAGCCAGAAGTAAGGGATGGACTGCAGGATCGTTGTGGCCGGGATGAGGTGGTCGACCCAGGTCCCTCGCTTCCACCCGACCCAGGCGCCGAGAGCGATGCCGAGGACGAACGAGATGACGGTGGCGACGCCGACGAGGATCAGCGTCCACGGCAGCGCCTGCCCGATGAGCTCGGCGACCGGAGTCGGATACTTCGTGACGGAGATGCCGAGATCTCCGCGGAGCATCCGACCCCAGTAGCCGATGTACTGCTCCCACATCGAGGAGTCGTCCGAACCCAGCAGCAGCTTGATGTTGCGGACCGTGGTCTCCGACACCTCTCCGCCGCTGCGCTGCAGCTTGGCGATCATGATGTCGGCCGGGTCCCCCGGCATGAGCCGAGGGAGCAGGAAGTTGAGAGAGATCGCGGCCCACAACGTGATGATGTAGAACCCGATCCGGCGGGCATAGTACTTCATGTCACTTCGACTTCCTGCTCCCGTGCATCAATGCGTGATCAGCCGGCCGGCTGCAGCTGCGGCAGGATGAAACCGGCCGAGACCGAGCCCCAGGACGGCGGGAACGCGTACAGGTCCTCCTCCGTCGGCCAACCCGTGAAGTCCTTCGCGTTGTAGAAGGTCTGGGTGGCGTTGATCACGAGGGGGATGTAGGGAAGGTCGCGCACGATCTCGGTCTGGATCGTGGCGTACTGCTCCATCTTCACGGCCTCGTCGTTCGTCGCATTGGCAGCGGCGATCGCGGCATCCACGGTCGGGTTGTCGTAGCGGCTGAAGTTCCAGCGGCCGGCGGGGACTTCCTCGCCGACAGCGCTGGTCGACTCCACCGCGGTGCCGCCGAGCCAGTCGCGGTAGATCTGGAACGGGTCTGCGACCGAGGTCCCGATCATGCCGCCCACGATCAGTTCGTACTGTCCGGTCTGGCGGGCGTCGGAGAACTCCTGCCACTGCACGGTGCCGACGTTGATCTTGATGCCGGCTTCGGCGGCCTGTTCGGCGATCAGCTTCGCGGCGTCGTTGTAGTCGGTCCAGCCGTCCACCGAGATCAGGTCGAGCTCGATGGGCGTGCCGTCCTTGCCGTACATCCCATCGGCGTCCTTGACGTAGCCGGCCGCTTCGAGGATGGCCCCGGCGCCCGCGGCGTCCGGGCTCTGCGGGCTGACTTCGTTCGCCGGATCGGCGACCCATTTCTCGTCACGCGGCAGAAGTGCATATGTGGGCGAGATGTCGCCCGTGAGGTCGACGAACGCCTTCTGCTTGATCGTGCCCCGGTCGATGGCGATGTTCAGCGCCTGCCGGACGGCGACATCGGTCTGCTCTCCCGTGCAGCCCAGGTCCGCGTTCGCGCAGGTGTAGAGCACGGTGGGGTCCTGCGGCGTGTTGACCCAGTCGATCTTGCCGTTGCCGGTGACCGAGTCGGGATTCGGGATGAACATGCCGGCCCAGTCGAGCTCGCCGGCGGCGAGCAGGTCCTGCGCCGCCTGGTTGTTGTCCACGGCGATGTACTGCACCGTTCCGACGCCCAGATCGTCCGCGTCGCGGTAGTTCTCGTTGGCGACGAGCACGTACGACTCGCTCGTGACGCTGTCGACGACGTATGCGCCCGATCCGACGGGCTCCTCGTTCGTGAAGGTCGCGAAGTCGTCGACCTCGCTCCACACGTGCGCCGGGAGGATCCAGGTGCCGCCCATGCGCTGCCACTCGGAGGTGAACTGCGGCGTCGAGTAGGTCAGGACGACGGTCGTGTCGTCCTGCGGCTCTGCCGAAACGAGCCCCTGGCCCTCGGGGTTGTTGCCCTCGTAGGTGAACGTGAAGGCGACATCCTCGGCGGTGAGCGGCTCGCCGTCGCTCCACTTCAGGTCCGGCTTGATCTTGACGGTGATGACCGTGCCGTCCTCGTTGTATTCGTACGACTCGCCGATCATGCCGGTGGCAGGCTCGTCCGCCGTCTTGTTGAAGAAGAACAGCGGCTCGAGGATCGGCCCGAGCGCTCCGTGCAGCACGGTGGGAGCGAAGGGATTGAAGTTGGCTTCGATGGGGGTCTGGCTGCCCGCCCAGACGCGCAGCGTCGTGTCGGTCTCGCCGCCGTCGCCGGTTTCGTCGCCGCCACCGCCCGAACAGGCGGTGAGACCGAGCGCGAGGACGGATGCCCCCGCGATAGCCGTGATCGCGACACGGCGCTTTCCATTGCGGATCATGTGTTGTATTTCCTCTCGATGCTTCACTGCTGGAGGGTGGTGCTCGTCCTTGAGAACCCCGGAAAGGGTTTGTTAGGACAGTAACCTAACAAATGGTGACATGGGGTACAAGATTCGTGGTCACGGGCATGTAACGTTTGCGATTCCGTCATGTGACACTCTGGAATTGAAGTTCTGGTCACAACGACTCTAAGATGGTCGTCGGAGGTTACAGTCATGGTGACCAGAACTAGGGATGCCGATATCCGCGTCGCGGTGTCGACGGCAATCCTGACGTTGCGCCGTGGTGACGACGGCGCTCAGGTGCTGTCTCTGCCGCTCGTGCTGCGCACCAGGGACCCGCACCAGGGGCAGTGGGCGCTCCCCGGCGGATGGCTCGTCAAGCAGGAAGGGCTCGAGCAGGCCGCGGCGCGCACGCTCGCCGAGACGACCGGACTCGCACCGAGCTACCTCGAACAGCTCTATGCGTTCGGAGACGTGGACCGCTCCCCCAGTCGCGTCGTGTCGATCGTCTACTGGGCGCTGCTGCGCCAGGACGAGGTCGACGCGCAGAGCGCCGCGCACGTCGCCGCAGGCAATGCTCCCGAGAACGTGCGCTGGTTCGATGCGGTCGCCCTGCCGCAGCTCGCCTTCGACCACAACCAGATCGTCGACTACGCCCTCTGGCGACTGCGCAACAAGGTCGGGTACAGCCGGGTCGCGCACGGCTTCCTGCCGCCGACGTTCACGCTCTCCGACCTCCGTGAGGCGTACGAGACGATCCTCGGTCGACGCCTGGATCCAGCCAATTTCCGCCGCCAGGTCGAGGCCACGGGGACTCTCGTGCCGACCGACGGGTTCCGCACCGGCAGCCACCGCCCCGCTCGCCTCTACCGCTACAACACCGACGTCGAGCTCGCCGATCGCGGCCCGCTCGTCTCCCGCTGAGATCCGCGCGTCCCGGCATCCGACCCTCCAGATCATCCCGAACCCGACCAGAGCTCCCGACGAAATGAGCACCCGATGAGCACCGCATTCGTCCCCGTGTCCAGACTGCGCACCGACCCGTCCGTCGATCACGCCATCCAGGCGATCGTCGACGGTTCCAGCGTCGACGCGACCTGCAGCACCGATCTCGCCGCGGGCCCCTGGGACTTCGACGCGCGTCCCGGTTACGGCCCCGGCTCCTCGATGGGCGATGTCATCCCCACCGGCGCACCGAGGCAGGGCGAACTTCCCGTCGCCTACCGCGAGGCGAGCGAGGACGATCTCCACGCACGCATCGTGGCCGCCAAGCACACGCTCGGCGACCGGGTGGTGATCCTCGGTCACTTCTACCAGCGCGAAGAGGTCGTGCAGCACGCCGACTACGTGGGCGACTCGTTCCAGCTCGCCACTGCTGCGAAGGGCCGACCGGATGCCGAGGCGATCGTCTTCTGCGGCGTGCACTTCATGGCGGAGACCGCCGACCTGCTCTCCGGAGCAGATCAGGCCGTCATCCTGCCGAACCTCGCAGCAGGATGCTCCATGGCCGACATGGCGGACATCGATCAGGTCGAGGAGTGCTGGGAGCAGCTGGCCGACGTCCTCGGCGACCTGGATGCCGCGGACGAGGATGGCCGCGTCCCGGTGATCCCCGTCACCTACATGAACTCCTCCGCGGCCATCAAAGGCTTCGTCGGACGCCACGGCGGGATCGTGTGCACGTCCTCGAATGCCGCGACCGTACTGGAATGGGCGTTCGAGCGCGGTCGGCGCGTGCTGTTCTTCCCCGATCAGCATCTCGGGCGCAACACGGCCAAGGCGATGGGCGTCGAGCTGTCGCAGATGCCGATGTGGAATCCGCGCAAGCCGCTCGGCGGGTCGACGGCCGACGAGATCGAGGACTCCCGCGTCATCCTGTGGCACGGATTCTGCTCCGTGCACCGCCGGTTCACGGTCGGGCAGATCGACCAGGCTCGGGCCGAGCACCCCGGAGTCCGGGTCATCGTGCACCCGGAGTGCCCCATGGAGGTCGTGGATGCCGCGGACGAGGCGGGTTCCACCGACCACATCCGTCGCGCGATCGATGCCGCCACGGAGCCGACCACCTTCGCGATCGGCACCGAGATCAATCTCGTCCGCCGCCTGGCGGCCCAGTACCCGCAGCACGAGATCTTCTGCCTCGATCCCGTCGTGTGCCCGTGCTCGACCATGTACCGGATCCACCCCGGGTATCTGGCGTGGGTGCTGGAGGAACTCGTCGCGGGCCGCGTCGTCAACCGCATCCAGGTGACGGACGATGTCGCCGACCCTGCGCGCGTGGCCCTGGAGCGGATGCTGGCGGCGAAGCCGCCCGTAGGAAGCGCGCGATGACCATCGCCGTCGTCGGCTCCGGTATCGCCGGTCTCACCGCTGCACTGCATGCGCACGAGGCCGGGCAGGAGGTGACGATCTTCACCAAGGGCTCGCTCGGCGACGGCTGCACGCCGCATGCGCAGGGCGGAGTCGCCGGCGTCTACCGCGACGGCGACTCCCCCGCCGCGCACGCTGACGACACGCTGTCCGCCGGTGCCGGCCTCAGCGATCCGGATGCCGTGGATGTGCTCGTCTCGGATGGCGCCGCCCGCATCGCCGAGCTGATCGCGCGCGGGGTCGCCTTCGATCGCGCGGATGACGGCACGCTGCTGCTCGGACGCGAGGCGGCGCACAGCGGGGCGCGGATCGTGCACGCCGGTGGCGACGCGACCGGTGCGGAGATCGCCAGGGCTCTGACGACGGCCGTGCGAGCCGTCGGCATCGAGGTGGTCGAGGGCGCGTTCCTCGTCGACCTGCTGCGCAGCGATCGCGCGGTGCACGGCATCCGGCTGCTCATCGACGGAGCGCTCGTCGACCGTCCGGCGGACGCCGTGATCCTCGCGACGGGCGGTGCCGGGCAGCTTTTCGCACACACGACCAACCCGCTCGGCGCGACGGGCGATGGCATCGCTGCGGCGATGCGCGCGGGGGCGGCGGTGACCGAGCTGGAGTTCGTCCAGTTCCATCCCACGATCCTGGCCGCAGGCGATCCGTTCCTCATCTCCGAGGCGGTGCGCGGCGAAGGAGCGACTCTGATCGACGAGGACGGGCACCGGTTCTGCTTCGACGAGCATCCTGACGGGGAGCTCGCGCCTCGTGACGTCGTAGCGAGAGCCATCGCGCGGCGCGCGGCGCGGCAGGGCCCGCCGGTGCGACTGGATGCCACTGCTCTCGGTGCACGGCGGCTGGCCGAGCGGTTCCCGACGATCGATCGCGTGACCAGGGAGCGCGGGTTCGACTGGGCGCGCGAGGCGATCCCGGTGACCCCGGCCGCGCACTATCTGATGGGCGGCATCGTCACGGACCTCGACGGACGCACGACTCTGCCCGGTCTGTTCGCAGCCGGCGAGGCCGCCCGCACCGGAGTCCACGGCGCGAACCGTCTGGCGTCGAATTCGCTGCTCGAGGGTGCGGTCTTCGGTGCGCGTGCAGCGGCTGCCGCTGTCTCTGCCCCATCGTGCTCGCGATCCGTCGCGCTGACTCCCCGGGGCGTCCGAATCAATGCGGGTTCTGGGCGCACCGATCCGCATCGACCCGGACACGCCGGAGAAGGAGTCCGGGTTGAAGCGGGTTCTGGGCGGGAACACCCGCAGGAACTCGGACACGCGGAGGGAGAATTCTCCCGCGCGGCACTGCAGCGCCTGATGTGGGAGAACGTCGGACTGCTGCGCACGGAAGACGGGCTCTCCGACGCGGTCGCCACGCTCCGCTCCTGGCAGGACGAGGCTGTCGCCCCGGCATCCATGGCCGAGCACGAAGACGCGAATCTGCTGCTGATCGCAGCAGCCACGGCATCCGCCGCCGTCCAACGTACCGAATCGGTCGGCGCGCACTTCCGCGAACGTTCCCTGATCGGAGTCCGATGATCACCGCAGCGACCCTCACCCGTGTCGTCTCGTCCGCCCTCGAGGAGGACGCCCCCTGGGGCGACCTCACGAGCACAGCCCTGCTCCCCGCCGATGCGACGGCCACTGCCGATCTCGTCGCGCGCGAGGCCGGCGTCTTCAGCGGCGGCGACGTGTTCGCGGTCGCCTTCACGCTGACCGACCCGACCGTCGCCGTCGACGTGCACGTCGGCGACGGCGACGCGTTCGCACCCGGTGATGTGCTGGCCTCGGCATCCGGCCCTGCGCGGAGCCTGCTCACGGCCGAGCGCGTCGCGCTCAACTTCGTGCAGCGGATGAGCGGCATCGCGACGCTGACGGCCGCGTACGTCCACGCGGTCGAGGGCACGGGGGTGCGCATCGCCGACACCCGCAAGACGACGCCAGGACTGCGGGCGTTCGAGCGGCACGCTGTGGTCTCCGGTGGCGGCAGCAACCACCGCTACTCGCTGTCGGATGCCGTGATGGCCAAGGACAATCATCTCGCCGTCCTCACCCGCACCGGGGCCGACCTCGCCACCGCGTTGCGCGAGGCTCTCACACGTCTGCCGCACACGACCCACGTGGTCGTCGAGGTGGATCGTCTGGATCAGATCCCCGCGGTGCTCGACGGCGGAGCGGACACCGTGCTGCTCGACAACTTCTCCCTCGCCGATCTGCGCGCGGGCGTCGCGCTGATCGGGGAACGCGCGACCGCCGAGGCATCCGGCGGGGTGAACCTCGACACCGTCCGCGGGATCGCCGAGACCGGGGTCGACGTGATCTCGGTCGGAGCGCTCACGCACTCGGCGCGCGCTCTCGATCTGGGACTGGACCTGCGGATCGGCTGATGCTGTATCTCGACCACGCCGCGACATCCCCCGTACGCCCCGAAGTGCTCGAGGCGATGCGTCCGTACCTGACGGGCGTGTTCGGAAATCCCTCCAGTCACCACACGGTGGGCGAGGCCGCGGCGAACGCCCTCGATGACGCCCGTGCCAGGGTGTCGCGTGTGCTCGGGATGCGGAAGGGCGACGTCGTCTTCACCGCCGGCGGCACGGAGGCGAACAACCTCGCGATCAAGGGCGTCGTTCTCGCCTCGGAGCGCCGGCATCTCGTGGTGTCGCCGATCGAGCACGAGTCGATCCTGGAGTCGGCGGCGTATCTCGCGCGCTTCCACGGCGCGACGGTGTCGACGGTGCCGGTGGATTCCGCGGGCCGCATCACCGCTTCCGCTCTCGCCGGCGTGGTGCGCGACGACACCGCGCTGGTCTCGCTCGGTCATGCCAACAACGAGATCGGGACGATCCAGGGAGTCGCGGCGCTCGCGGACGTCGCGCACTCGGCGGGAGCCGTGGTGCATGTCGACGCCGTGCAGTCGGCGGGCTGGCTGCCGCTGGCCGGTCTCGAAGCCGACGCGATCTCGATCGCCGGCCACAAGATCGGGGCGCCGAAGGGCATCGGAGCACTGGCCGTCCGCGGCCGGATCCCGCTCGAGCCGCTGATCCACGGCGGCGGGCAGGAAAGGGGGCGTCGCTCCGGGACGGAGAACGTCGCCGGCGCCGTCGCACTGGCGACGGCGCTGGAACTCGCCGATGCGGAACGGGATGCCGTGTCGAACGGCGTCGGAGAGCGCACACGCGCGTTCATCGACGACGTGCTCGACAGCGTCCCCCAGGCCGCGCTGACCGGTGACCCCGAGAACCGCCTCCCCGGCACCGCGAGCTTCACGTTCGAGGGCGTCAGCGGCGAAGCCATCCTGCTCGAGCTGGAGCGCCGAGGCGTCGTCTCGTCGAGCGGTTCTGCATGCGCGGCCGGCAGCGACGAGCCGTCGCACGTGCTCATCGCGTGCAACATCCCGCCCGAGGTGGCGCAGACGTCGGTGCGGTTCACGTTCGGCCGCACTCCTCTGCCGATTGAGGGCCCGGCACAGCTCGCGGCGCTCGTCGCAGATGCGGTGCGCGCGGTCCTGCCCGCTCGTTGAGCCGATCCGCTGGTTGAGCCGAGTAGGCGGAGCCGGCACCGCCCCGCGGCCATAGACTCGGGACGTGCCCGCACCGATCGTCACGCTCATCGTCCCCGGACGCGACATCGCAGCCTTCGTCCCGGCCGCCCTCGACTCCCTCCGGACGCAGACCGAGGATCGCTGGCGCGCGCTCCTCATCGACGACGGCTCCCTCGATGCCACCGGTGACGTCTTCGCGGATGCCGCGGCATCCGACCCTCGTTTCGAGGTGCTCCGTCACGAGCGCTCGATCGGGCTGGGAGCGGCGCGCAATGTCGGACTCGACCGTGTCGACACCGAGTACGTCGGTTTCCTGGACGGTGACGACGAGCTGACGCCGACCGCACTCGCGCGCCTCATCGGGACGCTGGAGACGACCGGCAGCGAGTTCGTCGCGGGTGCCTACGTCCGCTCACGGCATGACCGCGGAGCATATGTCCCCGGCCGCGTCCAGCCCTGGGTGGCCGCCGCCACGGATCCGCAGCGCCTCGGCACCACGATCTTCGAGCACCCGAGGGCTTCGGCCAACATCGTGGCCTGGTCGAAGATCAGTCGCAACGACCTGTGGACGGGCCTCCGCTTCCCCGAGGGCGTCGCGTACGAGGACCAGATCGTCGCGCAGCGGATGTACACCGCGGCTCGCGCGTTCGACGTGATCCCCGACGTCGTGGTGCGCTGGCGGCTGCGCGCAGACGGCTCGTCCATCTCGCAGGGCAAGGCGCAGCTGCCCGTGCTCCGCGATTACCTGGAAGCCCTCCGCGGCGGCATCCGGGTGCTGCAGGATGCCGGGGCGCACGCCGCCGTGGCCGCTAGGCTGGAGCTCATCCTCGCGATGGACGTGCCGCCGCTCCAGGAGATCGCCGGCACCCACCCCGACCCCGCATACGCCGCGGAGGTCGCGGCGTTCACGGACGAACTGCGGTCATTCCCCGAGTTCGCCGACGCCCACCCCGACCCCACTCTCGCGGCCGCGCTCCACTGGTGACCTCCCGGCGCGCCCGCGTGTCAGGAGACCCATGAACACGTACCTCGACTCCCTCTTCTCCCTCACCGGCCGCACCGCGATCGTGACGGGCGGCAGCTCCGGCATCGGCCGCGGCATCGCCACGGCGCTCGCGCAGGCCGGAGCGGCGACCGTGATCGTCGCGCGCGGCGCCGACCGCGCCGAAGCCGTCGCCCGCGAACTGACGGACGCCGGATGCCGCGCCGCGGCTGTCGTCGGCGATCTGAGCACCCGCGCCGGCATCCATGCGCTGGCGGATGCCGCGATGGAGCCGTTCGGCGAACCGGACATCCTGGTGAACTCGGCCGGCATCAACATCCGTCCGTCGTATCCCGACATCACCGAGGACGACTGGGACGCCACGATGACCGTGAACGCCCTCGCACCGTTCCTGCTCGGCCAGCGCTACGCGGCGGGGATGGCGGAGCGCGGTTACGGTCGTCTCATCCACATCAGCTCGCAGCAGGCGCATCGCGCGTTCGTGGGCAGCGGGATCTACGGCGCCTCGAAGGGCGCCGTGGAGTCGCTCATGCGATCCGAGGCCGAGGCATGGGGTGGTACCGGCGTGACGAGCAACACGCTCGTGCCCGGGTTCGTGCTGACACCGTTGAACGCGCGACTGCAGGAGGATCCGGAGAAGATCGCGGCTCTCGCGGCGCGGACGATGATCGGCCGCAACGGCCTGCCAGAGGACTTCGCCGGCGCCGCGGTGTTCCTCGCCGGCGCCGGGTCGGCGTACGTCACCGGGCACTCGCTGTTCGTCGACGGGGGCATGTCGGCGCACTGACGCCGAACGGCGTGGGCCGCACCCCGGACCGGGTCGCCGTCAGCACCGCGCGTCGCGCCTGCGACGCGCGGTGCGCGCGAGGTCCCGTCCGGGATCCAGATCAGACGCGGGCGAAGGCGACGGCTGCGGGACCGTGCGTCAGACCTCCGACGCGCAGGACGCCCTCGTCGCCGTCTCGCTCGACGACCACGTCGCCCGAGAGCACTCGCGCCTGGTCGAGGTCGATCCCCCGCGCCGTGATCCGGTGCTCGCCCTGATCCTCCAGGAAGACGATCCGTTCGGTCGGCGTCTCCCAGTCCCGCCGCCACCGCCCGTCGTCGTCGCGATCCTCCTGGGCGGTGCGCCCTGTGACGGCTGCCGCGTCGGCGATCGGGAGCTTCCACTGCCCGAAGCCCTCAAGCGTGCGCTGCTGCAGTTCGGGGATGTCGCCCTCCGCCGTCGGCCCGACGTTCAGCAGCAGACGTCCGCCCTTCGAGACGACGTCCGTCCAGTGCTTGGCCAACTGCATGGGGTCGAGCGTTTCCCTGGGCGACTCGAGCCTGTTGTAGCCGAAGGACCACCCCAGACCTCGGTTGTTCTCCCAGACGTCCTTGTCCTCGTTCGCCTTGCCCGCGGAGTACTCGGTCGTCGCCACGTCGTAGTAGGTGCGTCCCCAGCGGTCGTTGACGACGCCGTCGGGGTTCGCGGCGAAGTAGTCGCGGAACAGCTCGTGCAGCCCTCCAGACTCACGGTGCTTCCCGGCATCCGGCCACTCGATGTCGTTCCAGAGCACGTCCGGCCGGTATCGACGGATCAGGTCGCGCACATGCGCGGCCGCGTAGTCGTGATAAGCGGCGTCGTTCGGCCGAAGAGTGTGCACCTGCTCTCCGGTGCGATGGGGTGGGAGGTCCGTGACGGACCAGTCCAGTCCGCCCGAGTAGTACACGCCGAAGCGGAGTCCTTCCGCTCGTACCGCGTCCGCGATCTCGCCGACCAGGTCCCGGTGCGGACCGCGATGCACGGTGTTCCGCGTGCCTGTTCCCGGAGCATCCCACAGGGTGATCCCGTCGTGGTGCTTGGTCGTGGGGACCACGTACTCCGCTCCGGCGCGCGCGAACAGGGCCGCCCACGCCATCGGATCGAACCGTTCCGCGCTCCATTCGTCGAGGAAGTCATCGTATGGAGCGCCGCCGTAGGTCTCCGCGTGGTGCCGTTGCGCCGGGCTCCCCGGGATGCGGATCGTGTTCAGGTACCACTCCGCGTACGGGTTGTGCGCGAACCAGGTGTCGTCGTCCTCGATCTCACCGAGCGCGCCGATCGGCTCGGCCCAGGCCGGCACGGAATACGCGCCCCAGTGGATGAAGATCCCGAACTTCGCGCGGCCGTACCACTCGGGCAGCTCGCGATCCAGGTCGGTCCAGGTCTTATCGGTCATGAGAGTCTGCCGTCCGTCGCGTCATTAAGATCGGATGTATCCGCGTCCCATTCTGGACAACTCGGGACCCGAGGTCAAGAAAACTCGGCAAGACCTCCGATGTCTCGTTCACGCCTCCGGCGGAACGACGCGTTCTTCCGAAGCGCTCTCCTCGAGCAGCGGCACGGGCGCGGTGAGGGCAGCCACGGCATCCGCTCCGGCCGAGTCGTCCGGAGCCTGATCCGCCCGGCGCGCCGCGAGCGCCGCCGCCACGGCGCCCGAGAACCCGGCGGCCGCGCTCGCCTCTGCCGCTTCCTCCGCTCCGACGATTCTGGATGCCGCGATCTGCTGCGCTGCGAGCTCGGCGTAGAGTCCACCGGCCGCAAGAAGCTCGGCGTGCGTGCCGGATTCGACGATACGACCCGCTTCGAGGACGTGGATGACATCGGCGCCGATCACGGTCGACAGGCGGTGCGCGATCGACAGCACCGTGCGCCCCCTCGCCGCCTCATCCAGAGCCTCCTGCACGACCCGCTCCGAGACCGTGTCCAGCGCCGACGTGGCCTCGTCGAGCAGGAGGACGGGCGGATCCTTCAGCAGCACGCGCGCGATCGCGATCCGCTGCTTCTCTCCGCCCGAGAGCCGGTACCCGCGTTCGCCGACGACCGTGTCGTAACCGTGCTCGAAACCGCTGATGATGTGGTCGATGTTCGCGGCTCTGCACGCCGCGATGACCTCGTCCTCGGTGGCGTCCGGCTTCGCGTACATCAGGTTCTCGCGGATCGTCGCGTGGAAGAGATAGGTCTCCTGCGAGACGATGCCGATCTCGTCGATGATGGACTCCTGCGTGAGATCGCGCACGTCGGCGCCTGCGAAGAAGACCTGCCCTTCAGCCGCCTCGTACATCCGCGGCGCGAGGTACAGCACCGTGGTCTTGCCGGCGCCGGACGGACCGACGAACGCGACGTGCTGTCCCGGCTCTGCCGTGAAGGAGACGCCCTGCAGCGTCGGGCGCGCGTCCGCCGCCGCATCCGGATACCGGAAGACGACATCGCGGAACTCCACGCGCCCGCGCGGCCCCGGCGCGTCGGCGACCTCGACGGCATCCGGCGCATCCTGGATCGCGGGGACCAGGTCCAGGTACTCGAAGATGCGGGCGAACAGGGCCGCCGACGTCTGAAGGTCCAGCGCGACGCGCATCAGACCCATCAGCGGCATCAGCAGACGCGCCTGCACCGTCGTGAACGCGACGACTGTGCCGGCGGTGATCGCGTCGACTCCCCCGGCGATGAAGTATCCGGCGACGAGGTAGATGATCGCCGGCACGGACGCCATCAGCACCTGCACGACGGCGAAGAAGCCCTGGCCGCTCATGGCACGGCGCACCTGCAGCACGACCTGGTTGCGGTTCTCCGCCTGATAGCGCTCCGACTCGGCGCGCTGCCGGTTGAACGACTTCGACAGCAGCATCCCCGAGACGCTCAGCGTCTCCTGCGTGATGCTCGTCAGTTCGCTCAGAGACTCCTGCGTCTCTCCCGCGATGCGGGCCCGCACCTGGCCGACGCGGCGCTGCACGATGATCAGGATGGGCATCATGACGACGGCGATGAGAGTGAGCCGCCAGTCGATGAGGATCATCGCGACGAGGGAGGCGACGACGGTGACCGTGTTGCCCAGGATGCTCGTGACGGTGTTCGTGAGCACGCCCGAGACGCCACCGACGTCGTTCTGCAGACGCGATTGGATGACGCCGGTCTTCGTGCGCGTGAAGAAGCCGAGTTCCATCTCCTGCAGATGCTCGAACAGCTTCACGCGGAGATCGCCCGTGACGCGGTTGCCGACCGTCGAGGTGAACCACGTCTGCGCGACGCCGAGGACGGCGGAGACGAGGAAGAGTCCGATCATGATCGCGACGAGTCGGATCAGCAGCGAGACATCGGGACCGGATCCGTCGACGGGGAAGAGCGCATCGTCGAAGATGCGCTGGACGAGCAGCGGCGGGATCACGGCGATGGCGGCTCCCGCGATGACCAGGATGCCGGTGATGACAATGCGCCAGACATAGGGGCGGAATAGGCCGAAGACACGGTTCCCGAGCCCGGGGATGCGGGGCGCCTCGGCATTCAGGCGCTTCTGCGCCGCCTCGTCGACTCCGCGGAATCCAGCCCCGCCACCAGAGCCGCCGCGACCCCCGCCACCGTGTCCGCCGCCCATGCTCATGCGGTCAGCCTAACGCCGGAAGAATTCTCGGGATCCGTCCTCGGATCGGGAATGCGATGTCGCACCCCACGGTTACTCTTGAGGCTTGCCCTCGCGCGGATGCTGGTTCTGACAGTTCCGCCGGTGGCCGTCCGCCCGTCCTGAACGCAAGGAGACGTCATGGCCACAACCACTGGTTCCATACCCACAACCGCCAAGCAGGCACCCATGATCCCGCGCTCCGACATGCGCGTGATCTGGCTGCTGCTGGTCGCCGCATTCGTCGCGATCCTCAACGAGACCACGATGGGCATCGCGATCCCGCACCTCAACGAGGACCTGGGATTGCCGCCCGAGCTCGGGCAGTGGCTGACGAGTGCGTTCATGCTGACGATGGCCGTCGTGATCCCGACGACCGGATTCATCCTGCAGCGCTTCACCACCCGTCAGGTGTTCATCGCCGCGATGAGCGCGTTCACGCTCGGCACCCTGGTCTGCCTCGTGGCACCGGGATTCACCGTGCTCCTCGCGGGTCGCGTGATCCAGGCCGCCGGTACCGGCGTCATGATGCCCCTGCTGATGACCACGATGATGAACGTCGTGCCGCCGCAGTCCCGCGGTCGCATGATGGGCCGCGTCGGTCTCGTCATCTCGCTGGCCCCGGCGATCGGCCCGACCCTCGCCGGAGCGGTCCTCACGACGCTGAGCTGGCGGTGGCTGTTCGCCATCGTGCTGCCGATCGCGATCGTGGCGCTGCTCATGGGTGCGAAGTGGATGACGAACCTCGGCGAGACGAAGAAGGTTCCCCTCGACCTGCTGTCGATCCCGCTCGCCGCCTTCGGCTTCGGCGGCATCGTGTACGGCCTCAGCCAGTTCGGCGGCCACGCCGCCGGCGCCGCGACCACCGGCATCGTCGCACTGGTCGTCGGCGCGATCGCCCTGGCGCTGTTCGTGTGGCGCCAGCTCGTGCTGCAGCGCATCGACGACGCACTGCTCGACCTGCGCGTGTTCCGCTCGCGGAACTTCACGATCGCCGTCATCATCATGGCGATCGTCGCGCTGTCGATGTTCGGCACCCTCACGCTGCTGCCCCAGTACCTGCAGACCGTCGCGGGGCTGGATGCCCTGCAGTCCGGGCTCATCCTGCTGCCCGGCTCGGTCCTCATGGGTCTGCTCGGTCCGGTGATGGGACGCGTCTACGACTCCCGCGGTACGCGCACGCTGCTCGTGCCGGGCACGATCATGATCTCCGCGGCGCTGTTCTACTACTCGACGGTCGGCCAGCACACCCCGTGGGTGATGCTCGTGATCGTGCAGACCGTGATGTCGGTGGGTCTGGCCATGTCGTTCACGCCGCTGTTCTCCGCATCGCTCGGATCGCTGGAGCGCCGCTTCTACTCGCACGGGTCGGCTGTCCTGAACACCCTGCAGCAGGTGGCCGGCGCCGCCGGCGTCGCTGTCATGACGGTGATCTACTCGTCGATCCTGCACGCCGGTGAGGACGCAGGACTCTCCACTGCGGCCGCTGGAGCACCGGGGGCCCGGACGGCGTTCCTGCTGGCTGCGATCATCTCGCTCGCCGCGGTGGTTCTCTCGGGCTTCGTCCGCAAGCCGGCGGATGACGCCGGCGACGGCTTCCACGGCGGTCACTGACGGCTGTGCGTCCGCCCTGCCTTCGGCGGGGCGGACGTCGCCGAAGGACTCAGTCGGTCGGCAGTGCGCAGAACCCGCCGCTGCAGACACCGGCACCGGTGTCGCCCAGCAGGTCGAGTCCCGCGGGCGCTGCAAGAGGCTGCGCTGCGGACGGGACTTCGGGGGTCTGAGGATCGCTCATCCCTCCATGCTACGCCTGCGTACGCGGGAGGGCTCGCTGCGCAACTCCCCCTGGACATCCGGACGGCAGCGCCCGAGACTGCCGATATGAGCGATGTGGATGCCACGGTCGACGGCCGCGACGAGACGCCCGATGAGCGGGCCGATCGCAACTGGGACGAACTCATGCAGGAGCTGCGCGTCATGCAGACCGGCACCCAGGTCCTGTCCGGCTTCCTGCTCGCAGTCGCGTTCCAGCCCCGATTCACGGAACTGGATGACATCCAGCGCGGCGCCTATCTCGTTCTGGTCGGCTTGGCAGCGCTGGCGACCATCCTGTCGCTGACTCCGGTCGGTCTGCATCGCGCGTGGTTCGGGCTCCACCGGAAACCCGACCTCGTCCGCTTCACGTCGCGCATCGTGAAGGCGAACCTCTGCGTCATCGGCCTGTTGAGCGTGGGGGTCACGGCGCTGATCTTCGACTTCGTGCTCGGGCGCTCCGCTTCCGTGACAGTGCTGATCGCGGCGAGCGCGGTCGTCATGGCACTGTGGGTGCTGCTCCCCCGGCTCGCGAATCGCCGCTGAGGTCCGCTGCATACCCCGGACTGCATATGCGTTCGCCTACGGTTGTCTGATGCTCAAACGCCTCCTGTCCCGGATCTATTGGGCGTTCAGTCGTTGGACGCTGGCCGGAGAGAAGGTGCCGGATCGTCCCACCATCCTGCTCGGGGCGCCGCACACGTCCAATTGGGATTTCGTGCTCATGCTGGCCATCGCGTGGCGTCTCGGAATCGACGTCCACTGGTTGGGCAAGAAGAGCCTCTTCCGCGGCTGGCGCGGACCGATCATGCGCCGTCTCGGCGGCATCCCCGTCGACAGAGACGACCCCGGCCGCGTCGTGACCGACGTCGTCGAGCAGGTGGATGCCGGGACCGTCTTCGGCCTGGTGATCACGCCCGACGGCACGCGCGGCGACAACGATTACTGGAAGAGCGGCTTCTACCGCATCGCCAGGCAGACGGGGATGCCGGTCACGCTCGGCTACGTCGACCGGACCACGATGACCGCGGGTCTGGGCCCGACGATCTCCCTGACCGGCGCAGTGTCATCGGACATGGACACGATCCGCGCGTTCTATGCCGACAAGGCCGGGGTGCGGCCGGAGCGACGGACCGAGCCTCGCCTGCGCGAGGAGACCCTAGCCGAGTGAGCCCCGCCAAGGTGGGAGAACCCTCCGAGTCCCCGTGAGGGGGTTGAAGCGGGCGGCATCGTCGGGAATCGTGGCCCGGACATGCCTCGACCGGGGTGTGCCCGCGAACGGAAGGAGAGCGCCGTGCTCACCCTCACCGACAATGCAAACGCCGTCGTCACCACGATCGTGACGGGCCAGGAGAACGGAGACGACGCCGGACTGCGGATCGAATCCGCGCCGGCACCGGGTCCGAACGGAGAGACGCGCTTCGCCGTGCACGTCGTCCCCTCCCCCGAGCCGGCCGACCAGATCATCGAGGCCGCCGGAACCCGGGTGTTCCTCGAGACCGCCGCCGCCGAGGCGCTGGCCGACAAGGTGCTGGATGCTGGCGTGGACGGCGAAGGCACCGTCAGCTTCACGATTCTGCCCCAGCCCGTCTGAGCCCTCTTCCGTCCGGGACTCCGGGCGAGTAGCGTCCGTCCTGATCGGTGTCCGCGCCGATCAGGACGGACGCTGTCATGATCATCGCTCCCCCACCGGCGGAGACCGCCGTCGGCCACGTCGCCGAGATGTACGCCGCGGACGTCTCGGACGACGGCTTCGTCTTCGCGCATACTCAGGCGCTGGCCGTGAACCCGGAGGCCCACGCCGCGTTCGAGCAACTGGTGCGTGCCATCGTCCCGTCGATCGGCCTCAGCATCTACGAAGCCGCGACGCTCGGGGCGGCACAGGCCATCGGCTCCCCGCACTGCCTGCTCGCGCACGGTCGCAAGGCGTTGCGCGCCGAGGTCGTGGACGAAGACGGACTGATGGCGTTCACTCAGGGCGACGACAGCGGCTTCTCATCGGGCGAACAGATCGTGATCCGCTTCGCCAGAAAATTGTCGACCGACGCGGCCGCGATGACGGATGCCGACACACAGGAACTGCGGGATGCCGGTTTCAGCGACCGGCAGATCGTGGACATCACCCTCGCGGCTGGTGCACGCAACTTCCTCAGCCGGTCGCTCCTGGCGCTGGCGGTGCCCGTCGACGAGATCCCGGGGCTCGCGCCGACTCTGGCCGCGGCGCTCGCGGCATCCTGATCCGCTCGGACACAGAGCCGCCCCTCGTCGACGACGTCGACGAGGGGCGGCTCGGTCAGCCTTGAAGCAGGATCAGCTCAGGGCCTTGGCCTTGAGCGCGTCGAACTCCTCGGTGGTGATGGCACCGGAGGTCAGGAGGTCCTTGGCCTTCGCGATCTCGTCGGTCGGGCTCGCGCCTGCGACCTGCTGGATGTAAGCATCGGTGGATGCCTTGGCGGCTTCGGCCTGAGCGGCGAAGCGCTCGGCCATGCCGTTGCCGCGCGCGATCAGGTACACCAGCACGGTGAGGAACGGCACGAAGATCAGGAAGATGATCCAGACTGCCTTCCACCCGCCGTTGAGCTTGCGGTCGCGGAAAAGATCGCCGATCACGGCGAACAGTGCGTACAGGTACGACACGAACGCGAAGACGAGGATGAACCACCAGATGATGTCCCAGAATGATGCCCAGAAGTTCATGGGTGTGTGCCTTTCTTTGGATGCCGCCGTCACGGCACGAGTGCTGCCGCCGTTGCGGCTGGCCTCTGGAACCGTACTGCCTCGGCGACGATCAACGCGCGATTGACGCGGTGTGGTCACCCGTTCCGGGTGACCACACCGCCGGTTGCCGCGTCTATGCCCGCTCGACCGGCAGCCAGAGCTCGCATGTCGCGTGCGTCTCGGTCAATTCGAGATAGCGGACGATCGACGGGCCGGGACGCAGGCGCCACGGGTTCGACGGGAACCATTCGGTGGCGGTCGCAGCCCACAGCCGTTGCAGCGTCCCCGGGAACGCTCCGCTGGAGGCGAAGACCGCCCATGAGCCGGCCGGCAACGCGATCACGTCGAGATCGTCGGGCACGAGAGTGCCTTCGGAAACGGCGACGCCGTGCAGGTAGGTGAGCGGTGTCCCCTCCGCGGCATCCGGCTCCGGACCATCGGAGACGGCGAGGATGCCGGCCGGATCGGTGTTGCTGAGCTCCTTCAGCCGCAGGTGCTCCTGCGGTGCGAGGGACGCGATATGGGCCTGGATGTGCGGGTTGACGCCCTCGTGGATGAGGGGCACCTCGACGGCATGGCCGACGAGGTCGAGCGCTGGGCGATCGATGATGGTGACGTCCATGGGGATTCTCCCTTCGACGCTCAGACGGAATCTGAGCGTGGGTTGTGTGCGGAGAGGACCGCCTTCTCGGCGCACCTGAGCCGGCGCGGTGTGATGCACGGCCCGGAACGCGCGCCCGAAAGCCTCGACCGAGCCATATCCGTGGCGCACCGCGACCGTCAGCAGGTCGGGCGCACCGGAGACGAGATCCGCCGCCGCACGAGTCATGCGTCGCCGGCGGATGTACTCCGACACCGGCATCCCGGCGAGCGATGCGAACATGCGCCGCAGGTGGTATTCGGTTGTGGCGTGCGTACGGGCGAACGCCGCCAGGTCGATGTCCTGCCCCGGCTGATCGTCGTCGAGGTCGTCCTCGATCAGGTCGACCAGAGCGTTCAGGGTGCCGATCATGCGGTCCTCCTTTCGTCATCAATGTTCGTCGGAGGCCGTCCGCACCGCCCGATCATCCGTGCCCGATTCGATCAGGGCGTCCGTGCGCGAGGGACGCATGCCGACGACGACCCCGATCGTCACCAGCAGGGTCCCGATGATATGCGACAGGTGCACGACCCCGACACCGAGCACTGCAGTCGTCAGCAACGCGCCGACAGGGACCAGCCCTGCGAAGAGGCCGGCGCGATCGGCGCCGAGGCGGTGGAGAGCCTGATACCAGAGGAGGAAGGCGAGCGCGGTGACGATCGCACCGAGGTACCCGAACGCGACCGCCTCGGTCGGCGTCGGCAGGCGCATCGAGGCGGCACCATCCACCGCGACGCCCACGATCACCAGCGGAATGACCGAGAGCGTGGCAGGGTACGCCGCGACGCGCAGCGCCCCGAGCTTGGGCAGCAGCGGAACGGCCAGCAGTGAGAAGGCGACCTCGCACAGCAGGGCGCCGATCGAGAGCAGGACGCCATGCAGACTCGCTCCCCCGAATCCGGCCGCGACGACCACGCCGGACGTCACGACCACCGCTGCTGCGATGAGTCGGGCTGTGGGACGCCTCCGTTGCAGCACCGGACCCGCGATCGCGAGCACGATGGGGACCGCTCCGACCACGCTACCGATCATCGCGGGGCTCGCGTGACGCGTGGCCTCGACGAGGAAGACATTGAATCCGACCAGTCCGGTGGCGGACAGCGCGAGCAGTAGGAGCAGTTCGCGCGTCGTCAATCGCGCTCGCGGCAGCCGCATCCGGCGCGCGACCAGCAGCAGGATGACGGCGGCGAGCGCGTAACGCAGCGCCTGGCCGAGCAGCACGGGATAGTCGGCGATCATGGCGGACACGGCCGCCGACGTGCCCACGAGCAGCATCGCCGCCGCGCCCCCGGCTGCCGGCAACGTGGTCGATCCCATGCGCTTGGCCTTTCTATCCGCAACAGTGTTGTTGCAGTTATAGCAGAAAGGCAATCACGGTAGTACTGTTTTGTCATGTCGACCTCGACCCCGCGCCCGCTGCGAGCGGATGCCGAACGCAGCGTCCATGCGATCCTCGAGGCCGCTGAGCGCACGCTCTCGGTTGATCCCGGGGCGCCGATGGAGAAGATCGCGATGGCTGCGGGGGTCGCGCGCACGACCATCCATCGCCGCTTCGTGAACCGACAGGCCCTGCTCGACACCCTGGCTCTGTCGGCTGCCGAGCGCCTCATCCGGGCGATCGACGACGGACACCCCGATACAGCCCCGCCCCTCGTGGCACTGCACCGGATCACCGCGAATGTGCTCGACGTGAAGAGCGCGTGGGCGTTCGCACTCAGCATCCCGTCCGAAGCCGAAAGCACGGCCGCGCAACTGCACGCGAGTATCGCTCAGCACTGTCTCACCGTGCTCGAGCGCGCACGGGATGCCGGACTCATCGCCGACGGCACCGACCTGCTGTGGATCCGGCGCGTGTACTACGCGCTGCTCGCGGCGACTCTGCAGGAGTCCGCGGACGATGCCGGACTCGACGTCGACACGCTGGCCGCCCGCATCGTCGACACGCTGCTGCAGGGAGCGGGGCGTCGGACGGCGTGACCGTTCAGTCCCAGTCGAGGTACTCCTCGATGATGACCGCCGTCTCGACAGGATGCGTCACCGGGAACAGGTGATCCGCCCCCTCGACAGTCTTGATGCTCGAGCGCTCGGGCGCGGTGGCGTGCAGCTGCTCGGCGTTCGACATCGGAGTGACCTCGTCGGCGGTGGCCTGCACGATGAGGATCGGCAGCACAGGCGCCAGGGCGATCCCGGCATCCGCAACTCCCAGCAGGAGCAGGCCGTTCGACCGGTCGGGGTGCTCGGCGACGACGGTCGCCGCGACCGAACCGCCGAAGCCGTGTCCGCCGATCCAGGCGTCGGCGAGGCCCACCTGATCCATCACCGCGATGACGTCGTCGGAACGCTCGGCCAGTGTCGCCTCACCCGGCCGGTGCCCGATGCGCAGCACGCGGAAACCGGCCTCCTCGGCGAGGTAGTGAGCCACGATGCCGAGCACCTCGTTGTCGGTGTCGGCCTCGGGGATCAGCACGAGGGCGACGGGGCCCTCCCCCTCGTCGACGTAGCGCACGGCACGGCCGGTCGGGTCGAAGATGCTGCTCTCGCTCACGTGGTCAGTCCTCTCGTATGGCCGTCATGATCGCCTTCGGCCATGCGGGCGCGGCACGGACTGACAATGTTACCGGAGGGCACCCGCTGCGCCGGTGAGAGCAGCCACGCTCTCAGCACGCTGATCCACTCGTCGAATGCATCGAGATGCGCATCGTGACTGCCCCCGCGCAGGTCGATGCGTCGCGTGGCTGGTCGGCGGGTCAGCAGTTCTTCCTTCTCTGCCGACGCGAACATTCCTCGGCGAGCGAAGACGGCGAACGTCGGCACCTCCAAGCTCTCCCACTCCTGCCATCTCGGTGCATGCACCGCTCTGATCGTGCGCTCCATGATGTCGGCGTCGAAACGCGGACGCAGCCCATCCGGAGTGGCTTCGAGGTCCGCGATCCAGGCATCCACGATCGCTTCGCCGCCGAGGAGCTGCCGCGCGTGGGACTCGTCACGGAACGTCGGTGGCCACGACGCGAAGAACTGACCGAGGTCGGCGGCGGACTTCGGATCCGCATCACCGGCGACATGCCCCTCGAGCATCACCAGCCGATCGACGAGATCCGGGCGTGCGGCGGCGGCGAGGAATGCCGTATGCGCGCCCATCGACTGACCGACCAGCACGCTGCGCTGTCCTGGAGCGAGCGACTCCAGCACATGGACGACATCTCCCACGTGCGCCTCGCGGGAGAGATCCGTCGGCCGGCGCGTGCTGCATCCGTGGCCGCGCTGGTCCACGAGCAGAACACGGAACGCGTCCGCGAGCGCTTCTGCTGTGGGAATCAGCTCTCGCGAGCTGCCGGCGAGTCCATGAAGCAGGAGGACCGGCGGACCGTCACCGCCGAAGTCTGTGACGGCGAGCGAGACTTCGCCCCGCTGAAGCGTGACCGACGCCGTCAACCGCGGCCCGCACTGTGATCGGAGACGTCGGGTTCGGCGCGCAGGACGTCGGCGATCTCCTCTTCGGGACGAGGCGCGATCGTCTCGTCCTCCTCGAGCTCGGGGACGGACGACTCACCGGGCGCGGGAATGTGTCCCGGATGCTGAGCATCGAACGTCATGGCGCTCCTCCTTCGACACTCACAGGTTACGCCGGCATCACCACGCGCGGCCGCGGAGATCGACGGTGCCGGCAGGCCAGGACGCGAGATCCCGCTCGACGGGCAGCACGAGCAGGGGCTGCCCCGGCTCGTCCTCGACCGGCATCCCGTCTCGTGCGATCGAGCGTTCCGCCGCGACGACGCGATGCCATCCGCACGATTCGTAGAACGGCACGACCTGTTCGCGGCAGCCCAGGTAGCCGAAGTCGATCCCGCCCGCGCTTCGCATCGACGCGGCCGCGTACGCCAGCATCCGCTTTCCCAGATCGAGCCCACGAGTCTGCGGCGAGACGAGCACGCCGCCGACTCCGGCGATGACGAGCGATGCATCGTCGACGCCGATTGTGCGACGGCCCCACCCCACGTGCCCGACGATGCCCTCGTCGGATCGTGCGATCACGTGCAGATCGTGTGGTGCGTAGCCGTACGGCTGGGCGGGGTCCCATTCACCGAAGTCGTCGAGGTACTCGGCGTCGAACAGATCCTTCACAGCGGCAATCTCGTCGGTTGTCAGTACGTCGCGCACGACGATGTGGAGGGACATCGGGTCAGCCCACCGCGCCGTGCTCTCGGCGATCACGGGATCAGACGACCTTCTTCACGACGCTGGACTTCAACTGCATCTGACCGAAGCCCGGCACCTTCGCATCGATGTCGTGGTCGCCGACGCCGTCGGAGATGAGCCGGATGCCGCGCACCTTCGTGCCGACCTTCACAACGCCGCCGCCGGCACCCTTGACCTTGAGGTCCTTGACGATCGTCACCGTGTCACCGTCCGCGAGGACGTTGCCCACGGCATCCTTCACGACGCCCGGCAGATCGCCGGTCTCAGCCGACTCGGCTTCGCTCGGCGCCCATTCGTGCGCGCACATCGGGCAGACGAGGAGGGCGCCCTGCTCGTACGCGTATTCGCTCCCGCACTCCGGGCAGAGTGGCAACTGGTCAGTCATCGAATCGGAACTCCTCGCATCGTCGGCACCATCGACGAACACTACATGCCCGGTGGGCCCTGCGAGACGAGGGCGCGTGCCCACCACCTCGATGCCCGTCATCCGCGAGGCGCTCGTCCAGCCGTGCGGTGTCGAAGAATCAGACGACAGCGCGATCTGGCTGGCAGTGCGGACAGAACTGCGCGGATGCGCCGCCGGAAACGTGATCGATGATCGTCGTGTCGCACACCGGACACGCTTGACCGCCGCGGCCGTGCACGACCATCGCCTCGACCTTCGCCTGCTTGAGCCGGTCCGGTGGCAGCCCCTGCCGGTCCGCGACCGCCGCGCTCAGGATGCCGACCGTCGCGTGGAACAGTCGCTCCCGCGCATCCGCGTCGAGGGCTGCCGCGTGAACCGCGTGGGGCAACCGCGCTCGATGCAGGATCTCATCCGAGTAGGCGTTGCCGATTCCGGCCATCGAAGTCTGCTCCTGCAGCAGTGCCTTGATCTGCTTCCGTCTGGTGCCGAGTGCGCGTTCGAAGTCCTCGCGCGAGAACTCCGATGAGAGCGGATCCGGTCCGAGGGCGGCGACGCCCGCGACATCCGTCGGCGCATCGACGACCGACGCGGTGACAGCGAGAAAGTCGCCCGTATCGACGAGTCGCATCACGGCCCCATCCTCGAGCACGATCCGTGCGACCTCCGGTGCAGGCTCATCGCCGGACGGGTCTTCCGCCGCCTGCCATCGGAACCAGCCGTTGCGACCGAACCCGATCATCAGCCAGCCTGCGGTCGTGGCGAAGCCGACATGCTTGCCGAAGCGCCGCACCTCGGTGATCCGGGCGCCGACGAGCGAGTCGGGCGGACGATCGCGCGTCTTGACGATGCGGAACTCGCCGACGTCGATGTCTGCGACGATGCGGCCTTCGACCTGCTCGCCGAGGAACTCGACGAGCACCTGAACCTCCGGAGACTCGGGCATGCGCCCATCTTCGCACTGGGCTCCGACACCGGAACCGCTGCCGCGCCCGGCGGGCTCAGGCCCCGGCAGGTCTCGTGCCGTCGTCCGCCGCGTGCAGCATCCTCGCCGCCGCAGCCCTGTCGCGGCCTCGTAGCTCGTCCGGGCCTTCGATCGTCACCTCGCAGTCGAGCGCGGCGATCACGGACGGCAGCCAGTCGAGGCTCTCGGCATGGATCTCCGCCCGGTACCGGAGCAGATCCTGATCGTCTGTGCCCGCCTCTGCACCATCCGACCGCTCGAGTCGGGCGACGCTGCGCGGCAGTCGAACGCGGATGCGCTCCTCGGTCGTCCGGATATGCAGCACCACGCGCCAGCGACAGTCAGCATCCGCGAACCGGTCGAGCAGGTTCCCTTGCGCATCCGGCCGCCGTGGGGCGGCGAGGATCTCGCGCAGCGGCCGAGCCGACCGGATCCTGTCGACTCGGAAGGTCCGTTCCTCCTGCGAACCGCTGTCGAAGGCGATGAGGTACCACCGTTCCGAGTGCGCTATCAGGCCATACGGGTGGACCGTGCGCCGAGACGGGACGCCCTCGCTGCCGACGTACCGCAGATCGAGGGCTCGACGAGATTCCACGGCCTCCGCCACGGTCAGCATCAGCGCAGGATCGGGAGCCGCTTGTCCGTACGGGGAGGAACTCGCCATCACTCCGAGCAGCGCATCGACCCTCTCGGCTTCATCGGCCGGCAGCGCCCGTTTGATCTTGGCCAGCGCGGTCTGCGCGGCGATCCCCGGTTCGCGAGGCTCCGTAGAATGGTCCGTTCATCGAACCGACCAGAAGGCATCGATCGCATGAGGGAAAGCACCTTGCGTGGGACGCGGACGCGAAGCTTCACCAGCAGGAGCGAGTACCACCGGCCGAGGATCTGGCGAAGCCTGGTCCTGGTGCTCCTGGGCGCGCCGCTGTTCGCGCTGGGACTGTACCTGGTGTTGAACGGTTTGCCGGAGATGTCGGTGGACAAGGCCCGGATCTGGTTCAGCGGGGGGCCGTTGACGCTCGGGGGTGTGGGTCTGGCCTTCGGCGCGTACGGCTTGGTGACCGGGATTGCCGGGGCGATGCGCACCGGCGACGACGCGATCGATCTGGAGTTCGGCGACGCCGGCGTCATAGTCTGCGGAGGCCACGTGATCCCCTGGGGGTCGATCAAGGGAGCGACTTCGGTCCAGTACATCAACAACGCCAAGGCGCGCGTCCTGTGGGACAGAAAGCATCTGAATCGCGATCTGGTGCTGCGCCTGAGGGAACCGCTGGATGTGCCGGGGCCGCGTCGAAGGACGGCAAGCACACGGTTCGCATCAGGCTGCAGCACTACCCTGCGGCCGAGTACCAGAAGCTCTACGCGCAGGCTGTCGCCACGCTCAGATCCCGGCGCATCCAGGTGGTGGAGACCAGGAAGCACAAGCAGACCTGATCGACGTTGCTGGTGCACAAACGGGGAGTTGCTTCGCAGCCGGAGGCTGGCGACGTGCGATCGGACGTGAACCTGAACTCCGCCGTGTTCCGACGGCCATGGAAGATCTGACTCTTGATGTCCAGCCCCGCCGACTGCTGCGATGCGCTGCGCGAGCTCATTGGCCCCGGTTACGGCCTCGTCGATGGAGGCAGCGCACCCCGCCCTTCTGCCGCTTCGGTGATGAGTCATGATGCCTGTCGTTCGATCCTCGAGCGTGCCGCATCTGCGCGGAGGTCACAGGCGGTGTGGATCCAGAAACCCACGGGCACCGCGACGAGGCTCGCCGGGAAAACGACACCCGGTTGAAGCCAGGCCGGAAAGCTGTCGGCCATCTCTGGCCCGAGAAACAGCGTGCCGACGAGAAGACATAGCGAGGGGACCACGAGCATGATTCCGCCATAGCCGAGCACGAATCCAAGGCTCGAGAGGAACCGCCACGTCCGATAGGTGCCGGCTCCCCGGCCCCTCGGACGGAACGGCATCAGCGCCCTTTCGACCTCGACCGGCCACTTCTCCACGAGAATATCGTCGGCGTATGACGGGTCGAGCGTGGTATGCCGAACGATCACTTTGCGTCCGACGAGGGCACGGCCGGCGTACGCTCCGAGCAGCGGAGACCGCACGGTCCGCAGCAGCGTCACAGTCTGACCGGGCTCGGCCGCCTCGACCTCGACCTCGATCACGAGATCGTCGTCGGCGTATCCTCCTTCGGGTGTCTCATTCAACCGTGCGTGGAGGATCACACCTACGGCGCTGCGCCCGTTCAGCAGGTCCGCACGATTGGGACGGGGCCGGGGCTTCGGCGGAGGTGTGAACTCGAGAACAAGCGCGCGGCCGATTCGCCGGAGCACGGACCGAACCGGACGGCGGCGAGGGGCAGAATCAGTGTTCATGAGACCCCCGCGGGAATCCGGTCTGGCCAGCCATCGAACTGCCCGTCGGTCAGGTGCCGGGGATCGGGAGCGTTGCGTCGGAACCGGATCTCCCCGCCCATCCGGCCCTCGGACATGACACGATCCAGCAGCGTCCAGCAGCGGATCCGAGCGCGCGTCCGCGAAGTCCTGGCCAGGGCGAGCCATCGCTCGAGGTCTGTGGTCATGGCCCGGTCTCCCGGGCCATGATGGAACTCTGCGGGGTGTTCCTGATCTGCACCGTTCCTCCTCCTCGAGCCCTGGAGGATCGTCCCGCGTCGCGTGTGCGGCGTTGCGGCGTCCCTCTCGTCACTGACCCTGTCATCCATTCGTCACTCCCGATCACAGAAAGAGGACTCGGCGACGAGGGCGCTCGTCAACTGGAGCGTCACGCTCGAGCGAACTCAGGCCGCAGAACCGCTTCTGGGTCGCATCAGGACCACGGCTCATGTACGCAGTACGATGAACATGGGATGCAATGTACGTCAGTACGCGTACATACACGAGCTCGAGGAGTCATTGATGGCAAGCCGACTCGCTCGCCCCCTGTCGGTCCCGACGGAGGACGAGATCGATCTGTTCGCCGTGATATCCGCACTGTCAGACCCCGTGCGACGGGCGATCGTCTCGCACATCGCGTCCCATCCGGGTGGCGCATGCAGCAGCTCCGACTTCGGCGTGTCGAAGTCTGCGCTCACGCGGCATTGGCGGATCCTGCGCGAGTCCGGACTCATCAGTCAGGAGGTCGACGGCACACGTCACCGCAACTGGCTCCGCACAGACGCACTCGCTCGTCGCTTCCCCGGTCTGCTGCCCCTCGTACTCGATGCCATCGACGCCGGAACCACCCCACACGAACAAGACAATCCGCCGCAGGGCGGTCGTAAGGACATGCAATGACCCAGATCGGAATCATCGGCAGCGGAGCCATCGGCGAAGCCATCGCGCGTCTCGCGGTCGATGCAGGCATCCAGGTGACGATCGCCAACTCCCGCGGGCCCGAGACCCTCACCGATCTCGTGGCAGGCTTGGGCGCGAACGCTCACGCCGGCACAACGCAAGAGGCCGCCGCGTTCAGTGACCTCGTCGTCATCGCCATTCCGCTCGCCGCGTACGAGCGACTCCCGCATGCCGTTCTGGACGGCAAGATGATCCTGTCCACGGGCAACTACTATCCCGATCGCGACGGACGCATCCGGACCCTGGACACCCGAGAGACGACCACTGCCGAACGTGAGCAAGCACTGCTGCCAGGCACACGACTGGTCAAGGCGTTCAATAACATCGTCGCGCACCACATCCCTCTGCTCGCGAACTCAGAGCCGCGGACGGCACTGCCCGTGTTCGGAAACGATGCCCAGGCCAACACTGAAGTCAGCGAACTGGTGCGAACGCTCGGCTTCGATCCGATCGACGCAGGAACGCTCAACGAGTCCTGGCGAGCCGAGCCTGGATCCGGCGCATACACAGCGATCTACGCAGAGGGTCCAGACGGGTTCGGCGATGACTACCTGGCAGACCGTGGCCGCCCCTTGACCGCCGACGAGCTCAACAAGCTGCTGGCAGCCTCACACCGACCGGACGTCGCGACTCGCAGATTCTGACCAAGGCCTTTCACACACGGCTCCCACGTCCAACCCCTGAGAGTTGCAGTGACGAGCAATCTCGCCCTGAAGCCGTGTCGAGAAAAGCGTTGCAGAACTCCTCCGGGTTACATCGGCGAGAGCGGTGCGGTCGACGCGCTCGGTGTGTCGGACGCCAGAGCGTGCGCAGAAATGTCGGCATTCGTTAGACGTTCGCAAAAAGCGAGTGAATGTTCCCCTCGGGATCCGCGACGAAGCCCGCGAACTGACCCCACTCCCGCAACGCCGGTCGCCCCGTTGGCGTCGCCCCTGCAGCGACCAGCCGGTCGTAGTACCGCTCCACCTCGTCCGCGCTCTCACACTGAAGATTCAGTTCGAATGCCTGGCCGGTGAACTGCGCGGCATATGCCGGATTGCTGTCGGTGTTCTCGCTCATCAATCGGCGAGAGAAGATCGCGACGCGCACCCCCTGGCCCCCGAACGCGACGTACGCTTCTTCGCGAACCTCCACTTCCCAGCCGAGTGCGAGCTCATAGAAATCAGCGAGAGTCGTCACATCATCGGCGAGAACGGTAATGCCCTCAAGATGAATCGTCATACGCCGACCGTAGCCGGGGCTTCCGACATGCCGACGGCCCGTCCGCTCGACGCGTACGTCAGTTGTTGAAGCGGAACTCCACCACGTCGCCACACGTACCAACCTTTGAGTGTCGGCCTATGGCCGCGCATCATTCCACTGCCCACCAGGCACCTCGTAGCAACCCTAGTCGGGCACCCAGTTGCGCCCGGTGCGATCGCTGCATAAAATGAACACAAGTTCATTGAAAGGATCATCGTGCCGCGGACGACGGAGCAGAACGAAGCGTTGCGCTCAGCCACGCGCTCTGCTGTGGAGACGGCTGCCGTCCGAGTGTTCGCGCACCGCGGTTTCGCGGCCACGAACGTGCGCCAGATCGCCGCCGAAGCGAGGGTCAGCACCGGGTCGATCTACCGGCACTACGCGAGCAAGGAAGAGCTGTTCGATGAACTGATCGAACAGGCCTCGCGCGGGCTCGTGGCTGTCACCACGCAGCTCTCGACCGAAGGGGACCCGCTCTCTATGATCCGATCCTTCACCGAGGTATACGTGGCGGACCTCGCAGCGAACAACGGCGCGGCCGAGTTCTACATGGTGATCAACCAGGGTTTTACGACGGACACTCCTGAGGGGACTGCGGCGCGGCTGGCCGCAACGCAGGGGGCGCTCTGGCGGGCCTTCGCCTTGCTCATCGGTCGAGGCCAGGCCGCAGGCCAGATCACTGCGGGAGACCCAACCCGAATGGCCGCTCATTACTTCGCCATGCTTGCCGGTATGACGACGATGCACGTTGCTCTTCGGGAGGGATCTGCGGAGCCCGATGTCGACCTGATCCTACGAATGTTCACAGGAGGACCCCGATGAAGATCGAAGTCGCGCGCGCAGACGAACTGGGTGAGGGGTATCGGCACAGGATCGCGGAAGTTCTCACGCAAGGGTTCGCCGAGGATTTCGCGTTCTTTTCCAAAGACCCCGGTGTGCTTGCCGACGCGTTCGCCCCGATGCTCATCCTGGAGCGCTTCCATATCGCGCTCGTCGACGGCGAGCCCGCCGCGGTCGCGGTCGTCACCGAAGGCGAGCAGGAATGCTTCGAGCCGGATCGGCACAAGCTCCAGCGCGTGCTCGGGCGAATACACGGGATCATCAGCTATCGGATCATCCGAAGTCAATTCATGGGGGCTTATGACGGTGCCCGCGCCGGTCTGACGGAGATTGCATTCGTCACGACAGCGCCGCAGTATCAGGGAAAAGGCATAGCCACTGCGCTGATGCGTCGACTCCTGGAGCTGCCCTCCGACGATTTCGTGCTGCGCGACATCAAGGACACCAACACCCCCGCCCTCAGACTGTACGCCAAACTCGGATTCACCGAAACGCAGCGACGGCGCATCAAATTCGCGAAACGAGCTGGGTTCTCCGCGTATGTCTCGATGGGCCTCAGCCGCGCGAAAGCTGATGCTTGAAGAGCATTCGAACTCGACAGGTCCGGAAGCTCGCTTCCGAGCCGTCCTCGACTCCGGGTTCTGGAGCGCTGATCTAAACTCGACGCATTCCGGTGCATACCAACCGCTCGGACCCAGCCCGTTCATTTGCCACAACGCCGGCCCGGTAATGCCCGCACCTCGCGACGGACGTTGCCCGTCCGCCGCTAGTCGCACCGGTTTGACCTTGACGCGACGGCAAGGTTTAGCGTCCTGTTCCATGACCATTTCAGTGATTGACAGCGCCGCGGCCATGAGTGAGGTTCTCAAAGCAGCATCGGACGCGCGCCCCGACCTCGTCCGTGAAATGTGGTCCCCGCTCGCGGGGATGTACCACTTCGTCCCGGGAGGCGTGGATATGGCCGCCGTGCATCGGCAGAACTTCGGCTTCGATTGGGAGAACCCCACCCCGTTGGTCGAGCAGGGCATTGAGAAGCTCATCGAAGCGGATGCTTGGCGTCGCATCACCGTGGCACTCCAGCGCGGCGTTGCGGCGTTGAAGGCGGCCAATCCTGCCATCGATGTGCCGGACCTTCAGGTTCTTCTCGTCCTAGGTGATCCTGCCAACGAGCACTTCGTGAACGAGGTTCAGGGGCTGTCCGCGTTTGGAGGCATCAGCGGCTACATCACCATCACGGTCTGGCCGACCCCTCAGGTACTCAACCGACTCGAAGCGATTGCCGTGCATGAACTACACCACAACGTGCGCTACTCCCCCGGCGGCGTCATCTGGGATCCGATGACGGTGACCGTCGGCGAACAGGTGACCTCAGAAGGTCTCGCCGACGAGTTCGCCGCCGAGCTATACGGCGACCGTGGCTACACTCATTTCGTCAGTGATCAGACCCGAGGCGATGACGAAGTCCTTGCGAAAGTTGCAAGAGGTCTCAGCGTGACCGGCATGCAGAACTTCAATGCGTGGGTTCATGGTGACGCGAGCGCCCAGCTTCTTGGCGCAGAGCCTGTTGGCCTGCCGACCGGAGCAGGATACGCGGCGGGTACGCGGCTCGTGCGCGCGTACCTGGATGCCACCGGAATCACTGCGGCGCAGGCCGTTACATCGCCTACAGACGAGATCCTGCGCGTCGCCGCGACGCGACTTGGCCTGAGTCTCGATGGAAAAGACTGAGAACACCACAGGACAGGGAGGTAAACCGTGGAGTGGACGGTGAACGAGATCGCAGAGCGTGCCGGGATCAGCGGCCGAACGATACGCCACTACCACCAGATCGGTTTGCTCCTCCCAGACCGCGTCGGGTCCAACGGCTATCGCTACTACGGGCCCGACGCGGTTGCCCGATTGCAGAGGATTCTCCTTCTGCGCGACACAGGCATGCCCCTCACCGAGATCGCGGCCGCACTCGAGATGAGCGCCACTCCGGAGACGGAGATTGAAGCGCTCACCGGACACTTGGATCAACTCTCCAAAGAACGCGAGACCCTGGATCGACGTATCAACGCGGTGCAGCACACCCTGGAGATGCGGCGTCAGGGAGGCCAGCCACGCATAGACGTCATGCTCGAGGGCTTCAACGATCGATACGAGGCCGAAGTTGTGGCCCGTTGGGGCCGGGACGCTTTCGAGGCCTCCAACCAGTGGTGGCATCGCAAGTCCCTGCACCAGCAGAGAGAGTGGAAGACACGGTCGGAGGCACTGCTCGCGCGGTGGCGTCAGATCCAAGAAGAAGGACACGACGCGGATTCCGAAGCCGCGCAAGCGCACGCATCCGTCCACGCGCAGTGGTTCAAGGAGATTCCGGGAACCCCCACCCACGCCGGCGACACCGCGAAATCTCTCGACATGATCCGTGGGCTCGCAGATCAGTACGAGACGAACACCGAATTCCACGTCGCCTTCGGCACAGCGGATGCCGCCGGATTCGCAGCCAGCGCACTACGACTCCACGTTCGAAACGTGAAAGCTTCTTCGCGCTGATCGCCGATCAGGCTAGTTTGAAAACCTAAATTCAACGACGTCGCCGTCCTGCATGACGTAGTCCTTGCCCTCAAGGCGCGCCTTGCCCTTGGCTCGGGCTTCCACGACGGATCCCGTCTCGACGAGGTCATCGAACGAGATGACCTCGGCCTTGATGAAGCCCTTCTCGAAGTCCGTGTGGATGACACCCGCGGCCTGCGGAGCCTTCCAGCCCTTGCCGATCGTCCAGGCGCGGGTTTCCTTCGGCCCGGCGGTGAGGTACGTCTGAAGACCGAGCGTGTCGAAGCCGATGCGCGCGAGCTGGTCGAGTCCGGATTCCTCCTGCCCCGTCGACGCCAGCAGCTCCGCCGCATCCTCGGGGTCCAGATCGATCAGCTCGGACTCGATCTTCGCATCGAGGAAGACCGCCTTCGCCGGAGCGACGAGAGCGGCGAGCTCCGCCTTGCGCGCGTCGTCCGTCAGAACCGTCTCATCGACGTTGAAGACGAAGATGACCGGCTTGGACGTCAGCAGGCCCAGCTCCCGGATGGGTGCGAGATCGATCCCGCTGGTCGAGAGGAGGATGCCGCGTTCCAAAGCGTCCTTCGCGGCGTTGGCGGCTTCGAGCACCGAGGGGTCGAGCTTGCGCCCGCGCACCTCCTTCTCGTACCGGGTGATCGCCTTCTCGAGCGTCTGGAGGTCGGCGAGCATGAGCTCGGCGTTGATCGTCTCCATGTCGGATGCCGGGTTCACTGCACCGTCGACATGCACGACGTCGTCGTCGGCGAACCCGCGGACGACCTGCGCGATCGCGTCGGCTTCGCGGATGTTGGCGAGGAACTGGTTGCCCAGCCCCTCCCCCTCGCTCGCGCCGCGCACGATGCCCGCGATGTCCACGAACGACACCGTCGCCGGAAGGATGCGCTCGCTGCCGAAGATCTCGGCGAGCGTGCCGAGGCGTGCGTCCGGGAGGCTCACCACCCCGACATTCGGCTCGATCGTCGCGAACGGATAGTTCGCCGCGAGCACGTCGTTCTTGGTGAGTGCGTTGAAGAGGGTGGACTTGCCGACGTTGGGCAGGCCGACGATGCCGATAGTGAGAGCCACGGGGTACGAGTCTACCCGCGCAGGATGCCGGTCTTCTGCGTGCGCTCGACCAGCACGTTCCGCAGCGAACGGATGTCGCGATGGGCGACGTCCGATCGAGGCGCGACCGCCGCGTCGCGATTGATCCAGACCGCTGTCATGCCGGCATCCGCAGCGCCGACGACATCGGCGGCGAAGTTGTCGCCCACGTGGATCGCGCGCCGCGCTGCGACTCCGAGTCCGGCGAGCGCACGGTCGAAGATCTCGTTGGCCGGCTTCAGCACCCCGATGTCCCCCGAGGCCACCACGACATCGAACAGTCCGTCGATCCCGACCGTCACGAGCTTCGCGCGCTGGAACTCGGCCGGTCCGTTCGTGATGACCCCCAACGGGATGCCGTCGGAACGAAGCTCCTCCAGCACCGCGAGCGTCTCAGCGAACAGCGTGAAGGTGCCCCGCTCGGCCCGGACGTGCAACTGCGCGGCCTCCTCCAGGAGCGCCGCGTCGTCCCGGCCGAGATCTGCCAGCGTCAGCCGCCAGATCTCACGCGGCAGGGCGTCGCTCGGAAGCTCACCGCGCATCCAGCGTTCGCCCTGTTCGGCCCAGCATCCGCTCCACACCTCGGCGTTCGCCGCGAGGATCGCGTCCGCATCGAGCCCGTGCCGTCGCGCGAGCTCTTGAGCGGTCTGACGCACGGCATCCCCCGCACCGTCATGGACGAGCGTGCCGTCCAGATCGAAGAAGACGGCATCGATCCGGTTGTTCATTCGCGCACCGCCCGAAAGGCGCGGGTCACGTAGGGAAGTTCGATCTCGTCGTCGCCGTGGGCACCGAGCTCGTCGAACAGCTCGTCCATCTCGCGCCGGATGCGCTGCCGCTCATCATCCGATGACGTGATCACGTCACTGCGTGAACTCGCCAGATCATGCAGCTGCGCACGCGTCATCGGACGCGTCCACTCCCACTCCTGCGACGTGAGCGCCCCGAACGGTGACGCGACCCGCGGACCGGCGCCGGAGAGCATCTGCTCGGCTGCGCTGCCGTGCATGATCGCGGTCAGCCGGCGCACCCATTCGGTCCGTTCGTCGCGGATGTTCCAGATCAACCCCAGCACGCCCCCGGAGCGCACGACGCGTCCCACCTCTGCTGAGCCGGCGATCGGTTCGACCCAATGCCAGGCCTGGGCGAGCACCACGGCATCCAGACTCGAATCCGGCAGCGGCAGCTGCTCGGCCGTGCCGATGAAAGTCGGGACCCCGGGCACGTTCTGCCGGAGAGTCGCGAGCATCTCGGCATCCGGATCGACGGCCACGACCTCGGCATCCGGGGCCTTCACCAGGACGCGTGTGAGCTTGCCCGTGCCTGCGCCGACATCTGCGATCCGGCGGGCCCCGTGCGGGAGCTGCTCGAGCAGCCATGCGACCGCCTCGAACGGATAGTCGGGGCGTGCGAGCTCGTAGGCACCGGCCTGCGAGCCGAAGGAAGTCGCGCGTGCGTCGCTCATGTGGTCAGCCTACGGCGAGCCTGCGACGTCGTGTCCGGATGCCGGGAGACAGTGAAGTCGTGCCACTGGATTTCACTGCGATCGACTTCGAGACCGCGAACTCCAGCCCCGCCTCTGCATGCTCCGTCGGGCTCGTGCGGGTGCGCGGCGGCGAGGTCGTCGCGATGACGGGATGGCTGATCCGTCCGCCGGCCGGGCATGACGATTTCCAGGAATGGAACGTCCGCATCCACGGCATCCGGCCGGAGGATGTCGAGGATGCCGCGACCTGGCCAGAGCAGTTCGACCGGCTCTGCGATTTCGCCGGAGCGGACGTGCTGGTCGCGCACAACGCCGGATTCGATGTGAACGTGCTGCGCCGAGCATCGGCGGCGACCGGACTGGAGTGCCCGCCATATCGGTCGCTGTGCAGTCTCCAGGTCGCCCGCAAGACGTATCAACTGGATTCGTATCGCCTGCCCAAGGCGGCAGCCGCCGCCGGTTTCTCCGAGTTCTCGCATCACGACGCACTGGCGGATGCCCGCGCCTGCGCGCAGATCGTCATCGACGCCGCCCGCCGTCATGACGCGGCAGACGTCCATGCCCTCGCCGAGACGCTGAGCCTGCGCGTCACGGCGCCGCAGGTCGCCGCACCAGAGCGCGCCGTCGCCTGAGCCGACCCACCGCGGCGCACGCCGACCGATGTCGGAGGCCGGGCGCACACTGAAGTCATGGATGCTCTGCTGATCGTTCTTCTCGTCATCGTCGCCCTGGCCGCCGGAGCTGCGGCCGGCTGGTTCGCGCGCGCCTCCCGCAGCGCGGCGGCGCTGGCGCGTGCGGAGGCCGAGCTCGCGGCTGCGCGAGACGACCGCGACCGGCAGTACGACCTGTATCGGGATGCCGTTGAGCACTCTCGAGCGCAGCAGACCGCCGAAGCAGCCCGCGTCCAGCAGCAGAACGCCGTACTGACCGCGCTCGCTCCGGTGCGCGAGAGCCTGCAGCAGATGCAGCACAAGGTCTCCTCGCTGGAGCAGGAGCGGCACGCGCAGTTCGGTTCGCTCACCGAACAGCTGCGGCGTGCGCAGGAGTCGGACGAGGCGCTGCGCGCGACGACCGAATCGCTCGCCGGTGCGCTGCGCTCGACGGCCACGAGAGGAGTCTGGGGCGAGACACAGCTGCGTCGGGTCGTCGAGGCTGCCGGACTCACGCGGCACGTCGACTTCGACCTGCAGTCCACGATCTTCTCAGACCGCGGCCAGGGCCGCCCGGACATGGTGATCCGCCTCGCCGGCGGCGCATCGATCGCCGTGGACGCGAAGGTTCCGCTCGATGCCTATCTCGAGGCCAGTGCCCTCGGTGCCGGCGAGAACGACGAGACTGCGCGCCGCGCACTCATGCAGAAGCACGTCAAGGCCGTGCGCGCGCACATCGACGCGTTGGCCAAGAAGGCGTACTGGTCTGGACTCGACTCGAGCCCCGAATTCGTCATCTGCTTCCTCCCGAACGAGTCGTTGCTCGCCGCCGCGATCGACGAAGATCCGACTCTGCTCGACTACGCGTTCGGCAAGCGGGTCGCGCTGGCGTCCCCGGTGAACCTGTGGGCGGTGCTGAAGACGGTCGCCTACACCTGGACGCAGCAGGAGGTCTCGACCGAGGCCCGGACTCTCCTCGCCCTCGGCACCCAGCTCTACGAACGCCTCGGGACGCTCGCCGGTCACGCCGACGATCTGCGTCGAGCACTGGAACGCACGGTCGACAGCTACAACCGCTTCGCCGGATCCCTGGAGAGTCGCGTGCTGGTGACGGCCCGACAGTTCCCGGGGATCGATGCGGGGGCGCTCGACACCACCCCGCCCGCCGTCGTCGCCACCGGCCGCCGCTTCACGGCCCCGGAACTGATCGAGGGCGTCGCACACGACGAAGAGGCGCTCGCGTCTCCGAGTCCGGCGCTGCTGCAGGCGGATGTCGGCGACGTACGCGCTCGGTTCGCCGACACGGAAACGGCCACGGACGCAACGCCCGCAGCCGAGCACTGAGTCGATCGACCGACGCCTGGTCGCTCAGTGCGTACGGCTCACGCGCCGCCCGGGACCCAGCTGAGCAGGGCGATCACGAGGCCGGACGTGACGACGAAGGCGCCGACCATCCACCAGACGCTGAGTTCGTGGCCCGCTTCACGCCGAACACGGAAGAGCACATCGGCACGACGCGCCGGATCCTGAGCGATGCCCGTGCGCGCCGCCGCGGCGGTCTGCGCCGATGCGGGGCCCTCCTGCGAGCTCGAGCCGAGCGTGCCATCCGGGTTCACTCGGAGGATGCGGCCGGTGGCGGTCGTGACCACCTTCGGCGTCGTCTTCTCGCTGCCCGTATGCTGCGTGCTCATCGCTCGTCCTCCTCCGGTCGCGCCTCGGAGGCGCGACAGCAGATCCGCGCCTATTCTGCCAGGCTCCGCTGGGAAACCCGGACGCGACGAGCGACGAACGCCGTACCGGGTCGATAACGATGGGTTCAGCCGGCGCTGATCGCCGCGCTCACAGCCACTTCGAAACGAGGTGCTCGCTGGCGATGCGGCGCAGCGTGCCGGACGCCCCGCGCAGGACGACCGACTCCGTGTAGACGTAGCCGCCCTCCCGGCGCACGCCCGCGACCAACTGGCCGTCGGTGACGCCGGTGGCGACGAAGATCGTGTTGTTGCCCTGCACCAGATCGTCCGCCTCGTGGACCTTGTCCATGTCGAGGCCTGCATCGATCCCGCGCTGACGTTCCTCGTCGTCCCGCGGCCAGAGCCGCCCCTGGATGTGTCCGCCGAGCGCCTTGATGGCGCACGCGGTCACGATGCCCTCTGGACTCCCGCCGACGCCCACGCACATATCCGTCCGTGCCCCGTGGCGCGCCGCATTGATGCCGCCGGCGACGTCGCCGTCGCTCATGAGGCGTGTGCCGGCACCGGCTTCCCGGATCTCCTGGATCAGCTGCTCGTGCCGCGGGCGGTTCAGCACCGAGACGACGATCTCGTCGACCGGCTTGCCCAAAGCCTTGGACAGCAGGCGGATGTTCTCGCCGATCGGCAGACGGATGTCCACGACCCCCACGCCAGCGGGTCCCGTCACGAGCTTGTCCATGTAGAAGACGCTCGACGCGTCCAGCATCGTCCCGCCGTCCGACACGGCGATCACGGACAGCGCGTTCTGACGACCGGCCGCCGTGAGCGACGTGCCGTCGATCGGGTCGACCGCGATGTCGCATTCGGGGCCGCGACCCGTGCCGACGACCTCGCCGTTGAACAGCATCGGCGCGTTGTCCTTCTCGCCCTCGCCGATCACGACCCGGCCCTTGAAGTCGACGGTCCCCAGGAACGCGCGCATGGCGTCGACCGCTGCGCCGTCGGCAGCCTCCTTGGCGCCTCGACCGATGAACGGCACCGCGCGTATCGCCGCAGCCTCGGTCGCGCGCACCAGCTCCAGCGCGAGGTTGCGGTCAGGACGCAGGGGGCTCAGATCGGCCGTCAGACTCACCATGCGGTCAGCCTAGCTAGCCGATCGACCGAAAAGACAGGAGTTTCACATCAATATTGCCGAAGGAATCACGATTCTTAACAAAAGAGAAGAGCGCTCGTCGATGACGCTGACACGGGCCACGGCATCCGGAGCGTCCGGCGATAGAGTGACTGCTGTCCCGGCTTCATCTATCGCAGGAGTTTCTCATGCCCGTCGCCACTCCGGATCAGTACGCAGAAATGCTCGACCGCGCGAAGGCCGGTGGCTTCGCGTACCCGGCCTTCAACGTCTCGAGCTCGCAGACCATCAACTCCGTCCTCCAGGGCCTGACCGAGGCTGGCTCCGACGGCATCATCCAGGTCACCACGGGCGGCGCCGACTACTTCGCCGGTCACACCGTGAAGGCCCGAGCGACCGGCGCCCTCGCCTTCGCCCGGTTCGCGACCGAGGTCGCGAAGAACTATCCCGTCACCGTCGCGCTGCACACCGACCACTGCCCGAAGGACGCCCTCGCCGGCTTCGTCGAGCCGCTCATCTCGGCATCCGAGGAAGAGGTCAAGGCCGGGCGCAACCCGATCTTCCAGTCCCACATGTGGGACGGCTCGGCTGTTCCCCTGGCGGAGAACATCGAAATCGCCAAGGACCTGCTCCCTCGCATGAAGAACATCAACGCGATCCTCGAGGTCGAGATCGGTGTCGTCGGCGGCGAAGAGGACGGCGTCCAGCACGAGGGATCGAACGACGCGCTCTACACGACCTTCGCGGACGTCGACCAGGCCGTGCAGGCCCTCGGCCTCGGCGAGCAGGGGCGCTACATCGCCGCCCTCACCTTCGGGAACGTCCACGGCGTCTACAAGCCCGGCGGCGTCAAGCTGCGCCCCGAGCTCCTCGGCGAGATCCAGGCGCAGGTCGCCGCGAAGTACAGCACGGGCGCCAAGCCGCTCGACCTCGTGTTCCACGGCGGCTCCGGCTCGACCGACGAGGAGATCGCCCTTGCGGTCGCGAACGGCGTCATCAAGATGAACATCGACACCGACACGCAATACGCGTACACCCGCGCGATCGCCGACTACATGTTCAAGAACTACGACGGCGTGCTGAAGGTGGACGGCGAGGTCGGCAACAAGAAGCAGTACGACCCGCGCGCCTGGGGCAAGATCGCGGAGTCCGCGATGGCCGCTCGCGTCGTCGAGTCGACCCGTCAACTCGGCAGCTACGGCCAGTCCAAGAGCTGACGACTCCCGCAGAATCACGGATGCCCCGGCCGGTCGGCCGGGGCATCCTGCGTTTCGAGCCATCCCCCGCTCGGATGCTCAGCGATAGCCGATCGGATGATGTGCCGCCCTGGGCGGGATTCGTAGCGTTGAAGGCATGAACATCACCACTTCCTTCACCCGCCGTTCCGCCATCGCCGCCTCGACGATCGTGCTCGCCGCGCTGGCCGTCGTCCCGACGACCGCTGCCGCCGCCGCCCCGTCGACCTCGGCATCCGTCGCCTCCGTACGGATCGCGCAGACACCGTCGGACGTCCTCGCCTCGACGCCGTGGAAGACGACGAGCGCGTTCGACCAGAACGGCAACCGCATCGCCCTCGACGACGCGGCAGTGTCGAACTTCGTCGGCTGGGCCTACTTCGACGCCGACGGCACGTACGCGATGTACAACCTCGACGACAGCCCCAAGCTTCAGGGCGACTGGACTGTGACGCCCGATGGCTCCGAGCGCTGGATCAATGCGAAGGATGCCGACGGCAACGTGCTGTTCCAGCGCGTCGTCCCGATCACCGAACTGACCAAGAACGTCTTCACGTACCGGGTGTTCCCGAACGCCGCCGACACGAGCGTGTACTACGACATCGTGCACACCAGGACGAACCACGTCGAGCCGGGCACCGACGGCCGCGGCCCCGGAGCGAACGGCAACCACGGCAACGGCGACTACCACTTCAACAACGGCAACGCCCGCTGAGACCAGTGCAACGACGCTCGGCGCCTCGCGCGCCGGGCGTCGTCGCGAGTCAGCGACGGCGCAGTCGCGCCACCCAGACCGCGATGCCGCCGATCGCGTCGATGACGGCGAGGACGCCCACGCCCCTGCCGAGGCCGCGCAGCCGACTCGCCGCCCACAGCCCCGCGGTCAGCTCGCCCGCCGCGATCGCGAGGCCGAGCACCGGTCTACGTCGGATCGCACCGGTCAGACGCTGCCAGAAGGTGTCCCGCCGCGTCAGCGGGGCCAGTTCGCCGACGCCGGCGATCAGGGTGTTCCATACCGCCGGAGCCCAGCCGACCGGCTCGAACCGCCGGTCGGTCTGCTCGGCGTCGTCGAAGGCCCGCGCGATGAGATCCGCAGGGATCCCGAATGCGGCAAGGAAGGCGCCGCGGCGTTCATCGGAGCCCACGATGCCTCCGAGTGCCTCCGCGATGAGGGCACGATGGGCCCCCTCGACGTCCAGATGCGTGCTCGCAGCGATCTCGACCAGTTCGTCCCGGCTGCCATCGCCCTCGGCCAGCAGACGCCGATACACCTCTGCGGTCTCCGCAACGGAGATGGTGTCCAGATCAAGGACCGGCTGCGTGTCGCGTTCGGCATCCGGCCAGAACGGCACGGTGCCGGATGCGGCGGTGACCTCGATCCAGCCGTCGCCGTCGTCCGTGCGGTTGACTTCGATCACCGGCAGCTCGGCCTTGGCCGACACCCATCCGGATGTCGGCTCGGAGCTGCGGAACCGCTGCAGCGACCACACCCCGGATTCGGCATGCTCGACCGCGGTCCGATTCGCTTCGGCGAGGATCCGCGCGACGGCGGGGCCGCGGTGCGAGAACGCCGCCACGCGGACGGGCGTGGGCTCGAACAGTTCAGGCAGGAGATCGCCGAACTCTTCGGCATCCTCGTCGTCGCCGATGCCGTCGCTCTCATCGAACTCTGCCTCGAACTCTTCGAAGCCCTCGACCCCGCTCGGCGACGGCGTGTCGGCGTCGATCCAGAGGTTCAGCCCGGCATCCACGAACGCCTCGCGCAGCGCGTCGACGGTCAGCGTCGTCGCGATCGCGTCCTCGTCGGTGAGCGTCAGCAGCGTGCCGCCGTCCGTCAACGGGATCACCAGCACGGCTTCGGTGCGGTCGCCCCACGCCGCCGTGGCATCGCGCACGCCAGCGAGCACCCGCAGGGCGGACAGCACGTCCCGCGCCGGCGGGCGCGGATCCGATCCGTCGCTGCGATCGACGGAGGCGTATGAGACCTGGACACCGAAACTGTTCTGGAGCACGTCTTCGACAGTACCCGTGACCCGGTTGCGGACAACCGCCCATGCGGAGGATCGTGGAATCAGCGGCAGCGCATGGCCGGCAGCGGAACGAGGTGGGGATGATGCATGCACAGCCCGGAGATCACCTGATCGTCGAAGGACGCACGGATACGACGCCGAGACGAGAAGGCACCATCGTCGAGGTCCACGGAGACGACGGGGCGCCGCCGTACCTGGTGCGGTGGGACGACGGGCACGAAGGAGTCCTGTTCCCGGGTCCGGACGCTCACATCAGATCGCGCCCCTGATCGCCTCGAGAAGTCAGACGCCGCCGGACTGCAGGTACTGGACGAAGGCCGGGTCGCCGAGCATCGGGATCATGATGCAGATCGTGACCACGACCATCGTCACGGCCGCTCCGACGACGGGGACCCACCAGGAGCGCTTGGCCCCGCGCAGACGGCGGAAGGCGACGAGCACGGTGAGCGCGTAGCCGATCACCAGGACGACGGCCGCGATCCCGCCCCAGAGCCGACCCTGGGCGAAGTTGCTGAAATCGCCCTCGATGCCGAGGATCTGCATGCTCTGCTGCAGCACCGTCGGCAGATCGAGGTACGAGATGGCCGTCATCACGACGTTGACCAGTCCGTACGCGAGCAGCGCGATCGTCACGATGCGGTCGACATTGCTCCGGCGAGCGCTCGGAACGGGCGCCGGTACCGGCGGCGTCACCGGAGCGACCTGCTCCTCCATGACGGGGGCTGCGTCCACGGGGGGCAGCCCGGCCAGACGACGCTGCTCTTCCGGCGTCGCATACTCGCCGTACTGGGGCCGTTGGGCCGGTGTCATCTGGTCGCTCATCCCGCCATGCTAGCCAGTCGCGCTCTGCTGGCCTCCCAGGATCACGCCGGGGACGGCGACGGCCCCGGCGTGTGGGGACACCCCGGGGCCGCTGACGTGAGCGCTGGGGACGCTCTCGCCGAAGCACCGAGCGCTGGGGACGCTCCGGCACCTGCAACGGCGCCATCAGATCGGCCGCTGCACATCAATCGTAGGACCGAGTCGGGCGAGGCTGCGCCTCACCACCCCGAACAGGTGACGACTAAACGGTGGTCTCCGAGGTGCGTCCGCCGAGCGCGCGTGCATCGCGCTGGCCCGCGGCATCCTGGCGGAGTTCCTTGGGAAGCGAGAACATGAGGTCCTCTTCGGCGGTGCGCACTTCCTGGACGTCGGCGTAGCCGGCGCCGCTCAGCGCCTCGAGCACCTCCTCGACGAGCACCTCCGGAACCGAGGCTCCGCTGGTGACGCCGACCGTCGCGACGCCGTCGAGCCATTCCTGCTTGACCTCATCGGCGTAGTCGACGCGGTACGCGGCCTTGGCGCCGTACTCGAGCGCGACCTCGACGAGCCGGACACTGTTGGACGAGTTCGCCGAGCCGACGACGATGACCAGATCCGCGTCGGCCGAGACCTTCTTGATCGCGACCTGACGGTTCTGCGTCGCGTAGCAGATGTCGTCGGACGGGGGGTTCTGCAGCTCGGGGAAGCGCGTGCGGAGCCGGTTGACGGTCTCCATCGTCTCGTCCACCGACAGCGTGGTCTGCGACAGCCAGACGACCTTGGACGGATCGCGCACCACGACGGTGTCCGCCTCCTCCGGGGAGTTCACAACGGTCACATGCTCCGGTGCCTCGCCGGCGGTCCCCTCGACCTCTTCGTGTCCGTCGTGGCCGATGAGCAGGATCTCGAAGTCGTTCTTGGCGAAGCGCACGGCCTCGCGGTGCACCTTGGTGACCAGAGGACAGGTCGCGTCGATCGCATGCAGACCGCGATCGGATGCCGCGTTCACGACGGCCGGAGACACACCGTGCGCGCTGAACACGACGTGCGCGCCCTCGGGGACCTCGTCGACCTCTTCGACGAAGATCGCACCCTTCTCCTCGAGCTCGGTCACGACGTGGATGTTGTGCACGATCTGCTTGCGCACGTACACCGGCGCACCATAGCGCTCGAGGGCCTTCTCGACGGCGACCACGGCTCGGTCGACGCCGGCGCAGTAGCCGCGCGGTGCCGCGAGGAGCACCCGCTTGTGTCCGTCGACCGGGTTATCCTGGAGCGCGGCGCGCCGCGATCGCGGAATACGCGGCATGGATAGGTGCACGGCTGTCTGGCTCACCCCTCGATTCTACGGCCGACGGATGGGACGAGGCTGGGTGAGCGAGCCACCGGCAGAAGGAGCAGGATGACCGTCTTCGAGGCCGATCCGGTGCCCGGCGAGGCACCCCCGGCCGACGCGGTCGCGCCGAAGGACTCCACGGCGGACGCCCCGACCTCGGTCGCGCGCCTGAACATCACGATCCGGGACTTCGTCGCCCGATGGAACACGGTCTGGGTCGAGGGCGAGATCACCTCCTGGAACGTGAGGGCGGGCAACGTCTTCGCGCGCCTCAAGGACACCCGCTCGGATGCCCAGATCTCGCTGCGCATCTGGTCGAGCGTGCGCGCCCGCATCCCGGCCGACCTCGGCGTCGGCGACCACGTCGTCGCCGCCGTCAAGGCCGACTACTTCGTCAAGGCCGGCGACTTCAGCTTCACGGTCTCGGCGATGAAGCACGTCGGGCTCGGCGACCAGCTCGAGCGCCTTGAGAAGCTGCGGGCGCAGCTGCGGCAGGAGGGCCTGTTCGAGGCCTCCCGCAAGCGTCCGCTGCCGTTCCTGCCGCACGTCATCGGCCTGATCACCGGTGAGCGCTCCGATGCGGAGAAGGACGTGCATCGCAACGCCGAGCTGCGTTGGCCCGCCGTCCGGTTCCGCACCGAGTACGCCGCAGTGCAGGGTGACCGGTGCGTCCCAGACACGCTCGCCGCGCTGGCGAAGCTGGATGCCGACCCCGATGTCGACGTGATCATCATCGCCCGCGGCGGCGGCGACCCGCAGACTCTCCTCGGTTTCAGCGATGAGCGACTGGTCCGTGCCGTGGCCGCGGCATCCACTCCGATCGTCTCGGCGATCGGCCACGAGAACGACCATCCCCTGCTCGACGACGTCGCCGATCTGCGGGCGTCCACCCCGACAGACGCCGCGAAGCGCGTCGTCCCCGACGTCGGCGAACAGCGAGCGCTCATCGCGCAGCTGCGTTCGCGGGCCACGAGCCGGCTGACCCAGCGGGTCTCGCACGACATCGCACAATTGGATCAGCTGCGTTCGCGCCCCGTGCTGCGCTCCCCCGACCACATCATCGACGCGCGGGCCCAGGAGGTGCTGCTGCTCGCGGCACGCGGCCGCGACATCGTCACGCGCCGCATCGACGACGCCGGGCGGCGCACGTCCGAACTGCGCGCCTCCCTGCGTGCGCTGTCGCCCGCAGCGACCCTCGCTCGCGGATATGCGATCGCGCATCTCGACGGCGGTGTGATCCTGCGTGACGCGGCGGATGCTCCCTCCGGGACGCCGCTGACGCTGACCGTCGACCGCGGGTCGGTGGCCGTGCGCTCCGAGGGCGAGATCGCGGAAGGCGCCTGAATCAGCGGGTGTCGGGTGACGACGTAGGATGGAACGCGTGACTGCGCCCATCGACACCCCTGTGGAATCGCTGTCGTTCGAGGCCGCTCGCGACGAGCTCGTACGGGTCGTCGCGGAACTCGAACAGGGCGCGCCGACGCTCGAGCAGTCGCTCGCACTGTGGGAGCGCGGCGAGGCGCTCGCCGCCCGATGCGAGGAATGGCTGCTGGGCGCGAAGCGCCGCCTGGATGCCGCGCGCACCGCGGTATCCGACGAGGACGAGTCGTGAGCCGCAAGCCCGCAGCACCCATCGTCGCCGAGCTCGGCCGTCCGGAGACTCCGGACGAAACGGCGGCCCGCAAGTCGGCCTCCAGTCAGGCCTACCGCTCCAGCCAGACGTTCCGGCATCTGATCGCAGCACTGATCCTGACCGTCGCGGTCGTCGCGGTCATCGTGTTCGCGGTCCCGCGTGGCGAACCGACGGCTGCGGAGGAGATCGACGTCGACAGGATCGCCGCCGACGTCGAATCGACCATGCAGAGCCCGGTCGTCGTGCCCGACCTGGACGACTTCTGGCGCGTGAACGTCGCGAAGCTCGACGGCGGTGCCACGGTCGTCTGGAACATCACGATCGCGCCGGCCGACGAGGAGGAACGCGGCTTCATCCGCATCGCGCAGGCGTTCGACGCCGATGCGTCCTGGGCGCCGCAGGTGCTGGACGGCTTCGCCCCCACCTCGACCCTCACGATCGACGGGCGCGAGTGGGACGTGTACGACATCGGCGACCGCGGATCCGCGAACGTCACCTACGCGCTGGGCACACAGGCCGGCGATGACTACCTGCTGCTGTTCGGTTCGCGCTCCGCCGAATCCACGGCCGGGCTCGCCGAATCGCTGAACTCTCAGATCACCGCCGTAGAGGAGGCCGAATGACCGTGTTGACTCCGAACCAGGCCTGGCACGAGATGCGAGAGGGGAACCGTCGCTTCGTCGCCGGTGAACCGCGTCATCCGAATCAGGACGTCGAGAAGCGTCATGAGCTCGCCGAGGGGCAGAGTCCGATCGCGACCCTGTTCGGGTGCTCGGATTCGCGTCTGTCCGCCGAGATCATCTTCGACCTCGGCCTCGGAGACCTGTTCGTGGTCCGCAACGCCGGTCAGGTCATCGGCGAGTCGATCGTCGGAAGCCTCGAGTATGCGGTCGAGGTCCTGCGCGTCCCGCTGATCGTGGTGCTCGCGCACGATTCCTGCGGCGCCGTCAAGGCGGCCATCGACGGCACCGCCATCGATGCGGCGCCGCTGCCCCCGCACATCTGGAAGCTCATCGCGCCGATCATCCCGGCTGCCCGCAAGGTGCTCGCCGAGAACGGCGGCTCTGCACCGGCCGACATCGATGCCGAACTCGTCGGACGGGAGCACCTGCGCAACACGGTCGCGAACCTGCTGCAGTCGTCCGAGCTGATCAGCGACGCCGTCGCCGAAGGGCGACTCGGCATCGTCGGCGCCAATTACCGCCTCGCCGAGGGCACGGCTGTGCCCGTCATCACGGTGGGGATCGACACCGGGAGCACAGGCGCTCCCGCAACCCTGGAGGGATCGAAGTGACCGAAACCGAGTACCGCATCGAGCACGACACGATGGGCGAGGTTCGCGTGCCAGTGAACGCGCTCTATGGCGCGCAGACGCAGCGCGCGGTGGAGAACTTCCCGATCTCGGGCAAGGGTCTGGAATCCACCCAGATCGCCGCTCTCGCCCGGATCAAGAAGGCGGCAGCCCTCGCGAACAAGGAGCTCGGCACCCTCGACGCCGCCATCGCCGATGCGATCGCTGCGGCTGCCGACCAGGTCGCCGCAGGCGCACACGACGGCGAGTTCCCCGTCGACACGTACCAGACCGGATCCGGCACGTCCTCGAACATGAACATGAACGAGGTGCTCGCCACTCTCGCCACCGGCATCCTCGGCTCCGCGGTGCACCCGAACGACCACGTCAACGCTTCGCAGTCGTCGAACGACGTCTTCCCCACCTCGGTGCACATCGCCGTCACCCAGGCGCTCATCGACACGCTCATCCCGTCGCTGGACCACCTCGCCGTCGCCCTCGAGGCGAAGGCCGAGCTGTGGAAGGATGCCGTGAAGTCGGGCCGCACGCACCTCATGGATGCGACGCCCGTGACCCTCGGACAGGAGTTCGGCGGCTACGCCCGCCAGGTGCGTCTGGGCATCGAGCGCGTGCAGTCGGCGCTCCCCCGCGTCGCCGAGGTGCCGCTGGGCGGCACCGCGACGGGCACCGGCATCAACACTCCGCTCGGCTTCCCGCAGAAGGTCATCGCGCTGCTCGCCGCCGAGACCGAGCTGCCCATCACCGAGGCCAAGGACCACTTCGAAGCGCAGGCGAACCGCGACGGCCTCGTCGAGGCATCCGGAGCACTCCGCACCATCGCGGTGTCGCTGACGAAGATCAACAACGATCTGCGATGGATGGGCTCGGGTCCCAACACGGGTCTCGGCGAACTGCACATCCCCGACCTGCAGCCCGGGTCCTCGATCATGCCCGGCAAGGTCAACCCGGTCGTCCCGGAGGCCGTGCTGATGGTCTGCGCGCGCGTGATCGGCAACGACGCGACGGTCGCCTGGGCCGGAGCATCCGGTTCCTTCGAGCTCAACGTCGCGATCCCGGTCATGGGCACCGCGCTGCTCGAGTCGATCCGCCTGCTCGCGAACGCCTCGCGCGTGCTCGCCGACAAGACCATCGACGGTCTCGTCGCCAACACCGACCGCGCGGCCGCGTTCGCCGGCATGAGCCCGTCGATCGTGACCCCGCTGAACAAGCTCATCGGCTACGAGGCCGCTGCCAAGATCGCCAAGCACGCGGTCGCCAAGGGCATCACGGTGCGCGACGCCGTGATCGACCTCGGCTACGTCGAGCGCGGAGAGCTCACCGAGCAGCAGCTGGACGAGAAGCTCGACCTGCTGAGCATGACCCACCCGGGCTGAGCCCCGGAACGAAGACGGATGCCGCGACCTCAGGGCCGCGGCATCCGTCGTTTCCTGGAATCCGGCCTCAGCTGAGCTCGCCGCCCTCCAGCAGCTCGGTGACCAGGGCCGCGATCGCGGAGCGCTCGGAGCGCATGAGCGTCACGTGCCCGAACAGGTCGTGTCCCTTCAGCGTCTCGATGACGCTCGCGATGCCGTCGTGACGCCCGACGCGCAGGTTGTCGCGCTGTCCGACGTCGTGCGTGAGCACCACCCGGGAGTTCTGCCCGATCCTGCTGAGCACCGTCAACAGGACGTTGCGTTCGAGTGACTGCGCCTCGTCGACGATCACGAAGGCATCGTGCAGCGAGCGCCCGCGGATGTGGGTCAGCGGCAGCACCTCGAGGATGCCGCGATCCACGACCTCTTCCAGCACGTTGCCCGAGACCACGGATCCCAGGGTGTCGAACACCGCCTGGCCCCACGGGCCCATCTTCTCGCCCTGGTCGCCGGGGAGATAGCCGAGCTCCTGCCCGCCGACGGCGAACAGCGGCCGGAAGACGATGATCTTCTTCTGCTGCTGACGCTCGAGCACCGCTTCCAGCCCCGCGCACAGCGCGAGTGCCGACTTGCCGGTGCCTGCGCGTCCGCCGAGCGAGACGATGCCGACCTCCGGATCCAGGAGCAGATCGATCGCGATGCGCTGCTCGGCGGAGCGGCCGTGCATTCCGAAGATCTCACGGTCTCCGCGGATCAGCTTGTACTCGCCGTCGCTCGTGACGCGCCCGAGGGCCGAACCGCGCTCGGACTGGATGATCAGCCCCGTGTTCACCGGCAGCCCGATGGCCTCGGCGCTCGTGCCGACCTCGCTCTCGTACAGATCGCTCATCTCGTCGCCGGAGAGCGCGAGCGAGGAGATCCCGGTCCAGCCGGAATCGACCGCCTGCTCGGCGAGGTACTCCTCGGCGTGCAACCCCAGCGACGAGGCCTTGACGCGCATGGGCAGATCCTTGGAGACGATCGTGACGTCCTGGCCGTCCTGCGCCAGGTGCATCGCGACGGCGAGGATGCGGCTGTCGTTGTCGCCGAGCCGGATGCCGCTGGGCAGCACGTCTGAGCTCGTGTTGTTCAGTTCGACGCGGAGCGTGCCGCCCTCGCCGACCGGCACCGGGAAGTCCAGGCGCTCGTGCTCGATGCGCAGCTCGTCGAGGTGGCGCAGCGCCTGCCGCGCGAAGTATCCGATCTCCGGATCGTGCCGCTTGCCTTCGAGTTCGGTGATCACGACCACCGGAAGGACGACGGAATGCTCGGCGAACCGGAAGAACGCCTGCGGATCGCTCAGCAGGACCGAGGTGTCGAGCACATAGGTCCGCAGATCCGTTTCCGGCTGCGCCTCCGTGCTCTTGCGGGACTGCTGCTGCGCTGTACGTGTGGTCACGACCCACTCCCGACCCGGGACTGTCTCCCGGCTATGCCTCGAGTCGACCAGGGCCACGAGTCGCGTACCTGAAGGCCGACTCGACCGGGCACCGTGCCCGATGCCTAGAAGGTACGACCGGGAGATGGCAACGGGCGCGCTCGACACGCGAAACGCACGTTACGCGCTCGTGAACTTCTCGTTGCCCGCCGAGGCGATCGCGTCGTCCAGCATCCGGATCGTGTCGGCGTTGGTCCCCGCGTGCGGCGCGACGCGCACGGCGTCGCCGCGCGTCGTCGCGACGACACCGGCGTTCGTGAGCGCGGCGGACAGCGGCGCCGGATGCTCCGGTGCCAGGGTCACGATGCCGGCGCGACGTGCGCGCTCCCTCGGGCTGCGCACCGGGATGCCGTGACGATCGGCGACCTCCAGGATCGCGTCCACATGGTCGGCGACCGCGGCTTCGATGCTCGCGACACCCGCGTCGCGCACAGCGCTCAATCCGACGGCCAGGCGCGCGGCGGCGAGCTGATCGGGGCCGTTCACTGTGTAAGCGCTGGCATCGGATGCTGCGGCCGGCAGATCATCGACCGGAAGCGGTCCTCCCACGCCGCCGAAGCCGGACAGGACGGGCGCGATCCGCTCGCGCGCGGCGGTGGAGAATCGTGCGAATCCGGTTCCGCGCCCCGCGCGCAGCCACTTGTAGCCATGACCGACGACCACATCGGCCAGGGCGTAGTCGTCCTCCACGATCCCGAAGGACTGCACGGCGTCGACGATGAGCAGCCGATCCGGTCCGATGGCCTCTCGCAGCGCGGCGAGGTCGGCACGGAACCCGGTCCGGAAATCGACGTGGCTCACGGCGAGTGCCGTGACATCGGCATCCAGCGCATCGGCGATCGCTTCCGGCGTCACGTGCCCATCCTGCGGATCGATCCAGCGCGGCGACAGTTCGCCGTGCGAGGCCTGCGCGGCACGCTCCAGGGTGACGGTGATGCTGGGAAACTCGGCGCTCGAGGCGATGACCGCACCGCTGAGGCCGTAGAGCGCGTGCATCAGTCCGTAGGTCGCCGATGGCTGCACGGTGAGTTCGGATGCATCCGCACCGAGAAGTTCGGCGGCCGTCTCCTTGGCCTGGACGATGCGATCAGCCACGAGCGCCAGCGAGGACGGCCGGCCGCTGCCGAGCAGATCCGCATCGGCGAACACCTCCGCTCGCACCGACGGCGACAACGGACCGTTCGCGGCCCAGTTCAGGTAGCCGGGTTCCACATCGAAGGTGGCGAGGAAGTCGTCGAATGCGCTCACCCGGCTCATCCTGCCATGAGCAGGCACCACCTGTGCGGTCAGCGGCCGAATCGCCGGTCGCGGCCCGCGTAGTCGCGGATCGCGCGGAGGAAATCGATCTCGCGCAGGTCGGGGCCGAGCGCCTCGACGAAGTAGAACTCGCTGTGCGCGCTCTGCCACAGCAGGAAGTCGCTGAGCCGCTGCTCGCCGCTCGTGCGGATCACCAGGTCCGGATCGGGCTGACCCGTCGTGTAGAGGTGCTCGCCGATCATGTCGGGGGTGAGCTGGGAGGCGAGGTCCTCGAGAGTGCCGCCTGAGGCGTTGTGCTGCGCGATGATGCTGCGCACCGCGTCGACGATCTCGTTGCGTCCGCCGTAACCGACGGCGAGGTTGACATGCAGCCCGGTGTGATCCCTGGTGCGCTCCTCGGCATCCGCAAGGACCCGCGCGAGCTCGGCCGGCAGGATGTCCGCGCGGCCGACGTGCTTGACGCGCCAGTTCGGCTCGCGCGAGAGCGCATCGGCCAGTTCGGCGATGATCTCGATGAGATCGGCGATCTCCTTCGAGTCGCGCTTGAGCAGATTGTCGCTGGAGAGCAGGTACAGCGAGACGACAGGGATGCCGATCTCGTCGCACCACCCCAGGAACTCACGCATCTTGGCCGCTCCGGCGCGATGCCCCTCCGCCGCCGACCCGAGCCCGAGCTGCCTCGCCCAGCGACGATTGCCGTCGATCATCATCGCGACATGATGCGGAACCGGAGCCGCCTCGAGCTGCCTGCGCAATCGCCTGCCGTACAGCCGGTACAGCGGCCCCCGACCTTCGCTCGCGCGTGCATTCACGTGCCTACGCTACCGTGCTCCCTCCCGTTCAGCGCTGTGCGATCGCTCAGGATATGTGCTGCTCGCGGAATGGATCGCGGCCTAGAGTGAAGGCGTGAGCAGACGCGCAGCCAAGACCCCGGATGTCCCCCAGCTGCCGCTGCTCGAGGCGGCCGCTGTCGACGCGGACGTCGAGATCAAACCCACCTGGCGGGGATGGATCCACGCCGGCACGTTCCCGGTCGCGATCGCCGCCGGCATCGTGCTGATCGTGCTCGCGCAGGGGGCACCGGCGAAGTGGTCCGCTGCGGTGTTCATGGCCACATCGCTGCTGCTGTTCGGCAACTCCGCGCTGTATCACCGCTTCAACTGGGGTCCGAGAACCAAGATCGTGCTCAAGCGAATCGATCATGCGAACATCCTGCTGCTGATCGCCGGGACGTATACGCCGATCGCGACCCTCGCCCTCGAACCGGACAAGGGCACGCTCCTGCTCGTCCTCGTGTGGAGCGGCGCGCTGCTCGGCATCCTGTTCCGCGTCTTCTGGATCAACGCACCGCGCTGGTTGTACGTCGCCCTGTACCTGCTGCTGGGCTGGGCGGCCGTGATGTACATGCCCGACCTGCTGCGCGCGAATGTCGCCATGATGATCCTCGTGATCGTCGGCGGGCTGCTCTACACCGGCGGCGCGATCGTCTACGCGCTGAAGAAGCCGAACCCCTGGCCGGGGCATTTCGGTTTCCACGAGATCTTCCACGTCTGCACCGTGCTGGCATTCCTGTGCCACTGGACGGCCTGCCTGCTCATCGCACTGCAGCCCTACTCCCCTTCGCTGGGCCTGCCCGGCTGACGAGGCCGCGGCGGCACATCGCGGTCACGCTGCGTAACACGATGTGCCGTCCGGGAAGGCCCCGGATAGCGTCGGGGACATACCCGCCCGTCTCTCCGGAGGTCTCCGTGATGCGCCGTCCCGTCCGTCTCATCGTCCTGGCAGCATCGCTGGGAACCGCCGCACTCGTCGCCGGATGCGCGAGCACGACGCCCACCGACGCCGGCGCCGGCGCCGAAACCGAGGGCGAGAAGAAGACGATCTCGATCGGCTTCAACCCCGGCCCGTACCTGGAGATGTTCCAGGAGGGCATCCAGCCGATCCTCGAGGCCGACGGGTACACGATCGAGTCCAGCGACTTCACGGATGGGGTGATCGTCAACGTCGCGGTGAGCGACGGCGAGATCGACGCCAACATCATGCAGCACACCGTGTACATGGACGCGATCAACGAGCAGGAGGGTCTGACCAACACCGCGCTCGTCCAGGTGCCGACTCCGCCGATGGGCCTGTTCGGCGGAAAGAAGACCGATCTGGACGACCTCGGCACCGGATCGACGATCGCCGTGCCCAATCAGCCCTCCAACCAGTACCGCGCACTCAAGGTCCTCGAAGATCTCGATCTCATCGGTCTCTCGGACACCATCGATCCGGCCACCGCCTCGCTTCAGGACGTGACGGAGAACCCCAACGACATCGAGTTCGTCGAGATGGAGAACGCGCAGCAGGTCGCCGCGCTGCAGGACGTGGACTACAGCGTCATCCAAGGCAACTTCATCGTCTCCGGCGGCCTGAAGCTGACCGATGCGCTCGAGCTCGAGGATCTGACCGACGAGTTCTCCGTGATCGTCGCGGTCGACGAGGCGAACGCGGATGCCGAGTGGGCCACGGCACTCCAGGCGGCATACGAATCGGACGAGTTCGCCGAGTACCTCGCCTCCGATGACGCCTACGACGGCTACAACATCCCCGCCGCGCTGGCCGACTGATGACAGCGGCGGACCGTGACGGATCAACGGACGTCGCCGTCCGGTTCGACGGGGTCACGCGGCGCTTCGGACGCGATGGCGAGGCCGTCGTCGCGCTGGACGGGGTGGACCTCAGCATCCCGCGTGGCCAGATCTTCGGAGTCATCGGCCACAGCGGCGCCGGCAAGAGCACACTGATCCGGCTGGTGAATGCACTCGAGCTGCCCACCGAGGGCTCCGTGCACGTGGACGGCGTCGATCTCGCACACCTGACGACGGCTCAGCTGCGCACAGCGCGCAAGCGCACCGGCATGATCTTCCAGCAGTTCCAGCTGCTCGAGACGGTCACGGTGCTCGACAACGTCGCGATGCCCCTGCGCCTCGACGGCATCAGCCGCGCAGCGGCGCAGGCCCGAGCGACGGAGGCACTCGAATTCGTCGGTCTTGGCGCGCGGTTGTCGGCGTACCCTGGGCAGCTCTCGGGCGGTCAGAAGCAGCGCGTCGGGATCGCCCGCGCGATCATTCGGCAGCCCGCCGTCCTGCTCTGCGACGAAGCGACCAGCGCACTGGATCCGTCGACGACGTTGCAGATCATCGATCTGCTGCGTCGTGTGAATGAGCAGTACGGCACCACGATCCTGGTCGTCACCCACGAGATGGACGTCATCAAGGACCTCTGCCAGGCCGTCGCCGTCATGGAGGGCGGTCGCGTGGTCGAACAGGGTTCGGTCATGGACGTCTTCGTCCACCCGCGCACGCCCATCGCCCGAGCCTTCGTCGGGACCGTGATCCCGCAGGAGCTCCCGGAACGGGTGCTCCGCGCCGTCGGCGGTCACCCCCTCTGGCGGCTGCGGTTCCTCGACGAAGAGGTGACGACGCCGATCGTCGGCGCCCTGATCCGCGATTTCGGGCTGGAGGTCAACATCCTCCACGCAGACATGACCGACATCCAGAATCGCACCGTCGGACACATGATCATCCAGGTCGAGGGCCCGGCGACGCAGCGCGACGCAGCGTACGCCCATCTTGCGGAACGGATCGTCAGCATCGAGGAGGTGCGCGCATGATCGACACCCTCCTGACTCCGGAGCTCTTCCTCGAAGCGCTCGGCGAGACGCTCTACATGCTGGGGATCGCGCTCTTCATCGGGTCGATACTCGGCATCCTCCTCGGCATCGCCGTCGTCGTCGTCCGCCAGGGCGGTGTCCTGCCGAACCGCGTGGTGTCGTTCCTGCTGAACGCCTTCATCAACGTCGTGCGCTCGTTGCCGTTCATCATCCTGCTCGTGGCGATCCTGCCGTTCACCCGGCTCGTGATGGGCACGTCCATCGGCGTGAACGGGGCCCTCGTGCCGCTGACGATCATGGTGTCCCCGTACATCGCCCGTCTGGTGGAGAACTCCCTGCTCGAGGTCCCCGAAGGCATCGTGGAGGCCGCGAAGTCGATGGGTGCGACTCCCGTCCAGATCTTCACCCGTTTCCTGCTCCCCGAGGCGCGCGGCTCGCTCGTGCTCGCGCTCACCACGGCGACCATCGGACTGCTCGATGCGACGGCGATGGCGGGAACAGTCGGTGCCGGTGGCATCGGAGATCTGGCGATCAGCTACGGCTACCAGCGATTCGACGCGTTCACGATGCTGATCACGGTCGTCACGCTCGTGCTGATCGTGCAGTTGATCCAGCTCTTCGGAACCCGCCTGGCACGGAAGCTGCGACGGCGGTGACCGGCGGGATCACGCCGGCCGCGCGGGTCCGCGCGCTCCCGGCGAACTTCTTCGGTGGTCTGGATGCCGCGGTCGCCGAGGCCAGGGCGAACGGCGTCGACGTCATCGACGTGTCCAAGGGGAACCCGGATCTGCCCACCCCGCCGCACATCGTCCGTGCGATGCATGATGCCGTGGCGGATCCGGACAATCACAGCTACCCGGCCTACGGGACACGACCCGCTCTCGCCGATGCCATCGCCCTGCGCTACCGCCGGGATCACGGGGTCGACCTCGATCCGCTGACCCAGGTCGCCGCCTTCCACGGTTCGCACGAGGGTCTCATGGCCGGGGTCCTGGGGCTCGCCGATCCGGGGGCGACCCTCGTCGTGCCCGATCCCGGCTATCCCGCTTATGCAAGCGCGGCGGCTCTCGCCGGTGCGCGCCTGCACCTGCTCCCGCTGGATCCGGCGCGCGCGCATCAACCCGAATGGTCCGCGCTGGCGGAGCTCACCGATGCAGCGGCGCTCCTGTTGAACTACCCGCACAACCCCACGGGCGCGACCGCGACGTCGACGACGTTCGAGCGAGCGGTCATCGAGGCCCGGCGGCTCGGCGGAGCGTTCATGCACGACTTCGCGTACTCATCGCTCGGATTCGCGCACCGGCCGCTCTCGGCGCTCAGCGTCGACGTCGAGCGCACCGTGGAGGTGTCGACCCTATCCAAGACCTACAACATGGCCGGGTGGCGGATCGGATTCGCCGCCGGATCCGCCGAGATCATCAGCATCATGCGCGGATATCAGGCCCAGGCGTTCAGCACGATCTTCGGAGCGACGCAGGATGCCGCAGCCGCGGCGCTGGCGGGCGATCAGAGCGCCGCGGACGCTCTCGTGGATGTCTACCGCCGAAGGCGCGACCTGGTCGTCGACGGTCTGCGCGCCAGCGGCTGGGATGTGCGCCCGGCGGACGGGACGTTCTTCGTCTGGATCGCCACCCGCGGCGTCGACGACATCGTGCTCGCGACGCGACTGCTCGAGGATCACGGCGTCGCTGTCGCTCCGGGCAGCGGGTTCGGCGAGCGCGGCCGGGGTCACATCCGCCTCGCTCTCGTCCATCCCCTCGACCGCCTCACCGAGCTCATCGAACGTCTCGGCGCACCCGGCCGGGCGCTGCTTCCGTAGAATCCGAACCACACCACCAGCAAGGAGACCCCCATGGCCGAAGTCGAGAGCTTCACCCTCGATCACACCGCCGTCCACGCGCCGTACGTGCGCCTGATCGCCACGGAGCACGGGCCGCGGGGCGACGCGATCTCGAACTTCGACGTGCGCTTCGTTCAGCCGAACGAGGGCGAGATCCCGACGGCTGGCCTGCACACGATCGAACACCTGCTCGCCAGCGTCCTGCGCGATCACCTGGACGGTGTCATCGACATCTCCCCCTTCGGCTGCCGCACCGGGTTCCACCTCATCACGTGGGGCGAGCCGACCGTCGCGGACGTCGTCGCCGCGATCAAGGCCGGCCTGGAGTTCATCGCCGAGAAGGCCGAATGGGACGACGTCCCCGGTGTCTCCGCCGTCGAATGCGGCAACTACCGCGATCACAGCCTCCACAGCGCGCGGGAGTGGTCGAAGCGGATCCTCGAGCAGGGCATCAGCCTCGACGCGTTCACGCGCACGGTGGTTTGAGTGTTCGAGGAACTCCGCAGCCGCGTCGTCCTCGTCACCGGCGGCGCCAGCGGGATCGGCGCGGGGATCGTGGATGCCTTCCACGGCGAAGGCTCGACGGTCGTCAGCGCCGACCTGTCGTTCCCGGATGGGCTGCAGCAGGACCCGCAGGGCACGTGGACCGTCGGTCTGGATGTGACGGACGAGGATGCCGTGGCCGCCGTCGTCTCGGATATCGCCGACCGCATCGGCGTCATCGACACGGTCGTGACGGCAGCCGGGACATCGACGCTCGGCTTCGCGACCGAGACGACCGCGGCGCAGTGGGATCTCAACCTCGACGTCAACGCCAAGGGATCGTTCCTCGTCGCCAAGCATGTGGCCGCGCGGCTGGTCGATGATGGGCGCACCGGGCGCATCATCTTCATCTCGTCGCAGGCGGGCAAGAACGGGTACCGCGGCATGACGGCCTACGTCGCCTCGAAGCACGCCGTGCTCGGCGTCACGAAGACGATGGCGACCGAGCTCGCACCGCGGGGCATCACGGTCAACGCGATCTGCCCCGGCATCATCGAGACGCCGATGAAGCACCGGGAACGCATCGAGGGTGGTGCGATCCGCGGCATGACGGCGGAGGAGGTGGCCGCGGAAGACCGTTCGCAGGTGCCGCTCGGACGCACCGGAACACCACACGATGTCGCCGGCGTCGCCCTGTTCCTCGCCAGCGACCTGGCGGGCTACATGACGGGTCAGGGCATCAACGTCACCGGCGGGATGACGATGCACTGAGCTCGACGGCGGTCAGGGCTTCGCGTCGCCGTCCGGGTCGTCCGATCCGTCTGGCTCACGGGCGGTGGCCTCACGGGCCGCGGCCTCTTCGGCATCCAGCTCCTCGCGGACCTCTTCGCGGTAGCGCACCTTGCGGATGCGGCGGTTCATGTCCCAGATCAGCAGCACGACCGCGATGAGGACGATCACGATCGCCGCGAAACCGGCGAACCCCGGGGTCACCGAATCCGGGTCCACCGTCATCGACGGAGTCGGCATCGGCGTGTCTGAGCCGAACAGAACCAGCATGTGGCCGCCTTTCACGCACAGGTCGCATAACCTGTAAAGACCAGCCTAACGACCGAAAGACACGCTACGTGACGACCGCACAGGAACTCGATGACCGCTACGGACGCACCCGGCGGCGTCGCCTGCCGTGGATCGTCGGCATCGTGCTGGCGGTGGTCGTGGTGGGATACTTCAGCTGGTCGACGATCACGCAGTCGATGAACTCGGTCGATGCGGACGATCTCGGCTTCGAGGTGTCGGACCAGTACTCCGTCGAGGTCCGTTTCCAGGTGAGCGGCGTGGCCGGGAAAGACGTCGCCTGCGCCGTCGAAGCGCTCGATGAGGAGTTCGGCGTGGTCGGCTGGAAGGTCGTCGAGATCCCGGCATCCGAGGAGCACAGCAGGGCGATCACGGAGCAGGTGAAGACCGTTGCGGAGGCGACCACGGGTTTGGTCAACTCCTGCTGGGTCGCATAGACTCGCCTCAGACAACTGACGCCCCGGCACGATCGCCGGGGCGTCTTGGCATATCCCCGGTGCGCTCTGAAGGGCGCTGAACAAAGGAGCACGCTGTGTCCACAGACGCTCAGGTCCCGTTCCTCACGCAGGAAGCCTACGATCGACTCGTCGCCGAGCTCGAGCACCTCTCCACGGTCGGCCGCGAAGAGATCGCGAAGCGCATCGAAGCCGCACGCGAAGAGGGCGACCTCAAGGAGAACGGCGGCTACCACGCCGCCAAGGACGAGCAGGGCAAGCAGGAGGCGCGCATCCGCACGCTCGAGCAGCTGCTGAAGACCGCGAAGGTCGGCGAGGCGCCTGCCAGCCGCGGCATCGTCGAGCCGGGCACCGTCGTCACGGCCCTCGTCGCCGGCGGCGAAGAGGTCTTCCTCCTCGGCAGCCGCGAGATCGCCGTCGGCAGCGACCTCGACGTCTACAGCGAGGCCAGCCCGCTCGGCCAGGCCATCCTCGGCCTCAAGGTCGGCGACAAGACCAGCTACGAGGCCCCCAATGGCCGCGCGATCTCGGTCGAGATCACCGGTGTGGAGACGTACGCGGGCTGACCTGCGCGAGCCCCGCGGGTGCTACTCTCCGGGAATGGTCGGACGACGTGCGCGTTGGGCCGCGGCCTTCGCTGCGACGAGCGTGGTGGCGGCGCTCACATCGTGCACCTCTGGCCCGCCGCCGCGCATCGTGACGAGCGGCGTCGCTGAACTCAGCGGAATGGAAGCGCTCCTGTGGGCGAGTCTGCGCGCCGATGACGACGGCTGCGTATACGCGGAGACGGACGGCGACCGCGTCTCGCTGGTCTGGCCCGAGGGCTACACCGTGAGCGGAGACGCGGACTCGTTCGAGATCCTGGATGCCGAGGGCGAGGTCGTGGCGCGGTCGAGCGCAGCACTCGACATCGGCGGTGGCGGTGCCTCGTCCACAGAAGACGCCTGGGACGGTCTCGACTGCGCCACCGGGAGGCTCTGGTTGGTCGGTGGGATCCGCCCCTCCGAGGCCGCTGCCACCGACTGACGCTAGTCCGGAACCACGATCGGGTCGTACCCGGCCCGGCGGAGCGTATCGAGCGTGAGCTCGGTGTGCTCCGCACCTCGCGTCTCGATGCTCAACTGCAGAACGACCTCGTTGATCTGCAGCCCTTGACCGTGACGGGTGTGCAGCACCTCCATGACGTTCGCGCCGGCCTGCGACACGAGCTCGGAGACGCGCGCGAGCTGACCCGGCCGGTCGGGCAACGGGATGCGGATCGTCAGGTATCGTCCGGATGCAGCGAGTCCGTGCGCCACGACCCGCTGCAGCAGCAGCGGATCGATGTTGCCGCCGGAGAGCACCGCCATGGTGGTGCCGGTCGGCTGGATCTTGCCGGCGAGGATCGCGGCGACGCCGACGGCACCGGCCGGCTCCACGACGACCTTGGCCTGCTCGAGCAGCACCAGGAGTGCGCGGGCGATGTCGTCGTCGCTGACCGTGACGACCTCGTCGACGAGGTCCTGGATGATCTCGAACGGTACAGCGCCCGGCTCTGCGACCAGGATGCCGTCGGCGATCGTCGGGCGGGTCTCGATCGCGACGCGGTGACCGGCGTCGAGAGAGGCGACCGTCGCTGCGGCGTTCTCGGCCTGGACGCCGATGATCCGGATCTTCCGACCGGTCTCGGCGGCCTTGGCCTTGATCGCGGAGGCGATGCCGGCGATCAGCCCTCCGCCGCCGATCCCGACGAGCACGGTGTCGAGGTCAGGAGCGTCCTCCAGCAGCTCGAGTCCCAGCGTGCCCTGCCCGACCACGACGTCGCGGTGGTCGAACGGGTGGATCATGACCGCGCCGGTGCGTTCGGCGAATTCCGCGGCCAACCGCAGCGAGGTCGCGACGGTCTCGCCCTCCAGCACGACCTCGGCGCCGTAACCGCGCGTCGCCAGGAGCTTGGGCACCGGGACACCGAGGGGCATGAAGATCGTCGCCGGAATCCCCAGCGCCTGCGCCGCGAGAGCCACGCCCTGGGCGTGGTTGCCGGCGGATGCCGCGACCACGCCGCGCGACCGCTCCTCTTCCGTCAGCCGCGAGAGCCGATGGGCGGCTCCGCGGATCTTGAACGAGCCGGTGCGCTGCAGATTCTCCATCTTCAGCAGCACGGGTGCGCCGAAGGCATCCGTGAGGGCTCGAGAGGGCAGGGTCGGAGTGTGAGTGATCACACCCGCCAGGCCCTGCGCGGCCTCTTCGAACTCGGCCAGGCTGGGGGCTGTGCTCATTGAATCCTCCGTCGCCGCTCGCGCGGCACTGTACTCCAGATCAGGTCTCCGTGCGGATCATCGCCGGTGCGCCAGGAACCGCTGCTGAGGGTCACCGCGACGACGTTGACGAATGCTGCCAGCGGCACCGCGAACAGCGCGCCGGGGATCCCGCCGATCATGGTCCCGCCGGCGACGACGAGCACGACCGCCAGCGGGTGCACCTTCACCGCCGAACCCATCAGGATCGGCTGCAGGATGTGTCCCTCGATCTGCTGGACGCCCAGCACGACGATGAGCATCCAGAACGCGATCCAGGGACCGTTGTAGACCAGCGCGAGGAACACGGCGACAGCGCCTGTGACCACGGCTCCGACGATCGGGACGAATGCGCCAAGGAACACGAGCACCGCCACCGGGATGGCGAGCGGGACGCCGAGGAAGAACGCTCCGAGGCCGATGCCGATCGCGTCGATCGTGGCGACGAGCAGCTGAGTGCGCGCGTAGTTGACCACGGTGTTCCAGCCGTTGCCCGCTGCGGCCGCGGCCGCAGGACGCGCATTGCGCGGGAAGATCTTGAGCGTCCAACGCCAGATCCCTGCGCCGTCCGCCAGCAGGCAGATGAGGATGAACAGGGCCAGCACGGCACCGGTCGCGACGTGTCCGGCAGTGGTGCCGATCGCGAGCGCGCCCGACCACAGCAGGTCGACCTGCTGCTGCAGGAATCCCATGGCCTGGTCGATGTACGCCTCGATCTCGGCTGCTGACAGGTGCAGCGGGCCGTCGATGAGGTACTGGCGGAGCCGCTCGATGGAATCAGCCGTGCTGTCGCGCACCATCGCCCATTGCCGCGTCACCTGCCAGATCACGAGCCACAACAGGCCGGCGACGATCGCGAGCGTGCCGATCATCGCTATCACGATCGCCAGCCAGCGCGGTACCCGATGCCGCAGCATCCAACCGACGGCAGGCGACAGGAGCGCCGAGACGAGGATCGCGATGAGCAGCGGGATGACGAGCAGCTTCAGCTGGATGACCACCCAGATGATCACGCCGACGGCGGCTGCGATCAGCAGCAGACGCCACGCGTAGCCGGCGGTGACCCGCAGACCGTAGGGCACGGCAGTATCGGTATCGGTGCGGACGGTGCGCTCGGTCGGCATGCCACCCCATAGAAGGTCCCGCTTGCGTGGGCGCTTCTCGTCCGTCATCACGCCAGTCTACGCGCGGGCATGTCGGTGCCCGACGCTACGCTGACCGACGTGTCACAGATTCTCAGCGCCGCGCAGGCGCGCCGCATCGCACTCGCCGCCCAGGGCTTCACCCGTCGACGTCCGGCGACCGTCACGGCGCGCCACGTGCACGGCGCGATGGAGCGGATGGGAGTGCTGCAGATCGATTCGGTGAACGTCTTCGTGCGCTCGCACCACATGCCGCTGTACTCCCGTCTCGGGCCCTACGACGCCGCCCTCTTCGAGCGCATCTTCCACGCCCGCACCACGCACTACGTCGAATATCTCGCGCACGAGGCGACGTTCGTCCCGGCATCCGACTGGGGTCTGTGGGATTTCCGGATGTCCGACTTCCGTCAGCGCTGGGCCGACGACCCCGACTCGTGGATGAACCGCAACCAGCGCACCATCTCATGGGTGAAGGACGAGCTGCGTTCCCGCGGACCGCTGCGCCCAGCCGACCTGCGGGAAGATGCGCCGCGGGAACGCGGGACGTGGTGGGACTGGGACGACGTGAAGCTCACGCTGGAGCACCTCTGGCGCACGGGCGACGTCGCGATCAGCGGGCGTCGCGGCTTCGAGCGCCGCTACGCTCTGGCGGAGCAGGTCATCCCCTCGGACGTGCGCGACCGACCCGTCCCGCGTGAGGACGCGTTCCGCGAGCTGGTGCGCCGCGCCGCGCGGTCGTCCGGGGTCGCCACGGAATCCGATCTCGCCGACTATCACCGACTGCGCGACCGGCCGGGTGTCCGGAGCGCTATCGCCGACCTCGTGGATGCCGGAGAACTCGAACCGGTCACCGTGCGCGGCTGGGACCGCGCCGGGCGCCCTGTGCCGGCCTGGAGGCATCGGGATGCCGCGCTGCCGCGCCGTGTGGAGACCGCCACGTTGCTGACGCCGTTCGACCCCGTGGTGTGGTTCCGCGAGCGCGCGCTGCGGGCGTTCCAACTCGACTACCGCATCGAGATCTACGTGCCGGCTCACAAGCGCCGCTACGGGTATTACTCGCTCCCCGTGCTGGTCGATGACCGGATCGCGGCCAGAGTGGATCTCAAGGCCGACCGGGCGGCATCCGCACTGCGGGTGCAGTCCGCCTGGTGGGAGCCAGCGGCACGCCCCGACGATGCCATCGCGATCGCCGACGAACTCGCTCGGGCGGCGGCCTGGCAGGGCCTGGAGCGCATCACGGTATCCGCATGGGGCGATGCCACGGATGCCGTCGCCGATGCTCTGAAGGCGATCGGCGGCGTCGCGTCAGAACGACACGAGCACGAGCGGCAGCAGGCCGCTCAGAACTGAACGCGCGGCGGTTCGGAGATCGTCGTGCCGTCGGCGACCTCGAAGAACTCGCGCTCGCTGAAGCCGAGTCCTCGTGCGAAGAGGTTGTTCGGGAACACCTTGATCTTCGTGTTGAGCTCTCGGACGCCGCCGTTGTAGAAGCGTCGCGCCGCTTGGATCTTGTCCTCGGTGTCGACGAGCGAATGCTGCACCTGGAGGAAGTTCTGGCTGGCCTGCAGCTGCGGATAGGCCTCAGCGACGGCGAACAGGCTCTTGAGCGCCTGCTGCAGATGGCCTTCGGCGATGCCCGCTTCACCGGGGCCGGACGCCGAGAGCGTCTCGGCACGGGCGCGCGTGACGTTCTCGAAGACGGCCTTCTCGTGCGAGGCGTAGCCCTTCACCGATTCGATGAGATTCGGGATGAGATCGGCCCGGCGCTTGAGCTGCACGGTGATGCCGCTCCACGCTTCGTCCACACGGACGTTGAGCTGGACGAGGGAGTTGTAGGTCGCCCACAGATAGATGCCGATGATCACGATGACACCGACGACGATCAGTACCGGCACGAGCCATTCCCACATGGGAGGCCACCCCTTCCGCAGATTTCCTTCATCCTAGCTGCGCTGTCTGCGCGTCGACTGGATGGCGCTCAGTCTCCGAGCACGCGTCGCAGGTGCCGATTGTCGAATCTCCGCTCGGGGTCCAGCCGATCGCGCACGGCGAGGAAGTCGTCGAATCGAGGGTGGCGTTCGCGCAGGCGTTCTGCGTCGAGCGTGTGCAGTTTTCCCCAGTGCGGGCGCCCGCCGTGCTCGAGCATGATCTCCTCGACCGCGTTGAAGTACTCGGTCGGATCGGCGCGCCAGTACCGATGCACGGCGATGTACCCGGTGGCGCGCCCGTACGCGGTCGACAGCCACACATCGTCCTCCGCGGCGAATCGCACCTCGATCGGGAACTCGATGCGCCACCCCTGCTGCGCGATCAGCTCGCGCACGGCCCGGAAAGCGGGCACGACGTTCTCTGCCGGCAGTGCGTACTCCATCTCGCGGAATCGCACGGCCCGGCGCTGTGTGAAGACGGCATGCGATCGATCCGTGTACTCGCGGTCGCCGGTGAGCTGTACGGCCAGCCGATTGAACGGCGGCGTGATCGCCGGCACGGCACGTCCGGTCGCGCACACGGCCCGGTAGACGGTGTTCGACAGCAGCGTCTCGTCGATCCAGCGCCCGAGTGCCGGCAGCGGCTGGCGCCTGGTGGACTCCGGCATCCGCATCTGGCGTTTCGTGAGCGCCACCTCGGTGTGCGGGAACCAGTAGAACTCGAAATGGTCGAACGCCTGCACGCGGTCGTCCAGCGTGGCCAGCACGTCTTCGAGCGGAGCAGGCTCATCGATCGCGTGCACCACGAAGGCCGGGACGCACTGCACGGTTATCTCCACGAGGATGCCGAGGGCACCGAGACCGAGAGAGATCGCCGGCAGCAGGTCGGCGTTCTCATCGACGCTCACCCGCAGGAACTCCCCCGCGGCCGTGATGAGCACGGCGCCGACGATCTGCGTCGCGAGCCCGCCGAAGCGGGCGCCGGTGCCGTGCGTGCCTGTCGAGACGGCGCCGGAGATCGACTGGCGGTCGATGTCGCCCAGGTTCTCCATCGCGAGGCCGAACGGCGCGAGCAGTCCAGGGATCCGGTGCAGCCGCGTACCGGCGAGGAAGGTGGCGCGGCCGGTCCCGGCATCCGCCCTGACCAGTCCCTGCATGTCGCTCAGATCCAGCAGGACGCCAGGGGCGACCGCGATGCCCGTGAAGCTGTGCCCGGCGCCGACGGCCTTGACAGGAAGGTTCTGCGCTGCAGCGGCCTGCACGGCCCGCTGCACGCCTTCGGGCGTGCGTGGCCGCTCCACGCGGGCAGGGACCACGGATGCCGACCGCGCCCAGTTCTGCCAGGCTCCACCGAGTCGTGTCACAGGAATGCCTTTCCCTCACCGCGATAGGTGGGCAGTTCGCCCACGATCTCGTCTCCGGAGACCAGCTGGTACGCATCGATCCGTTCCGCCGGTTCGCCGCTCTTCGCATGCCGGAACCACACCCGATCGCCGATGTCCAACGATTCGGCCGCCCGCCCCTGCAGGGGTGTCTGCACCTCGCCTGCGGCCTCTCTGGGCAGCATGCGCAGCCCGGTCGGCCAGACCGGTCGCGGTTGGCGGGACGCGACGGGAGGCCCTGAGGCGATCCACCCGCCTCCCAGCACGGTGGCGATGTCGGCCGTCGGCCGACGCACGACGTCGAAGGCGAATGCGGATGCCGGTGCCGGCTGGAACGAGCGGTAACCGTCGAAGAGGTGCCCGCCCAGAAGACCGCTGCCTGCGGTCGCCTCGGTGACGGATTCGTCGCTGCCGGTGAATTCGAGCGAGCCGGTCCCGCCGCCGTTGAGGAACTCGAGCGGGGCGATGTCGATCAGTGCCGCGGCGATAGCGGCGCGGCGGTGGCGCAGTTCGTCGCGTGACCGCGCCTGAGCGAACCGGATCACCGGTGCGTCCGGCCCGGCGTCATCGCCCTGACCGGCGATCTGCGCCTCGTACATCTGCAGGCCCACCAGGCGGAAGCCGGGGCGCCGCACGATCTCACGTGCGAATCGGGCGACGTCCTCCGCGGTGAACAGCGGCGATCGGCGCACGCCGATGTGGCCCAGCGCGGCGGAGCGCCAGGATGCGTCCGCATCGATCGCCACACGGATCTCGGCGCGCCCCGCCGGAGCGGCGACGGAGTCGATGAAGTCCAGGTGTGCCGGATCATCGACCATCAACGTGACGCGGGATGCCGCGAACTCGTCCTGCGCCAGCCGTGCGATGCCTGCCCGGTCGACGCTCGGGTATCCGACGACGATGTCGTCGTGAGTCTCGGAGAGCCAGAGCGCCTCGGCGAGTGTGAAGGCGAGGATGCCGCGGTAGCCGGGGATCCGCAGCACGGCGTCCAGCACGGATCGGACGCGCACGGACTTCGACGCGACGCGGATCGGGATGCCGCCAGCGCGCACGAGCAGGTCCATCGCGTTGTGGCGCAACGCGTCCAGGTCGATCACCGCGACCGGCGCTGGCAGGTGCGACGTGGCGGCGCTGAGCCGCGGCCACCAGCGCGCAGGATCCTCCCAGGCACCTGGGGAGGCGGTCGTCGGGCCGTCGATCAGATCGAGCACTCCCCCACCCTATGACGCTGGGCGCGACATCCGCCGATAGGCTGAACGGCACGCCCCCGTAGCCCAATCGGCAGAGGCAGGCGACTTAAACTCGCCAGAGTGTCGGTTCGAATCCGACCGGGGGTACGTTCAGGGCTCCGGGCCCCGCCGAACGCCCGGAACCCGCCGTCAGCGTCCGAAGAGGTCTCCGAGTCCGAAGTCGCCGAGCGCCGAGCCCCAGTCGGACGCCGACTCTCCCAGGCCTGAGACGGCTTCCCCTGCCGTGCCGAGCATCCCTTCTGCGCCACCGGCGAGCGCCTCGACGTCCAGTCCCTCCGCGAGGCCCGCGAAGTCGACGCCCATGGCGCCTGCCTGCTCCAGCAGGGGGCCGGCGGCCGCGCTGAGCACCGAGCCGGCGGCGACCGCGCCCAGCATGCCGATCGCCGCGCCTCCGGCCGCGACCGCCACTCCTCCCGCACCCGCGCCGCTCACGCGCGAGAGCAGCCCGCGCATTCGCCCTGGCCGCATCGCCTCTGCGCGACCTGCTGCGCGGGCGAGGTCATCGGCGGATGCCGAAGCCGGACGCTCGCCCGGACCGAACTCGGTCTGCATGCGCTGCGCGATGTGGTCGCGCTGTGCCGGAGTCAGCCGAGCGAAAGCCTCGCGGTGGATCTGCTCGACGCGCTGCGGATCCGCGGTCTGTATCAGGTAGTCGTACCGCGCGATCGCAGCACGGTCCGCGTCGGAGACGGACGCAGCGGACCCCGTTCCCGGCGCGGGCGGCGGTGCGTACGGGTGGCTGCCCGGCGCGGGCGGCGGTGCGTAAGAGCCCGGCGTCGTCGACCCCACGGCGTCCTCCGGCCGGGACGAACCGCGCACGGCATCCACGGCCCCGCGGAGCATGCCGCTCCAGTCCGACGACCCGGACGAGCCGGTTCGATTCGAGGCCGACGTCTTGTCCAGCGCCTGAGAAGCCATGCCGAGCAGGCGGGAGATCTTGTCCATGGTGCGGTTCCTTCATCGAATGATGCGAACAGCCACGGATCTGCGCGCAGGGTGCCGTGGCCGTCCGCGTCGGCGGACTGCCAAGGTCTCCTCCGCCCCGGAGGGCCGGCGGGCCGGGACCTGATGCCAGGTCCGTAGTGACGACACCGCCGCAGACGGGAGTACTCCCCTTGCACGACCGACCGTATTGGATCAGATTATGGATCTCCTCAGAGACGACGAAAGCCCCGTTCCGGAGAACGGGGCTTTCATCGTGACGATTACTTGGCTTCGGCGCCGGCCGCTGCCTTCTTGGCAGCGGGCTTGCGCGCCGGTGCCTTCTTCACTGCCTTGTCGTCGGCTGCGTTGTCCGCGACCTTCTCGGCACTGGCGGTCGCCTCGGCCTTGGCTGGCGCCTTCTCGACCGGTGCCTCGACCTTGGCGGGAGCAGCCGGAGCGGCATCCGCAGCCGGACGCGGACGCGACGCGAACTCCTCGAAGAACGCGCGCGGCTGCTGCACCTTCTCGAGGTTAACGATGTCGCGGTCGAGCCACAGGTTGTGCCACCAGCCCCACAGCACGCGCCACTTGCGCTCCCACGTCGGCATCGCGAGACCGTGGTACCCACGGTGCGCGACCCAGGCGACGAAGCCCTTGAGTGCGAGCTTGCCGGACTGGAAGACACCCGTGCCGAGACCGAGACCGGCAACCGCACCCAGGTTCTTATGGATGTAGTCGACCGGAGCCTCACCGCGCAGCGTCGCGACGAGGTTCTTGGCGAGGCGCTTGGCCTGACGGACGGCGTGCTGGGCGTTCGGCACGCAGAAGCCGCCGACGCCACCACCGGTGAGGTCGGGAACGGCCGAGACGTCACCAGCGGTCCAGGCGCCCTCGACGACGTTGCCGTCGGCATCCACCACGCGCAGGTCCGCCTGGGCACGGATGCGACCGCGCTCCTCGACGGGAAGGTCACCCGCGCGGACGACCTGCGGGTTGGCCATGACGCCTGCGGTCCACACGATGATGTCGGTCGGGATGACCTGACCGGTGGAGAGCTCGACGTTGCCGTCGACGGCACCCGTGACCTGGGTGTCCAGGTGCACGTTGGCGCCGCGCTTGGCGAGGTCCTTCAGCACCCATTCGCTCGTGGGCAGCGAGACCTCGGGCATGATGCGCCCCATGGCCTCGATGAGGTGGAAGTGCGTCTCCTCGAACGTGAGCTCCGGGTAGCGCTTGAGCAGCGCGGACGCGAACGAGCGCAGTTCGGCGAAGGTCTCGATGCCGGCGAAGCCACCACCGACGACGACGACCGTGAGCAGACGCTCGCGCTCTGGACCCGCGGGGAGTGCGGCCGCGCGGTCGAAGTTCGACAGCAGCTTGTCGCGCACCCACACGGCCTCTTCGATCGACTTCATGCCGATCGCGTTGTCCGCGATGCCGGGGATGGGGAACGTGCGCGACACCGAGCCGGCCGTCACGACGATCTGGTCGTAGGCGTACTCGTACGCGTCGCCGTCCGCCGGCGTGATCGTGGCGACCTTGTTCGCGTGGTCGATCTTGGTGACCTTGGCGGCCACGACGTTGGTGCGCTTGAGGTGGCGACGCGTCGAGACGACGGCGTGACGCGGCTCGATCGAGCCGGCGGCCACCTCAGGGAGGAACGGAAGGTAGGTCATGTAGGGCAGCGGGTCGACCATGGTCACCTCCGCCTCGCCCTTGCGGAGGTGCTTCTCGAGCTTCCACGCCGTGTAGAAACCCGCGTAGCCACCGCCGACGATCAGAATCTTGGGCACAGTGCTGTTCTCAGCCACAGAGGGGAAACTCCTTGTCAGGGGGCAGGCGTGCGCTGCGCGCGCGCCGTTCGGATACGCCGGGCAGCTGCGGTGACGCCTAGCGCAACCAGGATACCAGGGACTGTGAGCACGATCAGCGGCAGGGTACCGTACAGCAGCGTCTGCGCACTGGGAAGAAGCGGAGAACCGGCTTCGGTGGGCGGATCGGCCGCCGGCAGTGGCTCCACGGAAACGGGTCCGACGGTCGGCGTCGGCTGCGGAGCGCTCTCGGCCCGCCGGTACACCCTGATCCATTCCTCGAGGTCTGCAGCCGGGTCTGCGTCGACGTGGGCGACGGATGCCGTCACGGCGGCATTCGCGTCGATGAGTCCGTATCCGTAGAGCGGATCCGGCACCCGGTCGACACCCTCGACGGGGATCGCGGTCTTCAGGATCCGGTTGATGATGTTGCCCGCGCTGAGGTCGGGGTGAGCCGACTTGACCAGCGCCGCGACACCGGCCACGATCGGCGCAGCACCGCTGGTGCCGTCCCATTCGGCGACACGACCGTCCGCGGATACTCCCAGCAGCCCTTCGCTGGGAGCGGAGATGCCGATCGTGATGCCCTGCGTCGACGCCTCGACACTCGCCTCGCCGTGCTGGTTCACCCCGCCGACGGTGAGGACGCCGGGAATCGTCGCCGGTGCGCCGACGATGGACGTGCCGTTGCCGCGGTTGCCCGCCGCGACGACCACGACGACGTCGTGCTGGAAGGCGTACAGGAACGCGTCATCCCAGCTGCGATCCCAATCGAGCGTGTTGGTCGTGAACGAGAGGTTGATGATGTCGGCGCCGTTGTCCACCGCCCAGCGCATCGCGTTCGCGATCTGCTCGGTGAACGGCACGGACGCCGAGGCGCCGAAATTGACCGAGATGGAGAGCAGGTCCGCTGCGGGGGCGACCCCGATCATGCCGGTGCCGTCCTCCGCACCGCGGCTCGCCGCCAGAGAGGCGACCCAGGAGCCGTGGTTGATGTCGATCGTGCCGACCGGAGTCCGTCCGTCCTCGGAGCCCGTGCCCGACACATCTGTCCCGCCGACCACGGCATCCCGGAACTCGACGGGACCTTGAGCGATGCCGGTGTCGATCACGGCGATCGTGACGCCTTCGCCACGGCTGGTCTTCCATGCCTCTTCGACGCGCGCGCCGTCCAGCCAGTACTCCGCGGCGCGGATCGGATCGGCCGGTTTCTCGACGGTCGGCTTCGGCGTCGGGGTCGGAGTATCGGCCGGCGGCGTCGCGGCTCCGGCGAGCAGGACGGATGCCGCCATCGCCGCAGCCGCGACGATGCCGCTCAGCATCCGTCGACGACTCATGCGATCGCGGCTCCTGGCAGCTCGCACCGGCACCGCTCGGGCGACCAGCTCGAGCGCGCCAGAGCGGCGTCGCCGATCGGATTGACACCTGGACCCGCCGCCAGTGCGTGCCCGGCCAGAGCGTGCAGGCACTTCACACGGGTGGGCATGCCGCCGGCCGAGATGCCCTCGATTTCCGGGACATGACCGAACTGCGCGCGGTCGGCGAGATACGCGGCATGCGCAGCGCGGTACGCCGAGGCGACATCCTCGTCCTCGTCGAGGAGCGCCGCCAGCTCCGGCATCACCTGGGTGGCCTCGAGCGTCGACATCGCCGCGGTGGCCACAGGGTGGGTCAGATAGTAGAACGTCGGGAACGGCGTGCCGTCCGGAAGTCGGGGCGACGTGGCCACGACGGTCGGGTTGCCGCACACGCAACGTGCGGCGATGCCGACCACCCCGCGAACAGTGCGTCCGAGCTGAGCGGACAGAACGTCGATCTCCGCAGGAGTGGGCGGGGCGAAGGGCGATGTCGTCACGTCTCCAGCGTACGGGAGGCGTGCCTGAACGAAGCCTCTACTCGCCCTCGGCCGCGGTCTGCGCGAGGCCGGCTCCTGCCAGGTTGCGCAGCAGCTGCGGCATCCAATCGGATGCGCTCTCCTCGAGCTCCGCGCTGACCGGCTTCTGCTCCTTCGGCAGGGCAGCCGCATCGAGGTCGTTGTCGATCAGGTACACGACCTCGCCCGGCTTGACGTAGTAGAGCCGCTCGCGCGCCTGGGTCGTGATGTACGCCGGGTCCTCCCAGCGCTGCTGCTCGAGCTCGAGCGCCGCGATCTCGTCCTTCGAGAGCTGCACCGCCTGCTCGAGCGCGGCGATCTGCTGGCGCTGCTCGATGTAGGTGCCCAGCGTCGGCACCAGCACCCACGCCCCGAGCACGACCAGCGAGAGCATGATCACCGAGAACGCGGACAGCCGGATGCCGGATGTCCACTCGCGCACGTCGACCGTGCGCGTGGACGACGAAGGGGAAGCCACGCGTTTCGCCATGGCTCCCCCTTCGTTCGTGGATCAGTTCTTGCGCACGCTCACGCGGTGAAACGCGGGAACGCCGAGCGCCCGGCGAAGACCGCCGCGTCGCCCAGCTCCTCCTCGATGCGCAGAAGCTGATTGTACTTCGAGACGCGCTCGCTGCGAGCCGGCGCACCGGCCTTGATCTGACCCGAGTTGGTGGCGACGACGAGGTCGGCGATCGTGGTGTCCTCGGTCTCGCCGGAGCGGTGCGACAGCATCGCCGTGTAGCCGGAGCGCTGCGCGAGGCTGACCGCGTCGAAGGTCTCCGTCAGCGTGCCGATCTGGTTGACCTTGACCAGCAGCGAGTTCGCGACGCCACGACGGATGCCGTCGGCGAGGCGCTCGGGGTTCGTGACGAACAGGTCATCGCCGACGAGCTGGACCTTGGCGCCGAGAGCATCCGTGAGGTGCTTCCAGTTGTCCCAGTCGTCCTCGGCGAGGGCGTCCTCGATCGTGACGATCGGGAAGTCGTTGACCAGGCCGACGTAGTACTCGGTCAGCGCCTCGGCATCCCAGTCCTTGTTGTCGAGGCGGTAGACGCCGTCGTTGAAGAACTCGGTCGCCGCGACATCCAGGCCGAGGGCGATCTCGGTGCCGGGCGTGAAGCCGGCCTTCTCGATCGCCTTGACGAGGAAGTCCAGTCCCTCGCGGTTGCTGGGCAGGTCGGGGGCGAAACCACCCTCGTCGCCGAGACCGGTCGCGTAGCCGGCGGCCTTGAGCTCGCTGCGCAGCACGTGGTAGGTCTCGACACCCCAGCGCAGGGCCTCGGAGTAGGTCTCGGCGCCGATCGGTGCGAGGAAGAACTCCTGCATGTCGATGCCATTGTCGGCGTGCTCGCCGCCGTTGATGACATTGAAGAGCGGAACGGGCAGGACGTGCGCGTTCGGTCCGCCGAGGTAGCGGAACAGCGGCAGGTCGGCGCTGTCGGCTGCCGCCTTGGCGACCGCCAGGCTGACGCCGAGGATCGCGTTGGCGCCGACACGCTTCTTGTTCTCGGTGCCGTCGGTCTCGATGAGGATCTCGTCGACGATGCGCTGCTCGCTCGCCTCGACGCCCTCGATGGCCGGGCCGAGCTCGTCGAGGACAGCCTCGACGGCCTTCAGCACGCCCTTGCCGCCGTAGCGGCTCTTGTCGCCGTCGCGGAGCTCGTATGCTTCGAACGCACCGGTGGATGCGCCGGAGGGGACGGCCGCGCGCTGCACGATGCCATCATCGAGGAGCACCTCCACCTCGACGGTCGGGTTGCCCCGCGAGTCGAGAATCTCACGTGCGCCTACAGCCTCGATCAATGCCACGAATGTGCTCCTTGCTCAGAGAAAAGGTTGTGGTGGAGCGTCGTCGATCCGTCGACAGTCTAGCCCGCGGCGTCTCAGGTGCCGAAGCCGTTTCAGACCACGACGCCGATGGCCACGCCGTCCCAGCCCTTGAGGCCGACCGTCTGCAGAGCGGTCGCGTCGAACCGGGCATCCTCCCCCAGCATCCGGAGCCCCTCCCGGGTGCCGATGACGCGCGGATCCGTCGTGTCGTCGTTCGCGATCTCGCCCTCGCGGCCGATGTTGTCCAGCACGATGACGGTGCCCTTCCGGCCGAGCCGGGCTGCCCAGTCGAGGTAGATCGTGTTGGATTCCTTGTCGGCGTCGATGAAGACGAGGTCGAACGGTTCGGTGCCATCCAGGCTCGGCAGGACTTCGGCACCCCGACCGATGCGGATCTCGACGCGATCGCCGACGCCGGCGGCATCCAGATTCCGTCGGGCGACCGCGGCGTTCGCGGGCTCCGCCTCGACCGTGACCACCGCCCCGTCCGGGCCCACAGCCCGCGCGAGCCAGATCGTCGAGTACCCGCCGAGGGTGCCGATCTCGAGCACGCGGCGGGCACCGCTGATGCGGACGAGCAGGTTCAGCAGCTTCCCGCTGACCGGCGCGACCTCGATCTCGGGGAGACCGGCGGCCCGCTGCGCCGCCAGGGTCGCGTCGAGCGTCGGATCGTGCCCGACGAGGATGTCGGCGAGGTAGGCGTCAGCGGCGCGCCAGTTCTGCGGGTTCGATTCAGCCATGCCCTCAGCCAACTCGGCGGCGCCTCGGACGTCAAGGCGTCCGGCTCGATCAGGTCAGATCCGCCGCCGTCGGAACGACGACGCCGTAGATGTCGCCGATCGTCGCGAGTGCGCTGTGGTGCAGTTGCTCCGCCGAGACACGCGCGACCGCGGTCTGCAGCGGGCGGGTCGCGCAGGCCTCGGCGACGACGGTCGGCGCATTACCGCGCAGGAACGCGCCCTCAGAGGTGAAGGTGACGCACATGTGCGTCATGAAGCCGATGACGATCACGTTCGTGTTGCCTGCGGCGTCTACGCGCTCGCCGAGATCGGTGCCGACGAACGAGTTCGGAGCGGTCTTGACCACGACCTGCTCGCCGTCGCCCTCGAGCGCGTCGCACGGGCCAACGGCTTCGGCTCGGTCGACACACTCCACCGGGCCTTCCGTCGCCGGCTGAACACCACACCGGCGGAATACCGGAACAGGTTCCGCATTCGGTGACGAAGGCCGGACTACCCCTCGCGCCGCGGTGAGAGCAGTCGTCCCGGTCCGCCGTCCAGTTCTGGCTGATTCCGGAACTGCCCTGTGAGGACCAGCACGACGATCACGAGGGCGCACGCGATCCATCCGGCGACCCCGAGAGGACCTGCCAGCGCCATGTCGAAGGTCGTCCCGGCGGCGTACAGCAGCGTGATCAAGGCGCCGGCGGCGTTCATCGCGCCGTGCGCGAAGACGGCCGGCCAGAGGGACGCCGATCGCAGGCGCAACCAGCCCAGCAGGATGCCCCACGCCACGCACCCGCCGACCATGAAGAGCACCCCCGTGAGGTCGGTGCGGCCGAAGTTGTAGCCGAGCAGGATCACCGGCGCGTGCCACAGTCCCCAGATCGCCCCGCTGATGAGCAGCGCCGCCCAGGTGCCGTACTGGCGCAGCGCCGGCACCAGGAAGCCGCGCCACCCGAGTTCCTCGCCGAACGCCATCACGGCGTTGATCGTCGCCGCCGCGAACGGGATCGCGATCAGCTGGGACGCGATCACCAGTCCGGCCGGCGGCACGGGGACCCCGTCCGGGAGGGATGCCTCGAGCGTCTCGTTGAATCCGGAGAATCCGATCAGATCCAGTTCCACCCAGCCGAACCCCGAGGCGACGGCGATCGAGAGGACGATCACGACGAGCGGCCCGAACAAGCCGAGCACGCTCAACCAGATCACCCGCTTCGCCGGACGCAGCGGCCACATCCCGAGAAAGCGCAGTCGCTCCCCCTTCGGCACCGGCCGGAGCACCAGGATCACGAGCACCGCGGCGAGCGCCGGGGTGAACATCATCACGGAGATGAGCATGCCCGCGAGCGGATGGTTCAGGCCGTCGCCCAGCCAGAGCGGAAGGGCGACCAGCCAGGCGAGCCCGCAGGCCAGCACGACGAACGCGATCGTGGCGGTCAGTGGGATCCGGTTCCGCGGGCTGTCCTGGGTGATCACGATGCGCCTCCTGTTGTCCGATCGGATGCCTCGGCATCCACGTATGCCTGCAGCAGTGCGGCCGCTTGCTGCGCACCGTCGATCGTGACCACGAACACGCGTCCGCTGCTGCGGGTCACCTGCAGGGCCTCTCCGGCCCTCAGCACCACGCCGCGCCTTCCATCCGTGCCGATGCGCCAGCCCCAGCCGCCGAAGTCCGCCATCGGATCGATCCGGACGACCTCGACCTTCGCGATCTCTCCGACGGGGATCCGCGTATCCGGCCAGCCGAGAAACGACCGCACTCGCAGCCCGCGAGCCGTCACGCGTACGCGGAACGCGATACCGCATCCGATCGCGATGAGCACGACCACCGAGGTCACGATGAGGATCCATGCCCCTGTCCACCCGTCATACGGCGCGCGAGCGACGGCGAAGACGGTCACCGCGAGATACACCGCGAACAGGCTGAGGATGACGATCCACCCGACCCGATGCATCGCGACCGATCCGAACCAGGCAGCACGCTCCGTCGTCGCCAGTGCGAGCCCACCCGCCTGCTCACCGGGCTCCACCGCATCCGCCGGCGTCTGGGGCTGCAGGAACCAGCCGACGACACCGAACACGACGAGGAGCACGAGGCCGATGCCGGTCCAGCCGATGATGGTCGGCGCATCCGCGGCATCCGAGAGCCCGCGCTGGATCGCCGCGCCGGAGACGGCGACGAAGGCGATAAGCACCGCGACCCCGAGGTTGATCGCGCCCAGGCCTCGTGCCGCCGCCGACCAGGGACGGACCGCCGGCCGGCTGCTGCTCTGCGGCAGGCGATGCGCGAACAGCGCGAGCGCTGCGTCGAAGAGGATCACGGCCGCTCCGATGCCGAGGGTCAGCGGGAGATATGTCCACTGCGGCGCAAAGCCGTTGACGCCGTCGCCGCCCCAGTGGATCGCGATGGGATCGGGCAGTTCCGGCATCCAGGCGAGGATCACCACGGCGGCCAGCGCGAGGATCGCCAGAGGGGCGATCACTCCCACCCAGAGGAAAGCGATGCGGGAACGTCGTGCGCCGTCGTTCACAGGATGGTCTCCTTCACGAGAGAGGCGAGCGTGGTCTGAGAGATGCCGAGTTCGGCGGCACGAGCGGCGAGCGCGTGGACTTCTTTGGCGAGTTCGACCAGCGGAGCAGCGGATGCCGCGACGACCGCCCCTCGACCACGACGCAGATCCACGAGACCTTCGTCGCGCAGCTGCTGGTACGCGTGCAGCACGGTGTGGAGGTTGATGTCCAGCGCCTCCGCCACGTCCCGCGCCGACGGGAGCCGATCGCCCGGCGCCAGAGCGCCGGTCAGGATGTCGGCGCGGACCGAGGAGGCCACCTGCTCGAAGAGCGGTCGCGAGCTGTTCGCGTCTATTCGGATCAGCACGTTCCTCCAATTTCTATTAATTCTACTCAAACTAGAACACTTGTAGCAAGGGTCCAGTCGCTTTGTGGGCGGTCCGACTCGTCGGCCACACTGATCGGCATGAAGGTCACTCCTCGCCGCCTCGCGATCGGCATGAGCCTGTGGGCACCGAACCTGTTCAGCGGCATCCGCATCCGTCGCTTCAGCGAGGACTGGACGCACGCCACAGTCGAACTGCACGTGAACCTCATCACCCGCAACTACGTCAAGACGGCGTTCGGCGGCTCGATGTCGGCGATGACGGATCCGTACTTCTTCATGCTGGTGATGCACCAGCTCGGCCGCGACTACGTCGTGTGGGACACCCGCGGCGAGATCGAATTCCTCAAGCCGGGTCGCGGGGTCCTCACCGCCGAATTCCATGTCTCGAAGGAGAAAGCGGCAGAACTGCGCGAACGGGCGCACGGCGGCACGAAGGTGCTCGAATGGTTCGAGACCGTCATCACCGACCACGACGGCGACATCGTCGCCAGAGTGCGCCGCGAGGTGTACATCCGCGAGAAGAAGCGCGTCACGACAGCGCGCGGCACCGATCGTTAACCGGGTGGTGGCACGATGATGCTGTGCCCCTTGCTCGCCGCCTGACCCTCACCGACGCGACCACGATCGGTCTCGGCTCGATGATCGGCGCCGGCGTGTTCGCCGTATGGGCTCCGACTCTCGGCGCAGCAGGTTCCGGCACCCTCATCGCGCTCGCGGTCGCCGCGATCGTCGCGTACTGCAACGCGACGAGTTCGGCTCAGCTCGCCGCAGTGCATCCGGTCGCGGGTGGAACCTACGCCTACGCCAGGGCCGAGATCGGCCCCTGGTCGGGATTCGTCGCCGGCTGGTGCTTCGTGATCGGCAAGATCGCCAGCTGCGCCGCGATGGCGATGACCTTCGCCTCGTACGCGGCACCGGCCGGCTGGGAGCGGACCGTCGCCCTCGTCGCGGTCGCGGCGCTGGCGACGGTGAACTGCTTCGGAGTGACCCGCACCGCCCTCGCCACCCGCGTGCTCGTGACGGTATCGCTGATCGGCCTCGCCTGCGTCGTGGCCTCCGGCGTCGGCGGCGCTCCGCACTCCCCCGCGCCGCTTGCAGATGCCACGGCCTACGGCGTGCTCCAAGGCGCCGGGCTGCTGTTCTTCGCGTTCGCGGGCTACGCCCGTATCGCCACGATGGGCGAAGAGGTCGTCGATCCGGCCCGCACGATCCCGCGCGCGATCGTATTCGCTCTCGGTGGTGCCGTCGTCGTGTACGTCGCCATCGGTCTGACCGTCCTCCTCGTCCTCGGCGGGGATGCCGCGGACAGCGCCGCTCCCCTCGCCGACGTCGTGGCGGCGGCCGGGTGGGGCTGGGCCGAGCCGGTGGTGCGCGTGGCTGCCGCGGCGGCGTCCCTCGGCGCTCTGCTCGCCCTGCTCACCGGCATCGGACGCACCGGCCTCGCTATGGCACGCGAAGCCGACCTGCCCCGTTGGCTGGCCGTGGTGAACGAGCGCTGGCAGGTGCCGCAGCGTGCGGAGATCGTCGTCGCGCTCATCGTCATCGGGATCGTTCTGCTCGCGGATCTGCGCGGTGCGATCGGGTTCTCCTCTTTCGGAGTGCTGCTGTACTACCTGATCGCGAACGCCGCGGCGTTCCGGCAATCGGCGGATGTGCGCCGCTATCCGCGCGCGCTGCAGGTGCTGGGAGCGCTCGGATGCCTCGTGCTCGTCAGCACGCTGCCCGTGGTCGCGTCGCTGGTCGGCACTCTCGTCGTGCTCGTCGGAGTCGGGTACCGGATGCTGCGACTGCGCCTTCTCGCTCGCTGAGCGCCCTCCCGTTCGTTGCGCTTCTCTCGTTCGTTGAGCGACGAGCGCCCCTTCTCGTTCGTTGAGGGACGAGCGCAGCGAGGAGTCGAAACGCGTCCACTGCCGTGGATCGTTGGCGGGAATCCGGGTGGTTCACCTCTTGCCGGCTTCGAACATAGATACTCAACTAAGGGGTATGGATGCAGCGGAGCAGGTGCCTCTCCTCCTCCGGTTCTCGGGCCGGCGGAGGAGATCGGTCTGCTGCTCGCGGATGCGGAGTGCTCGCAGGTGGATGCGAACCGGCAGGCGGCGTTGCAGGCGACCCGGATGCTGCGGGTGATCCAGCACGCGCGCCGGCATCCGGAACTGTCTGTGGACGGGATCGAGGATGCCCGCGCGGTCGAGTACGCCGAGCGGGCCGCGATCATGGACCTCGCGTTGCGGATGGCGATGTCGGAGGAGCATGTGCGCGGGCAGGTGTTCCTCGCCGAACGCGCCCACGCGCACCTGCCGGGGCTGTGGGAGCGGGCGGTGACCGGGTTCGCGTCCCTGTACCGGTGGGTCGGGCCGTGCACGCCCTCGGCCTGGTCGCCGCTCCCGCGGATGCGACCGCCGAGGAGCGGGCGGCCGAACGGGCGGCGTTCGCGGCGATCGACACCGCGTGCACGGACTGGTCCCCGTCGTGTTCTCCGGCGACGTTCACCCGGCGGCACAACCAACACCGACTCCCTCGCACCCCTCTGCCCGAACCACCACACCCACCGCCACCGCACCCGAACCCACTACCGATCCCGCCCCAACGGCACCATCCAACTCACCACCCCCACCGGACACACCACCCAAGAAGACCCACCACCCTCCGGAGGCACGCAATTCGTCCGTCAAGCACGACCGGACGACACCTTCTCGCCGTGGAGCGCGAGCATCAACTGCCTTTCTCCCATCGCTCGTCGAGCGCGAGCGAAGCGCGCAACCGACGGCTGCTCAGCGACGGCTGCGTTTCGACTCGCGGAGACCGACGCTGAGCAAGCGGAGCGAGCCGAAGTGCCCCTCGACGAGCGAGCGGGCTCACCCGGTGAAAGGGTCGGCAGACGCCGAGCGATACGACGTCGGCGTGAATCCCAGCACCGCGCGGAAGTCGTTCGTCAAGTGCGAATGATCCGAGTATCCGAGCTCAGCGGCAAGCATCGAGAGATCCGTCTGAGGAATTTCGCGCACCCGTTGAGCGGCCTCTTGCAGACGTCGCCGTCTGATGATCGCGGCCGGCGACATGCCGACGTACCGGAGCGCCAGTCGCTGCATCGTGCGCACGGAAACGGACAGTCGGGTCGCAGCATCCTCGTCGCGGATGATCGTCGCATCCGTCATCAGCAGAGCGGCCATGGCGTTCGCATCGCGCGCCGCCGCCGTCGGCGCGCCGGCGCGAGCGACGAGCCAGTCGGCGAACGCCGCGCAAGCGCGCGCTCGCGCGCTTTCACCGCCCTCGCCCATCGCGTGCACGACATCACGATGCAGGTCAGGGGCATCGAACGCGCACGATGCGTCCCGCAAGGCGCTCGGCTCGTCGGTCAGCGCCGCGACGGACGCAGGCTTCAGCAACGCGCCCACCGCCCACCCGCGGCCCGTCAGATCCCGATAGGACGCAGCCGTGGAAGCGCCCACGAGTTCGACTCCATCAGGCTCGACGACCAGGTTCAGGGCAGGGTACGGGACGACGTGCTGCCGAGACGACCGCCCGGGCTCGATGTCCCACTCGGGGATCCAGAACCACTCGACCAGTTCCGCGGCCTCGTCCGGTGGCGCGATCCGGTGGAACTCCGGCATCCGCGCCGGATAGAGCACTCCGCGGCGCGCATCGATCACACTCGACACGATAGGGCTCGGCGCCGACATCGTGTCGCGAATCTCCAAGCGCACCAGGCTCCAGCGCCCGTACCGTCGAAGCCATGAACGCCACAGGACTCACCGGAGCACACACCACCAATGGCCGCCCGAACAACGCGACCTCTCTCACACCGTTCCTCGCCATCCCCCGAGCCGGCGAGGCGATCGCGTTCTACCGCGACGTGTTCGGCGCAACCGTGATCGACGTCACCGAAATGGGCGGAGTCGTCGTCCACGCGGACCTCGATTTCGGCCTCGGCCTCCTGCAGATCGGCGAGCCGACCCCCGACTACCACCTGGTCGCCCCGCCGTCCGGCGAAGACGACTGCTATTCGCTCGGTCTCTACGTCGCCGACGTCGACGCGGTCGTGGCAGCGGCCACCGCCGCGGGAGCCGTCGTCCGCGAGGCGCCCAGCGACTTCGTGTCGGGCGACCGATTCGCATCGATCCGCGACCCGTTCGGCGTGCGCTGGTCGATCATGTCACGCGTCGAGGACCTCACCCCCCGCTGAGAGTGCGCAGCGCGTCGAGGAATGGGCCGCGAGCTTCAGCGCCGAGACCGCAGCGCCGTGACGACCGCCGGAAGCAGCGCCTCGGCCGTCCGACGGTAGCCGGCCGCAGACGGGTGGAACCGATCGAGGCTGAACATCTCGTCCGGCTCGGCATGGAACGTCGGGCCGACGAGGTGTCTCAGGTCGACCGGCACCGCTCCCGTCCGCCACGCGACCCTGGTCTGCTCCAGCGCGAGGCGACGCGACATCCGCGACAGCAGAGCACGCAGCGGCTGCGGCACCGGGCGCAGGGTCCCCAGGTCGGGACAGGTGCCCACGACGACGGGCGTCCCGGCATCCTGCAGCCGCAGGATGGCCCGCTCGAGCTGAGCGGATGCCGAGGACGGCGGGATCAGATGCGTCACGTCATTGCCGCCGACGACGATCACCGCGACGTCGGCCCGGTATCCCTCCGGAAGGCTGTCGAGCTGGTGCTCCAGAGCGGAGGACTCCGAGCCGACCACCGCTGCCGTGTGCAGTCGAACCGGCTGCTGCAGCTCTCGCGCCAGCGCCTTCGCGATGCGTCCGCCGAGGGTCTGCTTGCGGTGCTGCGCACCGAGACCCGCCGCCAGCGAATCGCCGAGCAGCAGAAGGTCGATCGTCGTTCCCTGCAGGGATCTCCGCCACACGCGATCCGCATCGATCGACTGCTCGCCCAGAGGCTTCCCGATCCGCCGCCGAGCGATCGCGGCCTGGCGGGAGAGAAGGATCCGGATGCCGAAGACGGCGAGAGCGCATGCTGCGAGCACGGCGCCCAGTGTCCTCACGCGTGCCACGCGAGAAGTGAACACCCCTGAGGTGAACCCGGGGTGAATCCCGGGTGCGATCAGCTGAGCGGCTTGACCTCGAGCGTGCCCACGCCGGATCCGGCGGACACGGTCGCGAACGCCGTGTAGCCATCCGCGGCCGACCGCTCCAGCAGGCCCTTGAGGTTCTTGGTGCGGCGCTCGACCCGCACGCGCGATCCGTCGGCGATGAGCGACGCCTTGTGGGCGACGAGCTCGGCGACCGGGACGTCGGCGTCGTGCACGAGGACGATGGCCGCGGCATCCGTGTCGTCTGCGATCTGGACCAGATCGACCAGACGCTCGAAGCCGAGCGAGAACCCGACCGCCGGAACCTGCTGCCCGAGGAAGCGCCCGATCATGCCGTCGTAGCGTCCGCCACCACCCAACGAGTACGGCACCGACGGGTGGGCGAGCTCGAAGATCGTCCCGGTGTAGTAGCCCATGCCGCGGACGAGGAACGGATCGAACACGAGCGGGATCTCCCCCGCGTCACCGCGGCCGGCGGCGACGGCCTCGCCGATGCCGACGAGGTGCGCGACGAGGTCATCGGGTGCTCCGTCCGGCAGCGCGCGACGGATGTGCGCCTCGCCGTAGGGGACGAACTCCATCGTCTGGGGACGGCGCAGGAACGCGTCGAGAGCATCGACCGCGGATGCCGCGGCCGCACGCTCCCGCAGTTCGGCGACGATCCCGTCCGGACCGATCTTGTCGAGCTTGTCGATCGTGATGAGCACGCCTGGGCGCTCATCGGCGGTGAAGCCGAAGGAGTCCAGCATCCAGTCCAGGGCGCGCCGATCGTTGATCCGGATGCTCGCATCCGTCAGACCGAGGGCGGCCACGGCATCCAGCGAGGCGACCAGCAGCTCGGCCTCGGCGCGCGACGAATCGTCGCCCATGATGTCGATGTCGCACTGCACGAACTGGCGGTAGCGGCCCTTCTGCGGACGCTCTGCCCTCCACACCGAACCGATCTGGATCGAGCGGAACACGGCAGGCAGCTGCGCCCGGTTCGAAGCGTAGAAGCGCGCCAGCGGGACCGTCAGGTCGTAGCGCAGCCCGAGATCCGACAAAGCGGCCGGGTCATCAGCCGCGGAACGGATGCCGTCGGCATCCAGCCCTCGGCGCAGGATGTTGTACGAGAGCTTCTCGTTGTCGCCGCCGATACCCGCGTGCAGGCGGTCGTACTCCTCGACGACGGGCGTCTCGATCTCATCGAAGCCGTGCGCGCGATAGCGGTCTCGGATGACGGAGAGCACGCGCTCGCGGCGAGCCTTGTCGGAGGGGAGGATGTCGCGCATTCCGCGCGGCGGGTTCACGGTAGCCACCCGTCGATTCTTCCAGGTCTGGGAGGCGACGCGCGCCCGTCAGTCCTCGACCCGCCGCTGCTCGATGAGTGCGGCCGTCATCTCATTGAGCAGTCGCGCCACGGCATCCAGATCGGCATCGCGGGGGGCGACCTCCGCGAGGACACCAGCCCAGCCGTCCCGCAGGCGCTGGAGGTTCTCGGCGGCCAATGCCGTGGAACGCACCACGACGGCGCGCCCGTCGCCGCCGTCGTGCTCACGCGTGACGAGTCCCTTGGTCTCCAGGCCGCGCAGCGCCGTCGACAGATTCGAACGCTGCAGCCCCAGCATTTCGGCGAGTTCGCTGGGCGCGATCCCGCCGGCGCGGTCGATCACGCGCAGCGCCAGACGCTCGTTCAGGGTCAGCGGGATCACGTCGTCGTAGCGATGCCGGAACTCGATCTCGCGGCTCAGAGCGAGCACGCCGTCGGCCAGATCCGCCAGAGCCGCCTGCCTCGCCACCATGCCTCCATCGTAGATCCGGATTCGACATCTGATTCTAGTTATATTACTATAACTATCCGTGATGACTCTCCGCGAACCCACGACCGATTCCCTTCCCACCACGCGCCCCGGGCTGACCGCCGGGCTGCTCGGCATCCTCGCCCTGCTCTCGGCCGTCGCGCCGTTCGCGACAGACCTGTACCTGCCTGCCTTCCCGGCGATCGCCGCCGACCTCGGCACCGACGCGACCGGCGTGCAACTGACCCTCACGGCGTTCCTCGTCGGCATCGCCGTCGGCCAGCTCGTGTTCGGCCCACTCTCGGACCGGTACGGACGCCGCCCGCTGCTGCTCATCGGCGCGATCGTGTTCGTCGTCGCCAGCGCGGCGACCGTGTTCGCGCCGACGCTCGAGGTGCTCATCGCCGCTCGAGTGCTGCAGGGTCTCTCGGGTGCTGCCGGAATGGTCCTCGGACGCGCGGTCATCTCGGACCTCGCAACAGGCCCCGCCGCCGCACGCGCCATGAGCCTGATGATGATCGTCGGAGGCGTCGCGCCGGTCGTCGCACCTCTGGTCGGCGGAGCCATCGCCGGGCCGCTCGGGTGGCGCGGGGTGCTGGCCGTCGTCCTCGGCATCGCGATCGTCATGCTCATCGCCGTGACCGCCGGCATCCGCGAGTCCCTCCCCCGCGAGCGCCGCGCCGAACTCGCGGTCCTGAAGCGTGCGACGGGGTCACCGCTGCGCGCACTGTTGTCCCGCGCCTACATCGGCTACACGCTGACCTTCGCGTTCTCGTTCACGGTGATGATGGCGTACATCTCGGCCTCGCCGTTCCTGTACCAGAGCATGATGGGTCTGACCGAGCTGCAGTACGGACTGCTGTTCGGCGCCAACGCCCTGGCCCTCATGGCCACCAGCGCGGTCTCGGCGAAGCTCGTCGAGCGCGTCGCGCCACGTCGTCTGATCGCGATCGGACTCGTAGCCCTGGGCGTCGGCGTGGTCGCGTTCCTGACGCTGGCCCTGACCGGCGCGCCCGTCTGGACGCTGGCCGTCGCCGTGTTCGTCGTCGTCGCGTCGCTCGGATTCGTGTTCGGCAATGCGACCGCCCTCGCCCTCGGCGCCGTCCCCGGCGCCGCCGGCAGCGCATCCGCGGTGCTGGGAGCGCTGCAGTTCGGGCTCGCCGCCGCCGTGTCGCCGCTGGTGAGCATCGGCGGCGAGGACGACGCGACGCCTCTCGCGATCTTGATGGCCGTGGCCGCCGTCATCTCGGTCGCCGCGTTCCTGACGACGCGACGCGGCCGCTGACGCGGCGTTCACTGGAGCCGAATCACGTGGATCTCTGACGCCTCACTCAGGCGGACTCGGCCGTCCTGACATCGTCCTCCAACACACGGATGCGTTCGCGGAGCGCTCGCTCGGCATCCCACCCGTTGGCACGGGCATGCGCGACGAGATCGAGCAGCGCGTCGCCGAGTTCGGCTTCGGATGCCGGGGATTCGCGGTCTTCAGCGGGAACGCGTTTCGACTCGTTCCGCTCGCTCGACGGACGAGAGGAGGCGGAACGAGTCGGGACCGGAACAACCGAGGCCGCGCGGCCCAGCACTTTCTGAGCCCTGGCCAACGAGGGCATCCCGCTCGGCACACCGTCGAGCACGCTCGTGCGCTCGCGCTTCTCCGCCGCCTTCGCCGCGTTCCAGTGCACGAGCACCTCTTCCGGCGTCGTCGCGACCGCATCGGCGAACACGTGCGGATGACGACGCACCATCTTCTCGGTCAGCGTGCGCGCGACGTCGTCGATGTCGAAGGGGTCCTCCGGGTCCTGCACGGCGATCGCGGAGTGGAACAGCACCTGCCACAGCAGATCGCCCAACTCCTCGCGCAGCTCCGCGCGATCGCCGACCTCGACCGCATCGATGACCTCGTGCGATTCCTCGATGAGGTAGGGGATCAGATCCCGGTGAGTGATCTGCTGCGACCATACGCATCGTTCGCGCACGGCCCGCATCGTCTCAGCGGCATCGCGCAGCGCATCGCTCATCGCAGCTCCTTCACTCGGCATCCGATCCGGCGTCCGTTCCCGCGGTCGCGACGGCCTGCCGGCGGTACCAGGCCGCGCGCAGCGAGACCATCGCCCCCGAGAACGCCAGCGCGATGAGCGAGCCGACCAGCACGCCCAGGATCGCCTGATCACGGATCGCACGGTCGTCCACGAACGCGAGATTCGCGAGCAGCAGCGAAACGGTGAACCCGATGCCTCCGAGCGTCCCGGCGGCCAGCAGGTCCATGATGGTCAGCGCGGGCGGACGCCCTCTCGAACCGATCCGCATGGCCAGCCACCCGAACAGCCCGATGCCGATGACCTTTCCGACCGGCAGCGCGAGCGCGATGCCGAAGAACGCCGGCGAGAACTCCGACGGCGACACGGCGGGAATCACCACGAACGCGGCGGTGAACGCGAAGACCGGCAGGATCGCCCCGTTCACCGACGGCTCCAGCGCGTAGCGGATGCGCATCGACGGCGCCTGCGCGACCGCGAGACCCAGCAGCACGCCCGCGATCGTCGCGTGAACACCGGAGGCTGCCACGAGCCCCCACACGAGGATGCCGACGACGGTCATGAGCACGCCGATGACGATGTCGTTGCGCTCGCCGAGCTGTCTGCTCAGGATGCCGAACGCGACCACGCCGACCAGGGCCAGCAGCAGGAGGAGCCAGTTCAGATCGTGCGCGAAGAGGACCGCGATGAAGATGATGCCGATGATGTCGTCGAGGATCGCGAGCGCCAGCAGGAAGACGCGCACGGCGGACGGGAGCCCTCGTCCGAACACGGCGAGCACCCCGAGCGCGAACGCGATATCGGTCGCTGTCGGGATCGGCCAGCCGGACGCCGTCTCGGGTGCCCCGGCGATCGTGAGGTAGATGATGATCGGGACGATCACACCGCCGCCCGCCGCGATCGCTGGCTGCAGCGCCTTGCGCAGCGAGTTCAGCTCTCCGCCGGTGAGTTCGTACTGCAGCTCCATCGCGACGACGAAGAAGAAGATCGCGAGCAGTCCGTCCGAGATCCAGTGCTCGACGGACAGGTCCAGTGCCGTACCGGGAACCGGGATGTGCACACCCAGCACGGCGGCGATCGCATCATGCGCCCCTGTGTTGGCGAGCAGCAGGCCAAGCCCCGCTGCCGCAAGCAGCAGGATCGCGGGGAATTGCGCGGAGCGCAGGGGGTTGCGGGAGTCAGCCATCGACTCCATGCTATGACTCCGGCCCCGTCGTTCACGCGGCGTCACGCGGTCCGGAGCGCCTCGTGCATCGGGATACGCTCGAAGGATGACCCCCGAGCCCACACCCACAGAGGCCATTCGCGTCATCGGTCGCTTCGAGGCAGGCCGCGGCATCCCCGAGTCCATGCGGGCAGACGTCCGCATGCTCGGCGCCCTGCTCGGCCAGGTGCTGCGCGAATCCGGCACCCCCGGCCTGTTCGAAGACGTCGAGCGCCTGCGCCTTGCGACCATCCAGGCGTACGACGACGAGAGCGCCGAGGCGTTCGAGCGCGCGGCGACCATCGCCGACTCGTTCTCGATCGCCCGTGCCGACGAGGTCGCCCGTGCCTTCACCGCCTACTTCCACCTCGTCAACCTCGCCGAGGAGCACCAGCGCGTGCGGGTCCTCCGCGAGCGCGCCGGCCAGCCCGGTCGCGAGGGCGCCGGCCAGCCCGGTCGCGAGGGCGCCGCGGACACGGTCGCAGCCGCCTACGCGCAACTGCGTCGTGAGGTCGGAGACGCCGAAGCCGAGCGCCGACTCGCCGGACTCCGCTTCCACCCGGTCTTCACGGCTCACCCGACCGAGGCCCGCCGCCGCGCGGTGTCCACCAGCATCCGCCGGCTGTCCGATCTGCTGACCCAGCATGATTCAGCGAGCGAGGACGGCGCCGAGCAGCGTCGCGCCCGTCGCCGGATGCTGGAGGAGGTCGACACCCTCTGGCGCACCGCCCCGCTGCGTGCGCAGAAGCCGACGCCCGTCGACGAGGTCCGCACCGTCATGAGCGTCTTCGACGAGACGCTCTTCACCACCGTGCCGCACGTGTACCGCCGTATCGACGACGCCCTGCGCGGCGAGGACTCCGGCGCCAGCGCGCCGATCGTCCCTGCATTCGTGCGGGTCGGCTCCTGGGTCGGCGGCGACCGCGACGGCAACCCGTTCGTCACGGCATCCGTCACGCGCGAGGCGGCGCAGATCGCGTCCGACCACGTGCTCCAGGGTCTCGAGCGCGCGCTGACCCGCATCGGCCGCACCCTGACGCTGGATGCCGAGAGCACCCCCGTCTCCCCCGCCGCCGCTGCACTGTGGGACTCCTTCGCCGCGGCCGAACACGAGGCCGCGGCCGACATCTCGACCCGCTCTCCCGACGAACCGCACCGTCGACTGCTGCTCCTGCTCGCACGCCGCGTCGCCGCGAAGCGCGCCGGTGTCGCCGGTGGCTACGGGCACCCGGACGAGCTGCTCGCCGATCTGCGCATCGTGCAGGACTCGCTCATCGCGGCCGGCGCGCGCCGGCACGCGTTCGGCGGCGTGCAGCACCTGATCTGGCAGGTCGAGACGTACGGCTTCCACCTCACCGAACTCGAAGTGCGTCAGCACTCGCAGGTGCACCGACAGGCGCTGGCCGAGCTGGATGCCGGCGGCGAACGCAGTGAGAAGACCCTCGAGGTGCTCGACGTCTTCCACGCGATCGCCGAGATCCAGCGCGAGTACGGCCCCCGTGCAGCCGGCCGCTACGTCGTCTCGTTCACGCAGTCGGCCGAGGATCTCGCCAACGTGCACCGGCTCGCGCGTTACGCCCTCGGGGACGACGTTCCCGTGCTCGACGTCGTCCCGCTGTTCGAGACGTTCGCCGACCTGCAGGCGGCCCCGGCGATCCTCGCCGAGACCGTCGAGTTCCCCGAGTTCCGCGCGCGCATGGCCGACACCGGCAACCGCCTCGAGGTCATGCTCGGCTACTCCGACTCCTCGAAGGACGTCGGTCCGGTCGCCGCGAACCTCGCGCTCTACGAGGCGCAGCAGAAGATCGCGCAGTGGGCTCAGGAGTCCCGCATCGAGCTGACCCTGTTCCACGGCCGCGGCGGCGCCCTCGGGCGCGGCGGAGGGCCGGCGAACTCGGCGATCCTCGCGCAGCCGCCGCACTCCGTCGACGGACGCTTCAAGCTCACCGAGCAGGGTGAGGTCATCTTCGCCCGATACGGCGAGCCTGCCATCGCGATGCGACACATCGATCAGGTCGCCGCGGCCACCCTGCTGGCGTCCTCACCGGGCGTCGAACAGCGCACCAGCGGCGCCGCCGAACGCTTCGCCCCGATCGCGGCGACGATGGACACGGCTTCCCGCGCCCGCTTCTTCGAACTCGTGCACGCCGACGGCTTCGCTCCCTGGTTCGCCACGGTCACGCCGCTCGAGGAGATCGGCCTGCTCGCCCTCGGATCGCGCCCGGCGCGACGCGGCCTGTCGGTCGAGTCGCTCGAAGACCTGCGCGCCATCCCGTGGGTGTTCGCCTGGACTCAGGCGCGCATCAACCTGGCCGGCTGGTTCGGTCTCGGCACGGCGCTCGAAGCGGTCGGAGACGAAGCCCTCCTCACCGAGGCCTACCGCGAGTGGCCGCTGCTGCACACGATGATCGACAACGTCGCGATGAGCCTCGCCAAGACCGACGAGCGCATCGCCCGTCGCTATCTGGCGCTGGGCGACCGCGACGATCTGGCGCAGCTGGTGCTGGACGAGCTCACCCTCACCAGGGAATGGGTCATCCGCCTGACGGGCGGCTCCGGTCTCCTCGAGAACAAGCCGATCCTGCAGCGTGCCGTGCAGCTGCGCAGCCCCTACGTCGACGCCTTGTCGCTGCTCCAGCTGCGTGCGCTGCGGGAGCTGCGTTCGGCGGATGAGTCGGCGACTGGATCGGGAGCGGATGCCGAGCAGCAGCGCCTTCTGCTGCTGTCCGTCTCCGGGGTGGCCGCAGGCCTCCAGAACACCGGGTGACCGGGCGTCGTTCTCACAATGCGCGTCGCGCTAAAGTGAGAACTCGTGTGCCCGACCGGCACCTTCTCACGCGACACGATCGCCTCACCCGCATCCTCCAGCAAGAAAGCCGTTCCCCGCGTGACCGCTACTGACTTCCATCCCCTTGCCGACTCCGTCCAGCCCGTCTTCGACACCGTTCAGACGCGCAGCCCGTACGAGCCGGAGTTCCAGCAGGCCGTGCACGAGGTGCTGCACTCGATCGGTCCCGTGCTCGAGCAGCATCCCGAGTACGCGGATGCAGGCATCGCGGAGCGCATCGTCGAGCCGGAGCGTCAGATCATGTTCCGCGTCCCGTGGGTCGACGATGCCGGTCGACTGCAGGTCAACCGCGGCTACCGCATCCAGTTCTCGTCGGTGCTGGGCCCGTACAAGGGCGGTCTGCGCTTCCACCCCTCGGTGAACCTGTCGATCATCAAGTTCCTCGGCTTCGAGCAGATCTTCAAGAACGCGCTCACCGGCCAGGGCATCGGCGGCGCCAAGGGCGGCAGCGACTTCGACCCGCACGGCCGCTCTGATGCGGAGATCATGCGGTTCTGCCAGTCGTTCATGAGCGAGCTGTGGCGCCACCTGGGCGAGCACACCGACGTCCCCGCTGGTGACATCGGCGTCGGCGGCCGCGAGATCGGCTACCTGTTCGGCACGTACCGCAAGGTCACGAACCGTCACGAGTCCGGCATGTTCACCGGCAAGGGCACCGGCTGGGGCGGCGCCGAGGTGCGCACCGAGGCCACCGGCTACGGAGCGGTGTTCTTCGCCGAAGAGATGCTCGCCGTCAAGGGCGACACGTTCGACGGCAAGCGCGTCGGCGTCTCCGGCTCCGGAAACGTCGCGATCTACGCGATCCAGAAGGCCACCCAGCTCGGTGCGACGCCCGTCACGGCATCCGACTCGTCCGGCTACGTCGTCGACGACGCCGGCATCGATCTCGACCTGCTGCGTCAGATCAAGGAGGTCGAGCGCGGCCGCATCGTCGAGTACGCGAAGCGCCGCCCCGGCGCCCGTTTCGTGGAGGGCGGCAGCGTCTGGGAGGTTCCGGTCGACATCGCCGTCCCGTCCGCGACGCAGAACGAACTGAATCTCGCCGACGCACAGGCGCTCATCGGCAACGGTGTGCGTGCTGTGTCCGAGGGAGCCAACATGCCCTGCCTGCCGGACGCCGTCGAGGCGTTCCAATCCGCGGGCGTCCTGTTCGCTCCCGGCAAGGCGGCCAACGCGGGCGGTGTGGCCACCTCCGCACTCGAGATGAGCCAGAACGCCTCTCGCCAGCGCTGGGCCTTCGCCGACAGCGAGCGCAAGCTCCGCGAGATCATGGGTGACATCCACCGGGCATCGTTCGATGCGGCCGAGCGCTACGGCGTGCCCGGTGACTACGTGGCGGGCGCGAACATCGCCGGCTTCGAACGGGTCGCGGCGGCGATGCTCGCACAGGGCGTCATCTGACCCGATCCCTCTGAGAGACACCCGGCCATGCGGCCGGGTGTCTCTTTTTGGTTTCGAAGATGTCTGCATCGTTGTACTAGGCATCTACATCGTTGTAGATTGAGGCCTTCCCGTCCACTGTCGAACTGGAGACACCATGTCGCGACGCCCCCGCGCGCGCCGAGCCATCACTGCGCTGGCACTGACCACGACGTCCCTCCTCGCCGTCGGCGCTCTGTGCGCACCGGCCGCGATCGCCGCTCAACCGGCGGACCCGCCCCCGCCGACTTTCCAGGACGTCACCGTGCACGACCCGTCGATCGTCGAGGCCGACGGCGAGATCTGGGCCTTCGGCTCGCACGGCGCATCCGCGCACACCGAAGACCTGCTGGAATGGGAGCAGCACACCGTCGATCTGTCCCAGAACCCCGACAACGCCCTGTTCGAGGACATCTACACCGAGCTCGCCGAGACCTTCGAGTGGGCGAAGAGTTCGACCCTGTGGGCGTCCGACGTCATCCAGCTCCCCGACGGCCGCTTCGCGATGTACTACAACGCCTGCGAGGGCTCCTCTCCCCGTTCGGCTCTCGGGATCGCCACGAGCGACTCCGTCGACGGACCATACGAGAATCAGGGCATCCTGCTCAAGAGCGGCATGGAGGGCGAGAGCGAGAACCCCGGCGAGGTGTACGACGCCCGCATCCACGCGAACGCCGTCGATCCCGACGCCTTCTACGACGCCGACGGCAACCTGTGGATGGTGTACGGCTCGTACTCCGGCGGCATCTACATCCTGAAGATGGATGCCGATACTGGCGAGCCCCTGCCGGGTCAGGGATACGGCACCCACCTCGTCGGCGGCAACCACAGCCGCATCGAGGCGCCGACGATCCAGTACGACGCCGAGACCGGCTACTACTACCTGTACCTGTCGTTCGGCGGGCTCGACGCCTCGGGCGGCTACGACGTGCGCGTCGCCCGCTCGAAGACTCCAGATGGCCCGTACCTGGATGCTCAGGGCAACGACATGGCCGATGTGAAGGCCGACCCGTCGCTGCCGATCTTCGACGATGCGTCGATCCAGCCGTACGGCGTCAAGCTCATGGGCGGGCACCTGTTCACCCGCGAGCTCGGTGATCCGGGCACAGGACTCGGCACCGGCTACGTCTCCCCCGGTCACACGTCCTGGTATCAGGACCCGGACACCGGCCGCATGTTCATGGTGTTCCACGCCCGCTTCCCGGGCACGGGCGAGCTGCACGAGGTGCGCGTGCACCAGATGTGGATCAACGCCGAGGGCTGGCCGGTCGTCTCTCCGATGCGCTACGCGGGCGAGACCGCTGGCAAGGTCAAGCGTGCGGACGTCGTCGGCACCTGGCAGCTCGTAGACATGGGCAAGGACATCACCGCGAACGCCGCCGAATCGGTCGATGTGACGCTCGCCAAGAACGGCCTCATCACCGGCGACGCCGATGGCACCTGGGAGCGCGAGGGCCAGCACGCAGCGATCCTCACGATCGACGGCGAGGTCTACTCGGGCGTCTTCGCTCCGGTCTGGGATCCGGACCTCGAGGAGTGGTCGACCGGCTTGACCGCCGTCTCGGACGACGGCGTCACGCTGTGGGGCCGTCAGAGCGTCGAGGTCACGGGCGCCGCCGCCGTGGATGCGGTGGTCGCGGATCTTTCGCTCGGCGATACGAGCGCCGTGACGATCGACTTCGACCTGCCGACCTCCGGCACGGGCGGCACGACGATCACGTGGGCGTCCTCCGACGAGATCGTCGTCACGGCGGACGGCGCCGTGACGCGACCGGCCGTCGGTGAGGCCAACGCGACCGCCACGCTCACCGCCACGGTCGCCAACGGCATGGCCTCGACGCAGGTGCCGTTCGAGATCACCGTGCTCGCGCGCACCCCTGGTGTCCTTGCCGGGGCGTGGTCGTTCGAGAACGGCCTCACCGACGCGAACGGCGCCTTCCCGGATGCCACAGCGACCGGGAACCGCCTGGATGCACCCGCCACCGCACCTGCGGCGTTCGCGGCCGATGGCGTCACCGGAAGCGCACTGCACCTCGACGGCGCGTCCGGCGTCCGGCTGCCCGACGATCTCGTGCAGGGCACGTCGTACTCGGTCAGCCTCTGGCTGCGCCCGGAGCAGCTCACGGCGTACACGTCCGCGTTCTTCGCGGCCGGCAGCCCGACGAACTGGCTGAGCCTGCTGCCGAAGGGTCACAGCGGCGTCGGCGGATCGACCATGCTGTGGGCCGGCAGCGAGCAGTGGTACGACGCCGGGACGGGTCAGTTCCTGCCGACCGGCGAGTGGTCGCATGTGGCATTCGTGGTCGACGGCACCGCGGCATCCGTCTACGTCGACGGCGAACTGAGCTACCAGGGCGCCGGCTTCCCCGACGTGCTGTCCGGCGCGGACAACGTCTTCGCGCTTGGCGTCAACTGGTGGGATGTCCCGTTCCAGGGAGACGTCGACGAGCTCACCGTCTGGAGCTCGGCGCTCTCGCCGGAGGACGTCGCGGAGCTCGCCGCGCGCTGACGTCTGGAAGGACGGCGTCAGCGGACGCGCGCGCCGTCCTTCCAGACCGCGGCCACCAGCGGAACCCCCGGTCGATACGCCAGGTGGATGCTGGTGGGAGCGTCGAGCAGCACGACATCGGCCCTCATCCCCGCAGCGACGGATCCGATGTCGTCGCGCCGCAGCGCCTTCGCGCCGCCGGCGGTCGCCGCCCATACCGCCTCGGTCGGCGTCATTCCCATGTCGCGCACCGCGACCGCGATGCAGAACGGCATCGAACTGGTGAAGCTCGACCCGGGATTCGTGTCGCACGCGAGAGCCACGGTGACACCCGCGTCGATCAGGCGCCGCGCGTCCGGATACGGCTGCCGGGTGGAGAACTCCACGCCCGGCAGCAGCGTCAGCACGGTGTCGGATGCCGCGAGGGCAGCGACATCGTCATCGGTGAGGTACGTGCCGTGATCGACGGATGCCGCGCCCAACTCGACCGCGAGGCTGACGCCCTCACCAGGGCCCAGTTGACTGGCATGAACGCGCGGCATGAGACCGCGGGCGATGCCGGCCTCCAGCACGCGACGGGACTGCGCGACCGTGAACGCGCCGGTTTCGCAGAACACGTCGACCCAGCGGGAATGGGGAGCCGCGGCATCCAGCATGGGGCCGACCACCAGGTCGACGTACTCATCCGCGCGTTCCGCGTACTCGGCCGGCACGACGTGCGCGCCCAGGAACGTGACCTCCGGCGTGACCTCGGCGGCGAGTCGGACGAGGCGCCCCTCGTCCGCCACGCTCAGCCCATAGCCGCTCTTGATCTCGACCGTCGTCGTGCCCTGGGCGAGCATCTCGTCGAGGAATCCGCGCAGCCGCGCGCGCAGCTCGTCGTCCGTTGCGGCGCGCGTCGCCGCGACCGTTGAGCGGATCCCGCCGGCGGCATATTTCTGCCCGGCCATGCGCGCCTCGAACTCGGCAGCGCGGTCGCCCGCGAACACGAGGTGGCTGTGGCTGTCCACGAAACCCGGGATGACCGCCCGTCCCGCGGCATCCACGATGTCGGCGGCAGAAGGCGCTTCGGCTGCGGAGCCGACCCAGGAGATGCGGTCGCCGTCGATCAGGACGGCGGCGTCGCGCAGCGGGCCGTCGCCAACGTTGGTCGTCAGCTCGCCGATGTTCGTGAGGAGAGTGCTCACAGCATCGGCACTTTCAGGCCGCGCTCGCGGGCGACGTCACGGGCGTGCTCGTAACCGGCATCCACGTGGCGCATGACCCCGGTCCCCGGATCGTTGGTCAGCACCCGCGCGAGCTTCTCGGCGGCGAGCGCCGAGCCGTCGGCCACTGTCACCTGCCCTGCGTGGATCGAGCGACCGATCCCGACACCGCCGCCGTGGTGCAGAGACACCCACGAAGCGCCGGAAGCCGTGTTCAGTAGGGCGTTCAACAGCGGCCAGTCCGCGATCGCGTCCGAGCCGTCCTTCATGGCCTCCGTCTCCCGGTACGGCGATGCCACGGACCCCGCATCAAGGTGGTCGCGGCCGATCACGATCGGCGCCGACAGTTCGCCCGAGGCGACCATCTCGTTGAACTTCAGCCCTGCGAGGTGGCGCTCCTGGTAGCCCAGCCAGCAGATGCGGGCCGGCAGCCCCTCGAAGTGGACCTTCTCGCCTGCCTTGTCGAGCCAGCGGTGCAGCGCGGCATCCTCGGGGAAGAGCTCGGCGATCGCGCGATCGGTCTTGCGGATGTCCTCCGGGTCACCCGAGAGGGCGGCCCAGCGGAACGGCCCACGACCTTCCTCGAACTGTGGGCGGATGTACGCCGGCACGAAGCCCGGGAACGCGAACGCGCGGTCGAAGCCGCCGAGCTGCGCCTCGGCTCGGATCGAGTTGCCGTAGTCGAAGACGGCCGCTCCGGCATCCTGGAACGCGACCATCGCCGCCACGTGCGCGGCCATGGATTCGCGCGCACGCCGCGTGAAGCCGTCAGGATCCCTGGACGCCTCGGTCCTCCAGTCCTCGAACGCGACGTCTCGCGGGAGATAGGCGAGCGGGTCGTGCGCGCTGGTCTGATCGGTGACGATGTCGATCGGCACGCCGCGGCGCAGCAGCTCGGGGAACACCTCGGCGGCGTTGCCGACGACTCCGACGGAAAGTGCCTCGCCGGCATCCTTGGCGGCGAGAACGCGTGCGATACCGGCATCCAGATCGGTCGTGTACTCGTCCAGGTAGCCGTGCGCGACCCGACGCTCCAGGCGCGATTCATCGACGTCGACGATCAGCACGGCGCCGTCGTTCATCGTGACGGCGAGCGGCTGCGCGCCGCCCATTCCGCCGGCACCGCCGGTCAGGGTCAGTGTGCCCCGGAGCGACTCGCGATCGAGCGAACGGGCCACGGCGGCGAACGTCTCATAAGTGCCCTGCAGGATGCCCTGCGTGCCGATGTAGATCCAGCTGCCCGCTGTCATCTGGCCGTACATGATCAGGCCGAGCTCCTCGAGGCGGCGGAACTCGGGCCAGTTCGCCCAGTCGCCGACGAGGTTCGAGTTCGCGATGAGCACCCGAGGCGCCCACTCGTGCGTGCGGAACACACCGACCGGCTTGCCCGACTGCACGAGCAGCGTCTCGTCGGGCTCCAGTTCGTCGAGCGTCCGCACGATCGCGTCGTACGCCTCCCAGCTGCGTGCCGCGCGTCCGGTGCCGCCGTACACGACGAGATCCTCCGGGTGCTCGGCGACTTCGGGGTCGAGGTTGTTCATCAGCATCCGCTTGGCCGCCTCGGCGCCCCAGCTCTTGGCGGTGCGCTGGTTGCCGCGCGGCGCCCTGATCTCACGAGACATGTGCGTGCTCCTCTGCAGTGCGGGCGACGGTGCCCGATCGGACGAGTTCCGTGACCGCCTCCATGTCGGGCGACAGGAAGCGGTCGGGGCCCGGACCATCGGCGACGGTGCGCACGAGATCGCGGACGGCGCCGGTCGCGGGTCCAGCCTGCATCGGCGCACGCAGGTCGAGAGCACGGGCGCCGGTGAGGATCTCGATCGCGAGCACCCGGGTCAGCCCGTCGATCGCGCGGCGCAGCTTGCGCGCCGCCGACCAGCCCATCGAGACGTGGTCCTCCTGCATCGCGGACGACGGAATGGAGTCGACGGATGCCGGAACGGCCAGGCGCTTGAGCTCGGAGACGATGCCGGCGGCGGCGTACTGCGCGATCATCAGGCCGGAGTCCACGCCCACCTCGTGCGCGAGGAACGGCGGGAGGCCGTGGCTGCGGGCGGGGTCGAGGGCGCGGTCGGTGCGGCGCTCGGACACGCTCGCGACATCGGCGACCGAGATCGCGAGGAAGTCGAGGACCGCCGCGACAGGAGCGCCATGGAAGTTGCCATTGGACTCGATTCTGCCGTCCAGCGTGATCACCGGATTGTCGATGACGCTGGCGAGCTCGCGCGCCGCGATCGTCGCGGCGTACCCGGCGGTGTCGCGCGCGGCGCCGTGCACCTGCGGCGAGCAGCGCAGTGAATAGGCGTCCTGGACGCGGCCGTCCTCCGGGCCCTTGTGGCTGGCGACGATCGGCGAGCCGGCGAGGAACGCCCGCAGGTTCGCGGCGGAGGCCGCCTGGCCGGACTGCGGGCGCAGCGCCATGAGGTCGGCCGCGAACACGGCATCCGTTCCGAACTGGCTCTCCACCGACATCGCGGCGGCGACGTCGGCCGTGGTCAGCAGGACCTCCAGGTCGTGCAGCGCGAGCGCCAGCATCCCGAGCATCCCGTCGGTTCCGTTGATGAGAGCCAGGCCTTCCTTCTCCTCCAGGACCAGCGGCGCGATTCCGGCGTGCGCGAGCGCCTCGGATGCCGGGACGAGACCGGCGTCGGTGCGCACGTCGCCCTCCCCCATCGCGGCGAGCGCGATGTGCGCGAGCGGAGCGAGGTCGCCGGAGCAGCCGAGCGATCCGTACTCGCGGACGACGGGGACGATGCCCGCGTTCAGCAGAGCCGCGTAGGTCTCGGCGACGATCGGTCGCACGCCGGTACGACCCGACGCGAGGGTCTGCAGACGCAGCAGCTGGAGCCCTCGGACGACCTCGCGCTCGACCTCGGCGCCCGTGCCTGCCGCGTGCGAGCGGATCAGGCTCGCCTGCAGCTGCCGACGGCGGTCGGCGGCGATGAAGGTCGTGGCGAGAGCGCCGAATCCAGTGGAGACGCCGTAGTGCGGGTTCGGGTCCGCGGCGAGCGCGTCGACGATGCCGCGGGACTCGGCGACGCGGTCGAGGGCCGCCGGGTCCAGTTCGACCGGTGCGCCGCGGCGCGCGACGGCGACGACCTCGGCGATCGTGAGGGGTGCGGCTCCGATGGTGACGTACGTGCTCATGATCCTGATTCCACACCTCGGACACGTCGTGCGACACCGGTTCGTGCCATCATGTGTCTGTGATCCCAGACAACCGGACCGAAAGCGGGCCTCAGGTTCCCGCAGCGGATCAGACGCTGCGGATCCTGCGGCATCTCGCCGGTCGCCCGGCTCCCGTCGCGGCATCCGCGATCGCCCGCGATCTGGATCTGCCTCGGTCGACCGTCTACCACCTGCTCACGACGCTCGCCGCGCACGGGTTCGTGCTGCATCTGCGCGAGGAGCGGCGCTGGAGCCTCGGCACCGCGGCCTCCGAGCTCGCCGGCGGCTTCGCGCGACAGCAGCCGCTGGCCCGGCTCGGCAGACCGCTCGTGGCGGCGCTCGCCGACAGCCTGGGTGAAAGCACGCACCTCGCGGTCATGAGCGGATCGGATGTCGTCTACATCGTCGAGGAGCGCGCGCCGCGGCGCCCGGCGCTGGTGACCGAGGTCGGGGTCCGCCTGCCGGCGCACCTCACCGCGACCGGGCGCGCGATGCTCGCCACGCTCCCCCGCGAGCAGGTGCGGGCGCTGTATCCCGACCGCTCGGCTTTTCCGACGCGCGCCGACGCCGCACCTTCGACACCGGCGCAACTGCGCGAACTGCTCCGCGAAATCCGGGCGCGCGGGTACGCGGTCGAGAACGGCGAGGTCACGCCTGGGCTGCGCTCGGTCGGCGCCGCGGTGCACGATGCCGCCGGGTGGCCGATCGCCGCGGTTGCGGCGACCTGGTCGACGGGCGCAGGGCCCGATGAGCAGGTCGCCGCAACCGCTGTCGCCGCGACGGCGTCCGCATTGGAGCGCCGTCTGCGGCGATGAGGCCGCCGTTCGACTCAGCCGGACGCGCCCTTGCGCGGCTTGAGGAACGCGGCCGGCTCCTGCTTCTCTCGCTTCACTGCTCTCTTCTCCTTGAGAGACAGCTTCGGCGCCTTCTTCCCATCGCGTGCGTGCGGTGACTTGCCTGACATGTGAACTCGCTTCCCCCTCTTTGGATGGCGGGTGTAACCACTGACCATAGCCGGTTGCCCACGGAAGTCAAATTACCTGCTGAACGGGAAATTTATTGTATGAACCTGCGCATCCGGTACGGCTGGGAACTGTGATCGGGAGTGCGTCCGGGCGGCATAGCGTGCGGCCATGACAGCACAGACATCCGAGTGGTGGCAGGACGGCCCGGTCTTCTCGACGTCGCGTCGCGGCAGTCGGATCGTCGCGGTCGCACCGGATGCCGAGATCCCCCGGCTGGGATGGATTCACGTCCTGGTGCTGCTGCTCGGCTCTGTCCTGTGCGGCGTCTGCGTGACGATCGTGCTGCCGGTCAGCCTGCCGCCGTTGCTGGCGGTTCCCGGCTGGAGCGCCTGGAACCTGATCTGGTGGATTCCGCTCGCGCTCGGAGCCGCATGGGTGCTCATCTTGCTGGTGCCGGTCACGTACGCGCTCTTCGAAGACGACTTCGGCCGGTCCGCTTCGATCGGAGTCCGGGCCGCGACGACCGTGGTGAGCGCGGGTCTCGCGATCGCACTGAACGTCTGGTCCGTGCCGGTCGGCGAGCACTCCGAGTCATTCATCGCCGACCTCATGCCCTTGCTGCGGTGGGGGGCCGCCGGTGCGGCCGCGGTGGCCGCGTGCACCGCGACGCTGCTGCTCCTCGGCATCCATGGTGTCCGCCGGGAGATCGCCCGGATCCTGCTCCTGCGCGAAGACGCGCGGCGCGTCGCCGGCGAGATCGTGACGGTCCCGGACCCGAAGACGTGGATCCTGGAGCGCCCGCAGTTCCGAGTCGGAGTGCAGTTCTACGACGGCGCGGCGCCACGCACGATCGATGCGTGGATGAGCACGTCACCCGATCGCGTTCCGGTGCCCGGATCCGGTGTGCTCGTCTACCTCGGCGGTACGACGCATATCGAAGTGGATCCGGATGGCCCGATGACCTTCTCGAGCGACGTTTCGCGTTACAGAGCGCCGTCCGGCGGCGGCGGGAACTGACCCGCGCGCTACGCTCGGAACGTGCTCGATACTCTCACCGGATTCGCCGTCGTGGGGGTCGCGATCGCCGTCGGCTATGTCATCGGCCGCATCGATCTGCTCGGAGAGCACGCCAGGCACGTCCTCGGGCGCCTCACCTTCTTCGTGCTCTCCCCGTTCCTGCTGTTCACCGTGCTGGCGCAGGCGGACGCGAAGGTGCTGTTCTCGTCCCTGCTGCCCGTTTCGGCGATCGCGGCCGTCCTCGTGATCGCCGTCTATGCCCTGGTCGCGAGGTTCGCTTGGAAGCGGAACGTGGGCGAGACCGTCATCGGCGCGCTGTCGGCCGGGCAGGTGAACTCCAACAACATCGGCATCCCCCTGTCGCTGTATCTGCTGGGCAGCGCAGCGTACCCTGCGCCGGTGATCCTCCTGCAGCTGCTCATCTTCACGCCGATCTCGCTGGCCATCCTGGATGCCGTGACCAGCGCGAAGACCTCGGTGTGGCGCATGATGGCGCGGACGGCGACCAACCCGATCATCCTGGGATCCGCACTCGGGACGCTCGTCTCGGTGCTCGACATCGATCTGCCGGCGATCGTGATGGAGCCGGCCCTCCTGTTGGCGAACGCGTGCGTGCCCGTGCTGCTGATCAGCTACGGCATCTCGCTGTTCGGGCAGCGCGTGCTCGGCGCCTCGGGGCGACGACGCGATGTCCTGCTCGCGTCGACGCTCAAGCTGCTCGTGATGCCGGTGCTCGCCTGGGTCTTCGCGCAGTTCGTGTTCGGACTCACCGCGCACGAGGTGCTCATCGTCGTCGTGCTGGCGGCCCTGCCCACAGCGCAGAACGTGTTCAACTACTCGCAGCGCTACGACATCGGCGAAGCGATCTCCCGTGACACGGTGTTCATCACGACGATCGGATGCGTGCCTGTGCTGCTGCTGGCGACGTTCGTGCTGGGGTAGCGGGCCGGCCGGATCAGGATGCCCGCAGCACCGCCGGAAGCACGATGTGCGCCTCAGGGATCATGCCAGGGGTCACCCGGTTGCGGAAGATCCAGTAGCTCCACGCCTGGTAGGCCAGAATCACCGGCAGCGCGACCACGGCGACCACCGTCATGACGCCGAGCGTGTAGGCGCTGTTCGATGCGTTCCAGACGGTCAGGTCGAAAGCGGAATCGACGGTCGAGGGCAGCACGAGCGGGAACATCCCCGCGAACACGGCCCCGGCACCGAACAGGCCGAAGCCGGCGTAGCCGATGAACGCCCAGCCTTCACGACGGCGGCGGGCGGCGATCCAGCCGACCGCTGCGCCGACGACGGCGAGCACGATGAACGTCCAGGCCAGCACGCTGCCACCGTGTGCGAGCTGCACCCAGATGGCCCAGGCCGCGGCCGGCACGAGGCACAGCGGGGCCCAGGCGGCGGCGAACCGCCCGGCGCGTTCGCGCACCGGTCCGTCCGCCTTGAGGCCCAGGAACGTGGCCGAATGGGCGAGCGAGAAACCGACCACCGCGAGACCGCCCAGGATGGCGGGCACCGTGAGCCAGACGAACGGGCCGCCGACGCGGTCGCCGTTCGCATTGATCGGCAGTCCGAGCGACGTCAGCGCCAGCGCGGCGCCGATGCAGAACGCCACGACGAGCGAGCCGAGGCCGATCATCCACGTCCAGAAGGTGCGCCACCGCTCGGTGTGGATCTTGCCGCGGTACTCGATGCCGACCGCCCGCACGATCAACCCGACCAGAGTGATCGTCAGCGGAAGGTACAGCGTCGAGAACAGCGAGGCGTACCAGGCGGGGAACGCCGCGAAGATCGCGGCCCCCGCCGTGATCAGCCACACCTCGTTGCCGTCCCAGACCGGACCGATCGTGTTGAGCATGACGCGGCGGTCTCGCTCCGAGCGCGTCGAGAAGATCATGTGCATGCCGACACCGAGGTCGAAGCCCTCGAGCAGCAGGTAGCCGATCCACAACACGGCGATCGCGATGAACCAGACGACGGGAAGCGGTTCCATGGTCATTCCTCTCGATGCGGATCGGTATCAGTAGGCGAAGGCGAGCACGTCGCCTCGCTTGTCGTCGGAGTCGCCACCGGTGCCGTCGTCATCGGCATCGGTGTGGGCGAGTTCGGGCATGGACGCCGCGACCCCACCGCGGATGTACTTCGTCATGAGGAACAGTTCGATCACGAGCATCACGCCGTACACGGCCGTCAGCGTGATGACGGAGAAGAGCATCTCCCCCGCGGTGACGCCCGGGGACACGGCCGCGGCGGTGAACATGAAGACGCCGTCGATGCCGGTGGCATCCGGATTCGGCGCGACCACGAACGGCTGTCGGCCCATCTCCGTGAAGATCCAGCCTGCGATGTTGGCCGCGAACGGCGCGACGATGCCGAGAAGGGCCAGCCGCATGATCCACGGTGAGCGCATGACCGTTCCCTTGCGGGTCAGCCACAGGGCGATCACGGCGCCGGCCGCGACGATGCCGCCGAGCCCGATCATCAGACGGAAGCCCCAATACGTCACCCACATGACCGGCACGTACTCGACCTCGCTGCCGGCGCGGTCGCCGTACAGTTCATCGTCCGGGATCGTCTCGCCGTACTGGTTCACGTACTCCGGCTCGAGGTCGCTGATGCCGGGCATCTCGGCGCCCCACTCCCCTGTGCCGAGGAACCCGAGCACGCCGGGGATCTCGATGAGCGTGATGACATCCGCGCAGTCGCGCGACCCGGGGTCGCCGAGGGAGAGCACTGAGAACGCCGATCCGGTGTGGCAGGCGGCCTCAGCGGCGGCCATCTTCATCGGCTGCTGCTCGTACATCAGCTTGCCCTGGATGTCGCCGGTGGCGACGGTGCCGGCGAAGCCGAGGATCGCGACAACGGCGCCGAACCGCAGCGACCAGATCCAGACTCCGTGATCCTTCCGGTCGCGCCCTGGGACGGCATCCGCTGCTCCGACGACGACCCGGCCCTTCTCATCCACGGTGTCGATGCCGTCCTGACGGCGGCGCCACAGGTGGTACCAGGAGATGCCGATCAGGAACATGCCCGCCACGACGAGCGCGCCGAGGATCGTGTGCGCATATGCGGCGAGCGCCGTGTTGTTGGTGAGCACGGCCCACACGTCGGTCATGACCGGACGACCGTCCTCGCCGAGCTCGACACCGACCGGATGCTGCATCCACGAGTTGGCGACGATGATGAAGTAGGCCGAGATCCACGATCCGATGACTGCGCACCACAGCGCCATGAGGTGCAGCCCCTTGCGTAGACGCCCCCATCCGAAGATCCAGATGCCGAGGAAGGTGGACTCCACGAAGAACGCGAGCAGCCCCTCCATGGCCAGCGGGGCGCCGAAGACGTCGCCGACGAACCGGGAGTACTCGCTCCACGCCATGCCGAACTGGAACTCCTGCACGAGCCCGGTGGCCACACCGACGATGAAGTTGATCAGGTAGACCTTGCCCCAGAACTTGGTCATCCGCAGGAACTTCTCGTCCCCGGTGCGCACCCACATCGACTGCATGATGGCGACGGACATGCCGAGCCCGAGCGTGAGAGGCACCATCAGGAAGTGGTACACGGTCGTGATGCCGAACTGCCATCTGGCGATGTCGAGAACGTCCACTGCTGGTCTCCTTCGCAGAGCTTTGCCCACCGGATCATTCGAATTCTACACTTCGTAGAACTTCTTCGACAGAGCATAGAACAAATTCGACTCGAGGTAGAATAGAACCGGCCGTGGGAAACCCCGCCGCGGCCGAGGAGGTTGAGATGGGAACTCTCGGAGAACTCGAACGCGCCGTCATGGATGCGATCTGGGATGCAGAGACGCCGGTCACGGCCTACGACGTGAAGGAGCATCTCGATGCAGAAGGTCGCGCACTCGCCGTGACGACCCTGCTCACTGTGCTCTCGCGCCTGGAGAAGAAGGGCTTCGTCGCGTCCGACCGCTCGGCCAGGCCGCACCGCTACACCGCGGTCGCCTCGCGTGCGGATCACGTCGCCGAGCTCATGCACTCGGTCCTCGGCGACGCGGGCGACCGCACCGCTGTCCTGGAGCGATTCGTCGGCGGCGTCTCCCCGGAGGACGCCGCGGTCCTGCGCCAGCTCCTCTCCGGCGCAGCCTGATCGCTGAACCATGGCCCTGCTGTCCGCCGTGAGCGATGAGGCGCTCGTCGGCGCGCTCGTGATCCCGCATGGGGTCGTCGTCGCGGCCGCGATCTTCCTCGGAACCGCCGCGATCGCGTTGGCCTGGCCGGTTCCGGTCGCGCTCTCGCGGGCATCCTGGCCGATGCGGATGCCGGTCATCGCCCTGCTGCTCTGGCAGGCGATCGGTCTCGCCGGAGGCCTGTCGATGATCGGCGCCCTCGCGCTCGCGGGGTACTCCGTGGCTCCTCGCCATCCCTGGCTCGCCCTGATCCCCGCCGCCGCCTTCACCGTCTACCTCCTGGCGCACCTCGCCGTCACGGTCGTGCAGGTGACACGCCAGCGCCATCGCCATCTCGCCCTGCTGGATCTGCTGACGTCGCCGCATCCGACCCGCGCACGCACGCGCGTGATCGACGACGCGGTACCGGTGGCGTACTGCCTGCCCCACGGCGCCCGGTCGGTGACGGTGCTGTCCCAGGGACTGCTGGACCGCCTGGATGCCGATGAGCTCGTCGCCGTGATCGCCCACGAACGCGCGCACGTCGAGCAGCGCCACGACCTTCTCCTGCTGGCGTTCCGCGCCTGGCGGTCGGCGCTTCCGTGGTTCCCCATCGCCGCACGTGCCGAGGCGGAAGTCGCCGCGCTCGTCGAGATGCTCGCCGACGATCATGCCAGGCGCGAAGTGCGCGACGAGGTGCTCGCGCGTGCGATCCTCGCGGTCGGGGCGAGCGGTGTGCCAGGCTCCGAGCGCGTGGTCTCGGGGTCGACGCGCGTGAGTGACCGGTTCCGCCGACTGGCCGCCTGAGCTCTCCCGCTCAACGAGCGAAGAAAGTCACCGCGCGAGAGTCACCACGTCATCCCCCGGCATCCGGTCGCCGGCGCGGTGCGACACGAGCAGCACCACACGATCGGCCGTCGCCGCACGCACGTCGTCCATCATCGCGGCCGCGGTCGGCTCATCCAGATGCGCGGTCGGCTCGTCGAGCAGGATCACGTCGGCCCTGGTCAGCAGCGCCCGCGCCACGGCGAGCCGCTGACGCTCCCCTCCGGACAGCGCCGATCCACCGGGTCCGACGCGCGTGTCGAGCCCGTCGGCCAGCCCTTCGAGCAGCGGACCCAGACCCGCGCGCACGAGCGAGGACCGCATGGCGTCGTCGTCCGGGACATCCGTCCGCGTGCGCGCCAGCATGAGGTTCCCGCGCAGCGTCGAGTCGAAGACGTACGCGTCCTGCGGGCACCAGGCCACGCGGTCCCGCCACGCGCGCTCTTCGAGGTGCGTGATGGACACGCCGTCCGCGATGACCGCCCCCTGCTCGACGGGAAGCGCACCCATCACAGCGGACAGCACGGTCGACTTCCCTGATCCGGACGGACCGGCCAGCACGAGCCACCTTCCGCGCCGCGCCGTACCGCGGACGTCGGCCACCGCCGGATGCCGCGCCCCCGGGTAGCGGATCGTGACGTCGTCCAGCGCGAGTTCGTCGATTCCGGCATCCGGAGCGCCGGTGCCCCAGGCGGGTGCCGGAGCCGGCTGCAGGATCGGCCCCAGGCGCGCCAGCAGCGCGCGCAGCGCCGGAACCCGCTGCGCAGCCGCCACGAGCCCCGTGAGGGGTTCGATCAGCGCGAGAGCGAGCAGGGCGACGACCGACGCGCTTTCGGCGGGCACGTGCGGCGACAGCGGCGCGACGAGGACGGCCAGCACGGCGACCGCACCGGTCACCAGCGCGGATCCGAGCCCGGCGGACCAGGCGGCTCGACGCTCGGCCGCCGCGAGCCCAGTGGACGCGGCATCCAGGAGCTCCAGCGCCGCCGGAGCGGTGCCGTTGCCGCGCAGATCGTCTGCGGCCGCCGTCAGCGCGGCGGTTCCCCGCACGATCTCGGAGCGGGCGGCGACGCGCGCAGCCCCTGCGCCGCGCTCCGTCCGGATCGCCACAACGGATGCCGTGATCACCGCGAGCACCAGCACGAGCGCGACGAGCAGGGTCAGGTGCGGCGTCACGAATCCGGTCGTGACGATCGCTGCCACCACGACCAGCGCTCCGGCGCCGATCGGCGGCAGCACTCGCGGCAGCTGATCGCGCAGGTCGTCGGCGAGCGTGACCAGGTAGTCCAGCGGCGCACCGCCTTCGAGGAGGCGCCGAGAGCCGGCCCCTCGGGCAGCGATCGACCCCCACAGCCGCAGCCGCAGCGCATCGACCACCTGGAACGCCGCCCGGTGCGTCACGAGGCGCTCGGCGTACCGCCCGACCGCACGGCCGATGCCGAACGCGCGCACGCCGACGATGGCGACCAGGAGGTACATGATGTACTCCTCGATGCTCGCCCGCACGATGAGCCATCCTGAAACGGCGGTCAGCGCGATGCCGAGACCTGCTGCGAGTGCCGCGAGCAGCACGGAGGCGACCCAGACCCAGCGATGCGGACGCAGCAGGGCGCGCAGAGTGAGCGCGTGCGGCGCCGGAGGGGTCGCATTCGGCCGCTTCGCGCTCTCCGAGACGGCCACTCGCGCCATCTCCCGCAGTGCGGCGCCGTCGGCCGCACCGGAAGGGGTCTCCTGTGGTCGCGTCGCGCTCTCCGAGGCGACCACCCGCGCCACCTCCCGATCGGATGCCGCGGCGACCGCCCCCGCGACGGGCAGCCCGACCGCGATCTCGGCGGTCGCCATCGCGAGCGTCTCGGACTCATGGCTGGCGAGCACGATCACGCAGCGATCGGCTCGGCGCAGGATCGCCGCGCGCACGAGATCGGCCGCGGCCCTGTCGAGATGCGCCGTCGGCTCGTCGAGAACGAGCAGTCGGGCCCCGGCATCCACTCGGGCGAGCGCCCTGGCCACCGCGAGTCGGCGCTGCTCCCCCGGACTCAGCTCGGCGACCGCCGCATCCGCCAGCGTCGCGAGCCCGACCTCATCCAGATCGGAGTCCCCGGCGCCGTAGAGCGCGAGCTCCTCCCTCGGCGTCGCGGCGAACGCACGAGGCGCCTGCGGCGCCCACCCCACGGCATCCGGCGCCACGCCCACGACGCGGCCGTCGATCTCGGCATCCGCGGGGAGGACGCCGGCGAGCGCCGCGAGCAGCGTCGACTTGCCGGCACCGCTGGGGCCGGTGATCGCGGTGATGCCGCGCAGCTCGGCGTCGACGGCATCCAGCGCGGGGCGCTCGCGTCCGGCGTAGCGGACCGAGAGCGACTCGATCCGGATCGCACCGGCGGCTGATGAACGCACGTCCGCGCCGGCACTGCGTCCGAGCAGCGCCCGCGCCCGATCCAGCACGGACAGGCCGTCCTGCGACGCGTGGAAGGCTGTGCCCACCTCGCGCAGCGCCGTGAAGCACTCGGGGGCGAGGATCAGCGCCAGCAGCGCCGGCTCGAGTTGCATGGTGCCGTTCAGAAGCCGCAGCCCCAGGAAGACCGCGACGATCGCGACCGAGATGGTGGCGATCAGCTCGAGCGCGAGCGCGGACAGGAACGCCCAGCGCAGCGTCTCCTCGGTGCGGACGCGGTAGCGCGCCTGGATGTCGTCGAGCGCTCTGGTCTGGTCGACGACGCGTCCGAGACCGACGAGGACCGGGAGCCCACGCGCGAGCTCGGTGAGATGGTCGGCGAGTCGGGTGAGGGCCGACAGCGCGGCGTCCGTGCGCTGCTGCGTGTGCTGGCCGATGAGGATCATGAACAGCGGCACGAGCGGCACGGTCAGCACGATCACCAGTGCGCTGAGCCAATCGGCCCCGAGGATGCGCAGCCCGACGATCAGCGGTACCACTGCAGCCGAGATCACCGCGGGAATGGTCTGGACGAAGTAGTCGTCCAGATCGTCGAGGCCGTCTGCGGTGAGGACCGCGATTCCGCCGCCCGTCACGTCGCCGTCGGCGATGCGACGCCACAGGCGCCGGCGCAGGTCGCGCTTGACAACGGTGGCGACGCGCCGTGCCAGCACCGACGTCGCCCATTCGCCGCCGGCCCTCAGCAGCGCACCGAGGAGCCCGAGCACGAGGATGAGCCGCACCTCGCCCGCGTCGAGCCCTCCGCCGGCGAGTGCGCTGATCCCCCGAGCGACGGCTTCGGCGATCAGCACCAGGCCGAGGGCACGCGCTGCCGCGAGCACACCGAGTCCGTACAGCGAACGCCGCGGCACGGCCGACAGGTCAGGCCGACGGAATCCTGGCGCCTTCGCAGCCCGCTCGGCCTCGAGCACCCACGGATCGTTCGGGATCTCAGCTCGGCTCACCCTTGAATTCTACAATGCGTAGAAGTACCGCATGACCCGTTCCGATGAGAGGCTGGACGAAAACGCAAGGAGCAGCTCGTGCCTCAGAACATCCTCGTCATCGGCGCCTCCGGCCTCATCGGTTCGGCGGTCGCAGACGCTCTCGAAGACCGTGGACACCGGGTGATCCGCGCGTCGCGCAGCACCGGAGAGCGCGTCGACATCCGTGACGCCGATTCGATCGCAGGTCTTCTCCAGCGCGTCGGCCCGTTGGATGCCGTGGTCAGCGCCGTCGGATCGGTGCCGTTCAAACCGGTCAGCGAGCTGACGCTCGAGGACTTCCGTGCGGGCTTCGAAGACAAGACGCTCGGCCAGATCTCGGTGGCGACGATCGCCGCCTCGCACCTCCGCGACGGCGGATCCGTCACGGTCACCACCGGCATCCTCGACGGCCGACCCGTCCCGACCGGCGCCGCGGCCTCCGTCGCGAACGGCGCGCTCAACGCCTACGTCCGCGCTGCGGCGCCCTACCTGCCGCGCGGCCTGCGCATCAATGCCATCAGCCCCAACGTGCTGCTCGAAGCACCGGGCTACCACGCCAGCTTCCCCGGGTTCACGCCGGTCGCCGCCGCGGACGTCGCCAGAGCGTACGTCGACGTGATCGAGGGCGACGAGACGGGCACTGTCATCTCGGTATGAGAATGACGAAGCCCCTCCGAGTCTGCACTCGGAGGGGCTTCGGTTCGGTGGACCTAAGGGGATTCGAACCCCTGACCTCCTCGATGCGAACGAGGCGCGCTACCAACTGCGCCATAGGCCCGTGAACCTCCGTTAGATTATCACGATCTTCGGGGTCCGATTCTCCACCGACTCAGCCGGCGGCCCGACGCGCGAGCAGCTGGCGGACGTGATCCTCGATCTCGGCGTCATCCACGAAGCCCATGCGGGAGTACGGAGAATCCACTGCGGCCGGCGCTTCGCGCGGCGCGAGCCGCACGGGTTCCTCCGGCGCCATGGTCGCTGCACGCTCGCGCAGCTCGGCAAGACGCGCTGCGCGCCGCAGCTCTTCCTTCGCCTCGATCTCGGCTCGCGCGACCTGCGCACGGGATCCGGCCAGCGACGTCAGCGGCTCGGGCAGCGGCCGCGGCGTCCAGGATGCGGTGCCCTGATCATGCAGCGGCGGCGAGAAGCGAGGAGCCGCCGCCTCCACGACGACTGCGGGTCGTCGCGCAGCGCGGGAGGCGACGCGCGCCATCCGCTGCAGGACCATGATCGCCGTCACAGCGATCACTCCGCCGATCCAGGCCAGTCCCTGCGCGCCGGTCGTCAGGATCTGCCACACGCCCACCCCGGCGACGGCGAGCCCGACGAGCAGCACGGCGAGGGCTGCCACACGCACCCGTCGGCGTGCGCGCGCCTGCTGCAGGGCAGGATCCGCCTGCGCCACGGCGAGTTCCTCGCGCAGGCGCACGAGTTCGGCCGCTTCCTTCTCGGACTGCACGCGCTTGGCGAGCTTCTGCTGAGCGAGCGCGGTGCGGGCGTTGAGCTCGAGACGAACTTCATCCGGCGTCTCGCTGGTCTCGGCGAGGATACGCAGCGCCTGGTTCAGCCGAACGGCGTTCCGCTCAGAGGCGTTGTACTGGTAGCGCCCGCGCCAGCTCGGCAGCAGATACAGCATCCACAGGAGCACGGCGACGAGGACGATCACGCCCCCACTCAGCACCGGCCCATCCATACGCTCAACGGTAAGGGCACCGGCACCCGCCGCCGCGGACGACGAGCGCGTGTCGCCCGCGAATCAGATCGACAGTCGATCAGCCGGTGGGATCGCCGCGGCATCCTGTGGCACCTGACCGTCGACCCAGCGGGCGAGCACGCCGCGCGGGACGTCTTCTCTGGTCAGCGCGAACGCGTAGTGGTCGCGCCAGTCCCCATCGATGTGGATGTACTTGCGACGCAGCCCTTCGTACCGGAATCCGAGCTTCTGCACGACGCGCAGGCTCGCGGCGTTCTCGGGACGGATGCAGATCTCCATGCGGTGCAATCCGTACTCGGTGAAGCTCGCGTCGGTCGCCAGCGCCACAGCGGTCGGGGTGATGCCGCGCCCCGCGAAGCGCTCGCTGACCCAGTAGCCGATCGTCGCCGAGCAGAGCGATCCGCGAGAGATCCCCCAGATGTTGAGCTGTCCGGCGATCTCGCCGTCGTACAGCATGACGAAGGGATAGCCGGCGCCGTCACGGTACTGCTGCAGGAGGCGACGGATGCCGACGCGCATGTCGAACGACGCGGTACCGTTCGGGATCGTCGCCTCCCAGCGCTGCAGCCAGGATCGGTTGCTCAGCAGCTCCTGCTGCAGGGCACGCGCGTCACGGGTACGGACGAGCCGAAGCTCCACCTTGCCGTGCCGGTGCCCCGCCAGCAGTTCCATCGCACGCCTCGCTTCGCGGCCTAGAGGCGCTCTGCGAACTCCTTCAACCACGGCCGCAGGTCTGCGCCCAGGTCGTCGCGATCGGTGGCGAGCTGCACGATCGCCTTGATGTAGTCGACACGGTCGCCGGTGTCGTAGCGACGCCCGCGGAAGATCACGCCGACGACGCCGGGGCCGCCGTCGCGCGTGGCCAGCTCCTGCAGCGCGTCGGTCAGCTGGATCTCGTTGCCCTTGCCCGGCTCAGTGTGCTCGAGGACCTCGAAGATGCTGGCCGGCAGTACGTAGCGTCCGATGATCGCGAGGTTCGACGGGGCGTCCTCCTGCGCGGGCTTCTCGACGAGGTCGGTGACGCGCACGACGTCGTCACGATCAGTCGTCTCGACCGCTGCCGCACCGTACATGTGGATGCTGGCCGGGTCGACCTCCATCAGCGCGATGACCGCGGCGCCGGTGGCCTCGTGGACCTCGAGCATCGTGGTCAGCAGCGCGTCGCGCTCGTCGATCAGGTCGTCGCCGAGCAGCACGGCGAACGAGCTGTCACCGACGTGCGCTTTGGCGCGCAGCACCGCATGGCCGAGACCCTTGGGCTCGCCCTGGCGGACGAAGTGGATGTCGGCGAGATCGCTGGACTGGACGACGCGGGCGAGACGTCCCGTGTCGCCCTTCTCCATCAGCTTGACCTCGAGCTCGGGGACGGAGTCGAAGTGGTTCGAGATGGCGTTCTTGTTGCGCCCGATGATCACCAGGATGTCATCGATACCGGCGGCTGCCGCCTCTTCCACCACGTACTGGATCGCGGGCTTGTCAACGACGGGCAGCATCTCTTTGGGCATCGCCTTGGTCGCCGGGAGGAACCGTGTCCCCAGTCCGGCGGCCGGAATGACGGCCTTGATCTTGTGTTTCGCCATTGGGCCAGCTTAGCGGGCGGCCCTGACAGCTCTTGGAAGCGGCCGTCTAGACTCGGAAACATGTCGAACGACATCGAGCACGCCAAGCGGGCCCTGCGCGCCGAGCTCCGCGAGCGACGGCAGCTCCTCTCCGACGCGCAGCGGGACGCCGCGGCATCCGCCATCGCCGACCGTCTCGACGAACTCGTGGCGGCGCACGGCGCGCGCTCGATCTCGTGCTTCCTGTCCACGACGACAGAACCGGGCACACGCGAGTTCGTCGCGAGAGCAGTGCAGCGCGGCATCCGGGTGCTCCTGCCCGTGACACGAGCCGACGGCCTGCTCGACTGGGCGGTCGCCGACGACTCCGCCGAGGTCTCGGAAGGGCTCTTCGGCCTTCCGGAGCCGACCGGCGAGGTGCTCGGCCCCATCGCCGTCAACGACGTGGACCTCATGATCATCCCCGCGGCGGCCGTCGACGAGACCGGAATGCGGCTCGGCTGGGGTCGCGGCTACTTCGACAAGACCATCGGCTCCATGGAGAAATGCCCGCCTGTCTACGCGGTGATCTATGATTCCGAGGTACTCGAATCCCTTCCGCGGGAGGTGCACGATCAGCCCGTCACGGGCGTCGTGACCCCCACCCGGACACTCACGCTGTCGCCATCGCGACGCTGATTCAAGGAAACAGCAATGCCCACCTATGCCTACGCCTGCACGCAGTGCGGCCACCAGTTCGACGCCGTCCAGAGCTTCTCGGACGCCACCCTCACGGCCTGCCCGGAGTGCGGTGGGGCCCTGCGCAAGCAGTACGGATCGATCGGCGTCACCTTCAACGGCTCCGGCTTCTACCGCACCGACTCGCGCAGCGGGAGTGGTGCGAAATCCGAATCATCGGCATCATCGAAGTCGGAATCGTCGACGAGCGCCAAACCGGCTCCCGCGGCGGCTCCGGCCTCGAGCTGAGGCCCGAACTGAAAAAGGGGGGATCCTCGTGATCCAGGGATTCAAAGAGTTCATTCTCCGCGGCAACGTGATCGATCTCGCGGTCGCGGTGGTCATCGGCGCCGCGTTCACCGCCATCGTGAACGTCCTCGTCGAGCAGCTGATCAATCCGCTGCTCGGTCTGCTGTTCAACGCCGAGAGCCTGAACACGGCGCTCGTGCTCACGGTCGGCGAGGCGAAGTTCGGCTTCGGCGCCATCCTCGCTGCGATCATCAACTTCCTCGCCGTCGCCGCCATCGTGTACTTCGTGTTCGTGTTCCCGATGAACAAGTTCAAGGAGCGTGCCGAAGCGAAGAAGGGCACGCCGGAAGAGGAGCCTGCAGCGGCGACGGAAACGGAGCTGCTCACCGAGATCCGCGACCTTCTCGCCACCCGCGCCTGACTCGTCTTCGAGAGGGCAGTTCGGCACGGTTGATCGCGCGCGGTCTTCCCGTGCTGAACTGCCTTCTCGGCGCAAGTCGAGCGAAAAGAAGCGCGCTCAGTAGTGCGGCGGGACATCCTGGCGCAGGCGCGCGTCGTTCGGGCCCTGGTCCGTCGCCGGAGCGGATGCCGCGGCATCCTTCGTCGCCACGTCCGGGGACGGATCCGTATCCGGTGCGGGCGTCAGGCGCGCGCGGCGGGATCCGGCGACCCGCTCGACGCGCTGACGGGGTTCGTCAGACATCGCCCCGCTCGATCGGCTGGGTGTCCTGGTCGACGCGCTGCGTCTCGGCCGAGATGCCGAGCACCTCGGCGATGCGGTTCGCGGCGGTCGCAGGATCGCTGTAGAGGTCGAACGCGTGCACGCGCACGTAGTGCCAGCCCAATCGGCGCAGCACGTTCGGGCGCAGGCGCAGGGACTCGCGCAGCGACTCCCCTCGCGACTCGGGGTCCGATTCGATGACGACCGCACGGCCGTTGTGCTGCGCGACGAGCGGCAGCAGGCCTCGGTAGTCGACATCGACGGATGCCCCGGCACGGCGCAGCTCGCGTGCGAGCGCCAGCGTGAGCGGGTCGGCGAGGTCCTCGAGGCGGGCCTCGCGCGAGCGCGCGGCGAGACCACCGAGGATCGACATCAGCGTGGCGGCGCCGTGCTCCAGGCGCCCGTCGTCGAAGGCCGATGGACGGATGGAGGACACCAGCACCATCGAACGACGGGCCCGCGTCATGCCGACGGTCAGCAGGCGCTCGCCATCCGCTGTGGACAGGTCGCCGAAGTCGCTCAGCACGCGGCCGTGCTTGGTGAGTCCGTACCCGAGCGAGAAGATCACGCGGTCGCGGCTCTCGGCGACGGACTCCTCGAGCGTGAGCACCGCGAAAGGCTCGGCGGTGTCCCGCGAGACGAAAGCGGTCACATCGCTGCGTCCGGCGAACGCATTCGTCACGGCGGCGCGGACGCGCTCGGCGTGCCGGGTGCTCGCGGTGACCACCATGAGCGATTCGGTCGGTCGATGCACCGCGTGCTCGACGACGAGGGTCACGACGCGCGACACCTCGGCATCCGGACTCTCGACGGCACCGGAGACGGGATCCGGCGTTCCGACGCCGCCCTCGACGTAATCGACCGTGAGGCTGCCTCGGCCGAGGTACGACCCGGCCCAGGGCAGCGATTCGATCTCTCCGCCGTAGAACGCGTCGTTGATGAGCTCGGCGAGATCCTCTCCCCCGGCGCGATAGCTCTTGGTCAGCGTCGCCACCGGGAGCAGCTCGGCAAGGCGCTCGAACACCGAGACCGAGTCGAACGCGACCTCCGGCTCCCAGTCCTCTTCGCCGGCCACAGCGACGCGGAAGGGCGTCGGCTTCTGCGTGACCGGATCTCCGAAGGCGACCACCTGACGAGCGCGTCGGATCGCGGGCGCTGCTTCGGCGAGGTTGATCGCCGCGGCATCCACCAGCAGCACCGTGTCGAACTCGACGCTGTCGGGGATCTCAGGCACCTGATACGGCGACGAGATCCACGCCGGAGCGAGGACGGACATCAAGGTCGGCGCTGCGCCGATGATCTCGGCGGTCGTCGGAACGCCCTGAGTGAGCGCTCGACGCAGATTCTGCGACTCGGTCGGCTCATCGACGATCGCGATCTTCCACTGGTTGGCCAGCTGCCATGCCAGCAGGGGTCCGGCCATCGCGGCATGCGCTTCGTCCACCAGCCGGAAGTCGCGCTCGAGGCGGTCGACGACAGCGGTGTTGGCACCGAGCAGTGCACGGTCGTCCTGCAGCGCGCGCTCGAGCAGCGACTGCCACCAGGCGAACTCGAGTTCGTCGGCCACGCGGCTCTCGGAGACGTGGCGCACCGACAGCTCTGCCAGCAGCGGCGCGAGCCCGAGCTTCGCGAGATCGCCGCGGATCGTGGCGCGCTCGACGAGGTTCTCGAACACGTCGGACTTCGCCGCGAGCCCGGCGAGCGTACGGACCAGGCGGGCGAGCGGCAGTGTGGCCAGCGGCTCACGGCGCCCGAGCGCGGCATCCAGTTCGGCGAGCTCGGCCTCCACACGCTGCCATGAGGCGTAGACGTCCGAGAGTCCCAGCGGGATCTCGGGTGCGACACCGGCTTCGACGAAACGCTGCCACTCGGTGCGCTGCTGCTGAATGCGCAGCAGCGCCTCGTGCATGTCGAGGATGTGCACACCGGGGCGCACGTACTCCTTGGCGAGCTTCTTCAGACGACGCCGATTCGCGCCGGACATGCCCGGGGCGTCGCGTCGCGATCCGTGCGCCTGGATCAGTTCGCCCAGCGGACGTTCGAAGACGGTCGGGCTGAAGCGGTCGAGAGAATCGCGCATCCCCTGCAGCAGACGCAGATACTCACCCAGTTCGTCGATCGTCGCGAACGGGCGCATCCGGGTCTGCGCGATGAGTTCGTAGCCGCGCTCGAGGAGCGCCGGGACGCTGGTCGAGTGCAGGCTGTCGGCGAGATCGTGCGCCGCACGCGCCGCCTCGGTGGTCTCGAACGTCACGCCGTACCAAGGCGAGTCGTCCGGCCCGAAGCGGAACTCGCCGAGCCGCGCTGCCTGCACGAGCTTCGCGGCAGCAGCGCTGCGGTCGCCGGCCAGCCTGGCGAGGGTCTCGGTGCCGAGACGGGCGGTGGTGGACGGCGGATGCTCGAGAGACGCCAGACGCGTCAGATGCCGCGTCGCGTCGAGCACGGATGCCCCCGTACCCGCGACCGGGTTGGTCAGCGCATGCCGATAGTCGCGCAGCACCGTGCGCAGCCGCACCAGGGCGTCATCGACCTCACCGGCCTTCGGCGCCTTGGCCTTCTCGTTGCGCCCGATCGCGTGCACGAGATCGCGACGGATCGAAGCCGGACTGATCGCGAGACTGTCCAGCCCGATGCCGTTCAGGCGATGCCGGACGCCATCCAGGGTGGACCGACGCGCCGAGACGACCAGCACGCGCTTTCCGGCGCGGATCAGCTCACCGAGCGCATTGATCACCGTCTGCGTCCCGCCGGTCCCCGGCAGGGTCGCGATCGCCATGGACTGCCCCGCCGCGATGCGAGCGAGCACGGCTTCCTGTTCGGAGTCGGCATCCAGCAGGAGGTTGTCGGATGCCGGGGCGCGATCATCCGGACCCGTGACGTTCGGTACAGGGCGCTCGGCCGCGAACCGCTCGCGATCGTCCACGTGGCCGGCCAGCGCGTTGAGCACCGGGTGGTCGAGATCACGGCTGTCGGCCGCCATCGCCGACGCCACGTCGGCGAACACCGAGACGACGAGTCGCGGCTGCACCGAGAAGGTGTCGATCGAACGGGTGAGACCCCGCAGGCTGTCGATCACCGGCTGCGGCTTGAAGATGCCACCGTCGTAGGCGAGCGCAGCCAGCGCATCGGCATCGATGGTGATTCCGAAATGCTCGCGGGCGATGCGCACGAGCTGCGGGTTGACCGAGAACGATCCCTGCAGCTTGAGCTCGAAGTCGGAGTGATGCCGGCGGATCGCGAGCGGACGCAGCAGCACGGGGGCGGAGAACTGCACGCCGCCGATCCGCCAGCCGGAGAGACCGACGGCCAGGTGGACGGCTTCGATCCCGCGGACGGTGCGCAGCTCGGTGTGCTTCGCCGTGATCCGCTCGGCGGCCAGTCGTGCCGTGCGCAGCCCCACTTCATCGCGGAAGAGATTGGACAGCAGCGTGGAGCGGCCGGTGATGAACTGCGGCAGGCTCCCCGGATGCGCCTTGGATATGTCGATGCCGCCCTCGACGCCGTCGTGATAGCGCACCAGCGGTGATGGTCCGCCGAGGTCGGCGGCCTCCGCCTTCAGACGGGCGCGCTCCGCTTCGGCGGCATGCGGAAGGTCGACGCCGGTCGACGACTCGCCCAGTGCGCCGAGCGTCACTGCGGCCGTCGTCTCCGCGTCATCCGCAGACTTGTCCGTTCGTCGCCACACATATCACAGACTAGGCCGCGCGCGGCAGGAGATCCTGTATGCCAGGCGGGTTTGCGCAGGATTGGTCCTCCGAGGACCGCGATCGGATGCCGCGACGACTCGCCCTGCACAGCCCGGCGCCTCTTCCGGGTTCTCCCCCGATCGCGGATTCTCCCTGTCCGCCTGTCGGCGAGGACGGGGAGGATGGAGCCATGAACTTCCGCTACGACTTCGTTCCGACTCCGCTGGGCGACGCCCTCGTCGTGCTCTCCGACGATGGCGTCGTGAGCTTCGACCTCTCCGAGGGGCAGGACCCGACCGTCCCCTGGTTGCTGGAGGGCGTCGCCCGGCGGCTGCGCACCGTGCCCGATCCCGACCCCGGCGCCGCCGACGAACTCGCCCACCTGGTGGCCGAGTACTTCGACGGCGCGCCGATCCGATTCGACGAGCACGTGCGGCTCGACTGGCGACTGATAGAGGGGTTCCACCGCGACGCGCTTCAGACGATCTGCGAGATCCCCTGGGGCGAGACGCTCGGGTACGGCGAGGTCGCCGTCCTCGCCGGGAGCCCCGGCGCGGCTCGCGCCGTGGGAACCGCCTGCCGGCTCACGCCGTTCTCGATCATCGTGCCGGTGCATCGCGTGGTCCGCGCAGACGGTTCGGTCGGTCAGTACGGCGCGCACCCCGAGCACAAGCGATACCTGATCGATCTCGAGGCGACAGCCGCGGCATCCACCACCGCGTGACGAGGACCCCGGCCGGTAGGCGGCCGGGGTCCTCGTCCATTCCTGCGCTCAGCGCATCAGCTCGTGCGCGGCCTCAGTGCTCGACCGCCTTCTCCGCTCCGAACCCGGTGAGCGAACGCACGTCCATCTCGGCCGCCAGTGCGCGGGATTCGACGGTCCGCGATGTGATCGTGCCGAGCCAGCCGAGCAGGAACCCGAGCGGGATCGAGACGATCCCCGGATTGTTCAGCGGCCAGATCGCGATGTCGATCGACGGGATCATCGCCGTCTCCGACCCCGAGAACACCGGCGACAGCACGATCAGCAGGATCGCCGAGCCGAGTCCTCCGTACATGCTCCACACCGCACCACGCGTGTTGAAACGGCGCCAGAACAGCGAGTACAGGATGGTCGGGAGGTTCGCCGACGCCGCGACCGCGAACGCCAGGGCGACGAGGAAGGCGATGTTCTGCCCCTGCGCACCGATGCCGCCCAGGATCGCCAGGATGCCGATCACGACGACCGTGCGACGTGCCACCTTCACCTCGGCGTCCGGGTCGGCATCCACAGGGCTGCCGTCCGCCTTCTTGCGTCCCTTCTGGATGACGTTCGCGTAGATGTCGTGCGCGAACGACGCCGCCGCTGTGATGGTGAGTCCGGCGACCACCGCCAGGATCGTGGCGAAGGCGACCGCCGAGATGAACCCGAGCAGCAGCGGACCGCCGAGGCGCTCGGCCAGAAGCGGCGCCGCCGAGTTCACGCCACCGGGTGCGGCGGCGATGACCTCGGGGCCGACCAGGGCGCCGGCGCCGTAACCGAGCACGAGGGTCAGCAGGTAGAACCCGCCGATGAGCCAGATGGCCCAGACGACCGAGCGGCGCGCCTCCTTCGCGGTGGGCACCGTGTAGAACCTCATCAGCACGTGCGGGAGACCGGCGGTGCCGAGCACGAGCGCCATGCCGAGGGAGAGGAAGTCCCACGGGTTCGCGCCGTACTGAAGCCCGGGCGCGAGAATCGCGTCGCCCTGAGGCGATGCCTCGACGGCCGACTCCAGCAGGGCGTTGATGCTGAAGCCGTTGAGCGCGAGCACCCAGATCGCCATCGCCAGAGCACCGGCGATGAGCAGGACGGCCTTGACGATCTGCACCCAGGTCGTGCCCTTCATACCGCCGATGAGCACGTAGACGATCATCAGTGCACCGACGACGGCGATCACGAGCGACTGCCCGATCTTGGCGTCGATGCCCAGCAGGAGCGAGACGAGGCCTCCGGCTCCCGCCATCTGCGCGAGCAGATAGAAGAAGCACACGGCGAGCGTCGTGATCGCCGCCGCCATGCGCACCGGACGCTGCTTCAGGCGGAACGAGAGGACGTCCGCCATGGTGAACTTTCCTGTATTGCGCATCAGTTCCGCAACCAGCAGAAGAGCGACGAGCCAGGCGACCAGGAATCCGATCGAATAGAGGAATCCATCGTATCCGTTGACGGCGATGGCACCGCAGATTCCGAGAAAGGACGCCGCGGACAGATAATCGCCGGCGATGGCGAAGCCGTTCTGAGGGCCGGTGAACGATCTTCCTGCCGCGTAGTAGTCCGCCGCGGTCTTGTTGTTGCGACTTGCACGGATCACGATGAACAGCGTCACCGCGACGAAAGCGGCGAAGATCGAGATGTTCAGAATGGGATTGTTCTCGGCCGTCGGCGCGGTCTCGAAGGGGATCAGATTCACGACCGGGCCTGCACCTTCTCGAGTTCGTCACGGATCTCGGCGGCGACCGGATCGAGCCGACGATTCGCGAATGACACGTACGCCATGGTGATCGCGAACGTGGACACGAATTGTCCGAGCCCGAACAGCAGACCGATCGTGATATCTCCCCATACGCGCTGCCCCATGAATTCGGGAGCGAAAGCGGCAAGCAGGACGTAGACGAAATACCAGATCAGAAAGAGCGCAGCCAACGGGAAGATGAAAGAGCGTTGCGTGCGTTTGAGCCCTTGGAACTTCGGCGATTCCTCGACGGCGATGTAGTCGATGGGTCCGGCCGATTCGCCTGGGATTCGGTCAGTCATGAGGCCTCCTTGCCACATGTGAGGGCCCACGCGGAGGCATCCGCGCGAGTGGTAGGGTCGACGCTACGAAACGGGGCGCAGGGCCGTCACCCCCGAAAGTAGGTATCCCCGCAGTGTCCAGTGAGACCGACGCCGAGCTCGTCGCCCAGGCTGTGCGCGAGCTGGCCAGACGCACGCGCTTCCCGGTCGCCTTCGGCGGCTTGATCGAAGACGGCGAGGTCTCCGTCACCAGCATCGTCGGCAATCGCACGCACGCGCTCGAAGGGCTGCGTGTCCGGCCGGAGCGCGGACTGGGCGGTCGCGCCCTGACGGAGCAGCGCCCCCGGATGACCAGCGACTACCGCACCTCGCAGCAGATCACGCACGACTACGACGGCTTCGTGCTCGGCGAAGGGCTGCGCACCCTGCTCGCGATCCCGATCGTCGTCGGCGGCCGGTCGCGAGGCGTCCTGTACGCCGGCGCATGGGAGCAGTCGCCGGTCGGCGGGGTCACGACGGCTCCGGCCATGAGCGTTGCGGATGCCGTGAGCACCGAGCTGCGCATCCGCGACGAGGTCGGTCGCCGCCTGCAGTCGATGGCGCCACCCACCCCTGGATTCTCCCCCTCGCATCGCGAAGAGCTGCGCGAGAGCTTCGCCGAACTGCGCAGCATTTCGGCGTCCGTGGCCGACGAGGAACTGCGTGCCCGGCTGAGCGATCTCGAAAGACGTTTGCTCGTCATCGCCGGTGATGCCGTTCCCGCAACGACGGGGCCGATCCCGCGCGTGCACCTGTCACCGCGCGAGACGGATGTGCTCGCGTGCGCGGCGCTCGGCGCGACGAATGCAGAGATCGGAACACAGCTCGGCCTGCGCGAGGGCACGGTCAAGGCGTACCTGGGCACGGCGATGTCGAAGCTGGATGCGTCTACTCGGCATGCCGCAGTGGCACGCGCGAGGCGCATGGGCCTATTGCCCTGAATTCCTCGATTCCTTGTCATGCGCATTTCCCGGCGAATAGGATGGGGAAATGGCTCGACGAATTGTGCATCAACTGGTTGACGACATCGACGGAACGCTTCTCGAGGTGGGCGAGGGTGAGACTGTTCATTTCTCACTCAACGGCATCTCCTACGAGATCGATCTGACGACCGACAATGCGCAGGAATTGCGTTCCGTCCTGGAACCGTACATCGCCGCGGGGCGTCGTTCGTCCGTGGCGGGCGCCGCGCGCACGAGTGCGGCGCGAAAGCGCGCCGGTTCGCGCAACCCGGAGACGTCGGCGATCCGGGAATGGGCGAATGCGAACGGACACAAGGTGTCCGAGCGCGGTCGCATTCCGGAGACGGTGCTCGAGGCCTACCGCGCCGCGCACTGAACTTCTCAACGGCAGGAGCGCTCCGGCGCTCCTGCCGTTTCCGTTGCGAGGATCTCTTACGGCGTAGGCGCCGAATGAGCTCCATCCTTCGCCCATGACTCGTCGCGCAGGGTGATCTCGTCGGTCATATCGACCAGGAATCGAGTCACTACTTCTCGCTCTGCCGGAGAGAGACGCGCCGCCGCATTGAATCTCTTCGCCTGCTGCCGGCCGACCGTCTCCATAGCCGCCCGGTGCGTCTCGGGAGAGATCGTGATCGCCAGCGCGCGTCGATCCGTGGGATGCGCCGACCGCACGATGTGTCCGCCGCGTTCGAGCCGATCGAGAAGCTTCGTCGTCGACGCGCTGGAGATCGACAGGTGCTGAGCGATTCCGCCCGGCGTCGCTATGACGCCCTGATGCGTGCAGACGATGAGATAGTGCAGCGCGCGCATGTCGGTCTCGTTCAACCGCATGAAGCGACGGGATGCCTCCGAAAGTCGTTGCTCGGCCTCACGCAGCCCACCCAGCGCCTTCATGATTCCCGTGATCTGGCGGACGTCCTCGTCCGCCATGCCTGAGCGGTCGACGAGCATCTGCCGCGGATCCGACGAATCCACGTCGTAGATCGCACCGCTGTCCAGGCCGTCGCGTGTCGCGGACGGACGGTCGGCGGACGGACGGTCGGCGGACGGCACCGCCGGTTCCCTCACGCGATCATCCATGGACACCTCGCTACTTTACTCTCGGCTTTTCTTCATGCTAGCTTTATTTCTTGCCTGGCTAGCAATACACGATTCTAGAGGAAGAAGGCCGCATGGAGCTCGTGACCCTCCTCGACGAGGCAGGATCCGCTGTCGGCACTGCCCCCAAGGAAGAGGTGCACACGGAATCGACGCCGTTGCACCTCGCCTTCTCCTGTTACGTACTCGATCGAGAGGGCCGATTGCTGATGACCCGTAGAGCGCTGTCGAAGCGCACGTGGCCCGGAGTGTGGACCAACAGCTTCTGCGGCCATCCGCGTCCCGGGGAAGACATGACCGAGGCGGTCATGCGACGTGGCGCCGAGGAGCTCGGCGCGCAGCCTCGTGACGTGACCATGGCGCTTCCGGTGTTCCGCTACCGGGCCATCGATGCCAGCGGAATCGTCGAACACGAACTCTGTCCTGTGCACGTGGCACGCGTCGACGAGGCCATCGCGCCGGATGCGGCGGAGGTGATGGAGTGGGCCTGGGTACTGCCGGCTGACCTCGGCACGGCGCTCGTCAGCGCACCCTACGCGTTCAGCCCATGGCTGCGTGAGCAGTTCCCGCAGCTGCGCGCGGCCGGGAGGATCTGACGATGACCACCACCCTGGCCGGAGAGGACATCCGGGCGCAGATCGAATCGCGCGTGCAGCGCGTGTTCGACGACCGCGTCGCGCGATCGGCTCCTTACGGTGCGGAGTACACCGCACTCTGGGAGGCCGCAGCCGAGAGCGTGCGGGGCGGGAAGCTCCTCCGTCCGCGGCTCCTCGTCGAGATGCACGCCGCGCTGCTCGGTGAGCGGAGCTCCCGGTCTCGCGTCGACGACGACGCCCTGATCGAGATCGCCGCAGCGATCGAGATCCTGCACTACGCCTTCCTCCTACATGACGACGTGATCGACGGCGATGCGCATCGACGTGGCAGACCCAACCTCATCGGCCTGCTGCGCGATGCCCGCCCCGACCTCGGGACGAAGGCGGCTCAGCACTTCAGCAGCACCGGCGCGATCCTCATGGGCGATCTGCTGCTCTCGACCGTGCATCAGATGTTCGCGCGGTTGGATTCGGACGGGACCGCGCGAAGCCAGCTGCTCGATCTGCTGGATCACACGATCACGGAGACCGTCGCGGGCGAGTATGCGGACGTCGCGCTGAGCGATCGTGCGATCACGCCGGATCTGCAGACGATCCTGACGATGACAGCGCAGAAAACCGCAACCTACACGTTCGAGTTCCCCCTCCGCGTGGCCGCCGTCGTCGCCGGTCTGCCCGCGGATACGGAAGCCGCCCTCGCCGCGATCGGCCAGCATCTCGGAGTCGCGTTCCAACTCCAGGACGACGCATTGTCGGTGTTCGGAGACGCCGCGGAGCACGGAAAGGAACCGTACTCCGACCTCCGCGAGGGGAAGGAGACCGCGATGATCGCGTATGCACGACTGACGAGCGCCTGGCACGCGATCCAGCCTCGGTTCGGCGACGCCGCCCTCACGGCGCGGGACGGCGCGGAGATCAGGGACCATCTGCGACGATGCGGCGCCGATTTCTACCTTCGACATCTCATCGATGAGCGGATCATCGCCGCGCGGTCGACCATCCTGGCGGAAGCCACTCCCCTGCCCGCCGCCGCACGGGAGACGCTCCTGACGCTGGCGGATCGCATCGAGGGACGTCTGTCGTGAACGCGCCGACGCCCCCGGACAAGACCCCCTCGCTCACACGGTTCACGCGCACGGCCGAGAGCGCATCGACGGATGTGATCCACGCCTATTCGACCTCCTTCGGTCTCGCCACGCGCCTGCTCGGCCGGCGCCACCGTCAGCACATCCGCAATGTCTACGCCATGGTGCGCATCGCCGACGAGATCGTCGACGGCGTCGCCGGCGAAGCCGGTCTGGACGCGGACGCCCAGCGCGCCGCTCTGGACGCCTACGCCGACGAAACGCATCGCGCCATGCGGACCGGATACAGCAGCAACGTCGTGGTGCACGCCTTCGCGCGCACCGCGAAAAGATGCGGCATCGATGCCGATCTGACGGAGCCGTTCTTCGCATCGATGCGCGCCGACACCCCTGTCGGCGCGGGCGACGACGATGCGGTGCACATCTACGACGCCGCGGCGCACTCCCGGTACGTCTACGGTTCGGCCGAGGTCGTCGGACTCATGTGCCTCCGGGTCTTCCTTCAGGGCGCCCGTCCTTCCGAGGAGGATCGGAGGCGACTGGAATCCGGTGCACGCCAACTCGGCGCCGCGTTCCAGAACGTGAACTTCCTCCGCGACCTCGGCGACGACACCGATCGACTCCAGCGCGGCTACCTCAGCGCCGAGCGCCTGACCGACGCGCGCCGGGACGAATGGGTCCGCATCGTCCGCGCGCAACTGGACGACGCGCGCGCGGCGATCCCGCTGCTGCCCCGCGATGCGCGCGCCGCCGTCCGCAGCGCGCTGTCGCTGTTCGACGCCCTCGCCGACCGAGTGGGACGCACTCCCGCTTCGGACCTGTACGAACGCCGCGTCAGGGTGCCCGATCCCGTCAAGCTCCTGCTCACCGCGCGTGCCGTCCTCGTGACCTGGCTGGAGCCGCGGCGGTGAGCCGGGCGATCGTCATCGGCGGCGGGATCGCCGGTCTCGCCACGGCCGGGTTGCTGGCTCTCGAGGGATATCGGGTCACCGTGCTGGAACGCAACGATCGGACCGGCGGCCGCGCGGGAACGCTCGACCGGGAGGGGTTCCGTTTCGACACCGGCCCGTCCTGGTACCTCATGCCGGGTGTCTTCGACCACTTCTTCGAACTGATGGGGACGACGACCGCGGAGCAGCTGGATCTGGTCCGGCTGGACCCGGCGTACCGCGTCTTCTCCGAGCCGACCGACGGCGGTCCGGCGTCGTCGGTCACGGTACCCGCGGGTGCGGATCGCGTCCGCGCCCTCTTCGAGGAGCTCGAACCCGGCGCGGGTGCCCGACTCGACGACTATCTGTCGTCCGCGGCCGAGGCCAACGACATGGCGGTGCGGCGGTTCCTCTACAACCCGTTCACTCGACTCTCGTCGCTGGCCTCATCGGACGTCCTGCGCCGGCTTCCGCGGCTGGCGATGCTGCTGACGGGTCGCCTGGATGCCTTCGCCGCCCGCCGGTTCCGGCATCCGGTGATCCGTCAGATCCTCGGCTACCCGGCGGTCTTCCTCGGAACAGATCCTCGACACGCACCGGCCATGTACCACCTGATGAGCACGCTCGACCTCGACGAGGGCGTGCAGTACCCGCAGGGCGGGTTCTGGGGGGTCTCCGAACGCATCCGCGCACTGGCGGAAGAAGCCGGCGCTGACGTCGTGCTGGATGCCGAGGTGACCGCGATCCTCACCGAGCCGTCCTCCGGGAAGGAACGCGCGTACGGCGTGCGCTGGCGCGACCCGTCCGGCGTCGATCACCTCGAACTCGCCGATGTCGTGGTGTCCGGCGCCGACCTGCACCACACGGAGACCGCACTGCTGCCCGAGCGCCTCCAGACGTATCCCGCGCGCTGGTGGCGCCGCCGGACGAGTGGGCCGGGGGCGGTGATCGTCATGCTCGGCGTTCGCGGTGCTCTTCCCGAGCTCCCGCACCATTCCCTGTTCTTCGCCCGGGATTGGGACACGAACTTCGACGCGATCTTCGGCGCCTCGTCACGCATCCCCGATCCGGCGTCGCTGTACGTCTGCAAGCCTTCGGCGACCGACCCAGACGTCGCGCCGGACGGGCACGAGAACCTCTTCGTGCTGATCCCCGTACCCGCCGACGTGGAGATCGGGTCCGGCGGACCGGACGGGACGGGGTCGACGCTCGTCGAGCGCGCCGCGGATGCGGCGATCGACGTGATCTCGCAGTGGGCGGGGATCGATGATCTTCGCGATCGCATCGTGGTACGCGAGACGCTCGGTCCGACGGACTTCGCCCGCGACTACCACTCCTGGCGAGGCGGGATGCTGGGACCTGCGCACCTCCTGTCGCAGAGTGCGATGTTCCGAGCGCAGAACGCCTCGCGCACGGTCGACGGCCTCTACTACGCCGGCGCGACGACCGCGCCGGGCGTCGGAGTGCCGATGTGCCTGATCAGCGCCGAACTCGTGCTGAAGCGGATACGCGGCGATCACAGCACGGGGCCCACCTCGCCGCGGGCCGCCGCTATCGCCCGGAAGACGAGCTGATGGGCGTCGCGTATCTCCTCGCGCTGCTGGCGAGCCTCGGGTGCATGCTCCTCATCGACCGCCGGTTCCGGCTGTTCTTCTGGCACGACGCCCGCTCGGCGTTCGCCGTCACGCTCATCGGCCTGGCCTTCTTCCTCCTCTGGGACGCCGCAGGAATCTCGCTGGGCATCTTCCTCCGCGGCGGGAGTCCGCTCGCCACCGGCATCCTGCTCGCACCGGAGCTGCCGATCGAGGAGCCGGTGTTCCTCGTGTTCCTCGTGGTGTGCACGATGGTCCTCTACACCGGAGCGGCGCGTGTCCTCGCGCATCGACGACGTCAGGACGCGTCGTGACGTACTCCGTGCTCGCCCTCGTCTTCCTGGGGCTGGCCGTGGTCGGCGCCGTGACGGCGATGTTCGCGGCCCGGCGCCGACCGGATCTCCGCGCGGTCGGGATCGCTCTGGCCGCCCTCCTGCTGCTGACGGCGGTGTTCGACACGATCATGATCGGTGTCGGCTTCTTCACCTACGCCGATGCGCATCTGCTCGGGGCGCGGATCGGGCTCGCGCCGATCGAGGACTTCGCCTATCCGATCGCCGGTGTGCTCCTGCTTCCGGCGATCTGGACGCTGCTGCGCACCCGGCGGTCCCGAGCGGCCGAGAGGAAGGTCGCGCCATGAGCACGATCCGCACACTCCTGCTGGCATCCCGTCCGATCAGCTGGATCAACACCGCTTTCCCGTTCGGCGCGGCGTACCTGTTGACCACCCGCGAGATCGACCTCGTGTTCGTCGTCGGCGTGCTGTACTTCCTCGTCCCATACAACCTCGCTATGTACGGCATCAACGACGTGTTCGACTACGCATCCGATCTGGCGAACCCGCGCAAGGGGGGAATCGAGGGAGCCCTGCTGCCGCCGAGGCTGCATCGCGCGACCCTGTGGACGGCGGCCGCGACCAACGTGCCGTTCCTTGTCTTCCTCTTCGCGATGGGGAACGCGGCGTCGGCGGCCTGGCTCCTCGTGAGCGTCTTCGCCGTGATCGCCTATTCCGCACCTCCGATGCGCTTCAAAGAGCGGCCAGTGCTCGACTCGATCACCTCGAGCACCCACTTCGTCAGCCCCGCGGTCGTCGGGCTCGCGATCGGCGGCGCGGCCGTGTCGCTCGATCTCGTGCTCCTCATGCTCGCCTTCTTCCTGTGGGGCATGGCCGCTCACGCGTTCGGCGCCGTCCAGGACATCCTCCCCGACCGGCAGGCGGGGATCGGTTCGATCGCCACGGCACTCGGCGCCCGGTTCACCGTTCGACTGTCGATCGTGCTGTGGGCGGTCGCCGGCGTGGTCGTGCTGCCGACGGGCTGGCCCGGCGCGTGGTCCGCCGTGCTCGTGATCCCGTACATCGTCAACGCGGCACCGTGGTGGAACGTGACGGATGACACCGCGGCATCCACGAACCGCGCGTGGCGCCGGTTCATCGCACTGAACTACGCGGCCGGGTTCCTCGCCACCCTGATCCTCATCCTCGCCTGGCTGGGCTGACGCCACCCGACGTCCCCCATCGACGACTCCTCCGAAAGGCTCTCATGTCCCGCTCCACCGATCCCGCACCGGCGACCCGCGCCCGGATCCGCAAGCACTCCTGGGCGCGCGTTCTCGTTCCCGTCGCGCTGATCCTGATCTGGCTCGTCGGAGCATCGTTGGGCGGCCCGCTCTTCGGCAAGGTCGACGAAGTGTCGTCCAACGACCAGACCAGTTACCTGCCGGAGAGCGCGGACGCCACGACCGTGCAGAAGCTCCTGGGCGAGTTCAACGACACCGATGCGATCCCGGCCATCGCCGTCTTCGTCGGCGATACGGAGCTCTCGGACGCGGATGTCGAGCAGATCTCGGATGCCGTGGCGGATGCGCCCGGTATCGAAGGCGTCGGCGATGACGTGTCCCCCGCTCTGGTCTCCGAGGACGGGCTCGCCGCTCAGGCGTTCATCCCCGTGCTCAGCGACGCGGACCTCGGGGATACGGTGGCCGACCTCGAGACGAACCTCCAGGACGCCGCACCACCAGGTGTCACCGTCTACATCACCGGACCCGCCGGCTTCAGCGCGGACCTCGTCGCGGGGTTCGCCGGGATCGACGGACTCCTCCTCGGCGTCGCACTGCTCGCCGTCCTCGTCATCCTCGTATTGGTCTACCGCTCCTTCCTGCTGCCTGTCGTCGTGCTCGCCACGAGCCTGTTCGCGCTGTGCGTCGCACTGCTCGTGGTGTGGTGGCTCGCGAAGGCCGAGATCCTGCTCCTGAGCGGCCAGACCCAGGGCATCCTGTTCATCCTCGTGATCGGTGCCGCCACCGACTACGCGCTGCTGTTCGTGGCGAGATTCCGCGAGGAACTGCGCTCGACCAAGGACACCGGAGCTGCCGTCCTGCTGGCCTGGAAGGGTTCCTTCGAACCGATCCTCGCCTCCGGCGGAACCGTGATCGCCGGACTGCTGTGCCTCCTGTTGAGCGACCTCAAATCGAACAGCACACTGGGACCCGTCGCCTCGATCGGCATCGTGTTCGCGATGCTCTCGGCGCTCACGCTGCTGCCGTCGCTGCTGCTGCTGTTCGGGCGCGCGGCATTCTGGCCGCGTCGCCCCGTGTTCGAGCCGGAAGTCGTGGCAGCCGAGAACGGCATGCCCCGCACGGGTCTGTGGGTGCGGCTCGCCGGCCTCATCAGCCGTCGGCCACGCGTCATCTGGATCGTCACGACGCTCGTCCTGCTCGTCGGCGCGCTCGGCGTGACCCAGCTGAACGCCTCCGGCGTCCCCCAGTCAGACCTCGTGCTCGGCTCCTCCCAGGCGCGCGAGGGCCAGCAGGTGCTCGGCGAGCACTTCCCGGGCGGATCAGGCAGCCCGGCCTATGTCGTCGTCGCCGAGGATTCCCTGCAGGATGCCGCAGACGTCCTGCTCGCTGACGACGGCGTCGAATCCGTGACCGTGACGTCGGCGGACTCTCCGAGCGGTTCGGCGCCGGTCACCGAGGACGGCGTCCAGGCCGTCGGCGCGCCGGGCAGCCCGATCCCGCCGCCGACGACCGTGGACGGCGACGTCCTGCTGCAGGCGACGCTGTCGGATGCCGCGGATTCGGACGCCGCCGCATCCACCGTCCGAGACCTGCGCACGGAGCTCGAGGACCTGGACGCGCTGGTGGGTGGTGTGACAGCGACGGCGATCGACACGAACGATGCGTCGATCCATGACCGCAATCTCATCATCCCTGTGATCCTCGTGGTGATCATGCTGATCCTCATGCTGCTGCTGCGCTCGATCCTCGCTCCAGTGCTGCTGATCCTCACCACGGTGCTGTCGTTCGGCACGGCCATGGGCGTCTCGGCGCTGGTGTTCAACGGGATCTTCGACTTCCCCGGCGCCGATCCCGCGGTACCGCTGTACGGGTTCGTCTTCCTCGTCGCGCTCGGCATCGACTACAACATCTTCCTCATGACCCGCGTACGGGAGGAGTCGCAGAAGCACGGCACGCGCGACGGCATCCTGCGCGGTCTCGCGATCACCGGCGGGGTGATCACGTCCGCCGGGCTGGTTCTGGCCGCCACGTTCGCCGCACTGTCGGTGATCCCGATCCTGTTCCTCGTGCAACTGGCGTTCATCGTGGCGTTCGGCGTCCTGCTGGACACGTTCGTCGTCCGATCGCTCCTCGTCCCGGCGCTCGCCTACGACATCGGTCGTACGATCTGGTGGCCGTCGCGGCTCGGGCGCGGTGAGCGCTGAGCGGCCTCAGACCACGGCGCGTCGACGGGTCCTGGCGCTCCAGCGCCCTTCGTCGTGCGCGACGTCGATCGGATGCCGGAATGCCTCCGAGATGACCTCGGACGTGATCGTGACCGCCGCCGGGCCCGCCGCGACCACGCGCCCGTCCGCGATGACCATGGCGTGCGTCGTCGACTCCGGCAGCTCCTCGAGGTGATGCGTCACGAGCACAGACGCCAGGTCGCCATGGGTGCGGAACAGGAGGTCGATCGTCTCGAGCAGCTGCTCGCGCGCGGCGACGTCCAGGCCGGTGGTCGGCTCGTCGAGAAGCAGCAGCGCGGGGTCCGGTGCCAGTGCGCGCGCGATGAGCGAGCGCCCGCGCTCTCCCTGGGACATGGTCGGCCAGAGGAGCTCCGGACACGAACCGAGCCCGACCATGTCGATCAGTTCGGCGGCCCGATCGCGCTCGGCATCCGTCGGATTCCATCTGATGGCCCGGTCGATGGTTCCGGTGAAGCCCGTGAGGGCGACCTCCAGCGGCGACAGCGGCATGCGGATCGGATGCCGGGGATTCACGTGTCCGATGTGCCGACGCAGCTCCTGCATGTCGACCCGGCCCAGGCGGCGTTCGAGAACATCGACCGTGCCGGTGCTCGGGTGCTCCTGCGCGCCGCAGAAGCCGAGGATCGTGCTCTTGCCCGCACCGTTCGGCCCGAGCAGCGCCCAGTGCTCGCCACGCCGCACCACGAGATCGATGCCGTGCAGGATCTCCTTGCCGTTCCGGCGGAAAGTGACCCCCTCCAGCCGCAGGACCTCGTCGGTCATCCCAGTGCCTCCTTCAGGCGGAGCAGATGCGCTCTGCTCTCGGATGCCGCGGTGACCGCGTCCTTGGACGAGACGGCGTCGGCGAGCCGCGCATGGCGGTCGTGATCGTCCGGCCCGCCGCGATCCGAACGCAGGCGCAGCATCTCGATCATGGCCTGGCGCAGCCGCGGCGTGAAGCCGTCGAACAGCTCGAGCAGGATCGGGTTGTGCGCGGCGACGAGGATGCTCCGGTGGAATGCGGTGTCGGCGTCCACGTGCGCCTCGAGCCCTTCGGCGGCGTTGTCGCGCGCGGCGAGCGCCTGTCGGATGGCGCGCAGATCCGCTGCGGTCCGCCGCTCGGCCGCCAGTGCCGCGGCCTCGGCCTCGATCGCGATCCGCGCCTCCAGAACGGCGACGATGTCGGCGCGGCGCAGCACGGCATCCCAGTCCTCCGGGGCGTCCAGCGCCATGACGAACACTCCTGAGCCCTGCCGAGTCGCGAGCACGCCGCGCCCCGCGAGCTGGCGGATGGCCTCCCGGATGGTCGACCGTCCGACGCCGAGCTGCGGCGCCAGCGTCGTCTCGCCGGGGAGCTTCTGACCGAGCTGCCATTCTCCGGAGCGGATGCGTTCGAGCAGGAGATCGGCAGCCTGGTCGGCGAGCGGTGTGCGTTGGATCTGCGCCATGCACAGCATCCTAACTTGTCAACTTGTCTGAGGAGTTGCTACGGTGTCAACCATGCGCACGGGACTCCTCCTCCTTCTTCGCCACGGCGAGGTCTAGCCAGACCGGTTCCTCGTCGTGGCGCACGGGAGCGCCGGTCGATCCGCTTCGATCTCCGAGGAATCCATGTCCCGCTCGTTCCCCACCCTGTCCACACCCGCAGGCGCCATCCCGGATGGCTCGCCGTCCTGGAACCGCCAGCGCGCCTCGCAGATGCCGTCGCACCGCTACTCGTCGGTGTTCGATCGCGTCGCCGTCCCCCTGACCGAGCGTTCCTGGCCGACCGAGCATCTCACCCGGGCGCCGCTGTGGGTGCCGGTCGATCTGCGCGACGGCAACCAGGCGCTCGCCGAGCCCATGGATCCGCAGCGCAAGCGCCGCTTCTTCGAGCTGCTCGTCGCCATGGGATACAAGGAGATCGAAGTCGGGTACCCCTCGGCATCCGAGACCGACTTCGAATTCGTCCGTCTCATCGCCCGGACCGACCTGGCATCGGAGGACGTCACGATCGTCGTGTTCACCGCCGCGCGCCGTGACCTCATCGAACGCACGATCGCGTCGATCCGCGGCATCCGCAATCCGGTCGTCGTCCACGTGTACACGGCAACGGCGCCCATGTGGCGCGACGTCGTCCTCGGGCGCGGTCGCGACGAGCTGAAGCGTCTGATCCTGGATGCCGGACGCGATGTCCTCGAGCTCGCAGGCGACCTGCCGAACGTTCGCTTCCAGTTCTCGCCGGAGGTCTTCAATCTCACCGAGCCGGACTATGTGCTCGAGGTGTGCGACGCGATGACGACGCTGTGGGACGCCGCGCCCGAGCGTCCGGTGATCCTCAACCTCCCGGCGACCGTCGAAGTCGCCACTCCGAACGTGTACGCCGACCAGATCGAGTACATGCATCGCCACCTCGCCAGGCGCGATGGCGTGATCCTGTCCGTCCACCCGCACAACGACCGCGGCACCGGCATCGCCTGCGCAGAGCTGGCGGTGCTGGCCGGCGCGCAGCGCGTCGAAGGATGCGTCTTCGGCAACGGCGAGCGCACCGGCAACGTTGACATCGCGACTCTCGCACTGAACCTGCATGCGCAGGGCGTCGACCCGATGATCGACTTCTCCGACATCGACGAGATCCGCAGGACGGTCGAACACTGCAATCGGATCGATGTGCACCCCCGGCATCCGTACGTCGGAGATCTCGTGCATACGGCCTTCAGCGGCACGCACCAGGACGCGATCCGCAAGGGGATGGCCGAGCACCGCGCGCGGGCGGAGGCCGAGGGCATCCCCGCCGGCGAGGCGACGTGGCGCGTGCCGTACCTGCCGGTCGACCCCGCCGACCTCGGGCGGGACTACGATGCCGTGATCCGGGTGAACTCCCAGTCCGGCAAGGGCGGCATCGCGTATCTGCTGGAGACCGCGTCCGGCATGACGCTGCCTCGCCGGATGCAGATCGACTTCGCCCGCCACGTGCAGGAGCACACCGATGCGAGCGGTGACGAGGTCAGCGCCGCACAGCTCTGGGAGCTGTTCGTCGAGACGTATCTGACGGACGAGGAGCCGGCCGAGGCGGATGCTCTCGCCCGCCACGTCATGCGTGCGTTCAACGGTGAGGAGTGGACGCTCGTCGAGACCCGTGCGTCTGACAGCATCCGCTGGTGCGCTGTGCGCAGGCCGAAACATCTCGGAAACGGTGGCGACTCCGATGCGCAAAGCAGGGCGGACAGGATGGAGGTCATCCCACAGCATTAGGGTCCGTGTGGGTGACACGGACGAGGATGACCGGAGTCGCAATGCCCCTCACCACGCGCCGAGTCGCGCTCCTCCATCTCCGGACGCGCCGCCCGTACGCCGCCCGATACCAGGCCGAGTTGGATGTCCTGAACACGTCGGCGGCGAAGGCCGTGAGCGCCCTGGGATGGGAGCCGGAGCTGATTCCGACCGCCGAGCTGCCGACGGCGGACACGCACGCCGCAGCACGACGGGCTGATCTGATCGTGCTGATGGGCGGTGAGGATGTCGACCCTCGGCTGTACGGCATGCAGGTCGACTATCCGGGTTCCGGACATCACGAGCCGCGCACTGACAGCACGCACATCGCGGTCGTCCTCGAAGCGATGCAGCAGCGCCGGCCGGTGCTGGGGATCTGCCGGGGGATGCAGGTGATCAACGTGGCCCTCGGCGGGACGCTCGTCCAGCATCTGCCGACTGTGGAGCGGCACCGCGGCCCGACCGGCATCGACCCGTTCGTTCGGACCGTCGTCCGGCTGGAGCCGGACACGGATCTGGATGGCGATGTGGATGCCGCGTTGAGAGTGCGCTGCACCCACCATCAGGCGGTCGACGTGCTGGGCACCGGGCTGCGCGTCGCCGCCCGCTCCTCGGACGGCGTCGTGGAGGCTGTGGTCCATGAGTCGGCACCGATCACCGGGGTGCAGTGGCACCCGGAGCATCCGGCCACCGCCACGCAGCAGCTGGTCCCGCTGCTGCGTCGGCTGGACCGCCAGGCGGAGCGGGTACCCGCGCGCACGCGTTGAACGGTTCCGCGTGCGATAACGTTCAGGAATGCAGTATTCGCCCCGATCTGAATCATGAATGCGGTCGACATCGTCGGCACGGTCGGCGAACTCATGTCTTGGATCGGTCTGATCGCAGGAGTGCCCCTGCTGATCCTCGCGCTCATGATCCGCGTGGCCGAAGGCGCGTACGCGCCCACGACCGTGACGCTCGTGGATGGCGTCGATGATCGTCGGTTCGCGATGTGGAGCGCTGGCGGCCGCACGTGTGCGCGGGTGCTGAGTCCGCACGAGCAGACGACGAGATCCGACGGCACCTCGGTCACCGGCTACGTGTCCACCAGGGATCCGGAGCGCATGCGCCTGGATCGACGTTCTCCCGCCGTGCGCACCTGCTTCATTCTCGCCGCCGTGACGCTGGGCGCCGCCGTGCTCGGCTTCGTGGTCTCTCTGCTGCCGCTCGTGATCTGAGGACGACGCCGTCGCGTCCAGGCACGAGCCGGAATGATGCGGACAGGGTGCTGAACTACGCTACGACCATGTTCACGACTCGACCCGGCATCGACATTCCCGACCACCGCGGCCGCACCGGCCTCGATCAGCAGGGACGGATGCTCGACCGCAATCCGGACGTCGCCGTTCGAGAGGTCGATCTCGTGTCCGACGGCTGGCACGTCCTGCGCCGGACCACTTTCGACTTTCGACGGCGCGACGGAAGCTGGTCGACGCTTCAGCGCGAGACCTACGATCGCGGCGACGGCGCGACGATTCTGCTCCACGATGATGTGCGATCAACCGTCCTGCTCACCCGGCAGTTCCGCTACCCCGCGTACGTCAATGACCACCCCGATGGGATGCTCATCGAGGCGGCGGCCGGGCTGCTGGATGACGACGATCCCGTCACCGCGATCCGACGAGAGGTCGCCGAGGAGCTCGGCGTCGAAGTCGGTCCCGTGACGCCTGTCTTCACGGCCTACATGAGCCCCGGTTCGGTCACCGAGAAGGTGCACTTCTACTCGGCGGCCTACAGCCCCGGCGATCGAACGAGCGCCGGGGGCGGTGTCGTCGCCGAGGGCGAGGACATCGAAGTCCTCGAGTTGCCGTTCGCCGAGGCGCTCGCGATGGTCCGAGACGGACGCATCGTCGACGGCAAGACGATCATGCTGCTCCAGTGGTGGGCTCTCGAGGGTCGGCCATCACCGCGCATGTGAAAGGGCTGCCGACCGAGAGCCGGCGCGACTACGTGACATCCCGCGAGTTCTGGACCGGACACTCCAGGACTGGTAGTCCGAGTTCCTCGCCGTCGGAGCGATGGTCGCGTTCTCGACCTACCTGCAGCGCGGATCGAGCGAGTGGAAGCCGGTCGGCGTTCCGCACGGCGTGAGCGGCGTCGAGTCCGAGGACGGATGCCCTGATAGGGCGTCCCTCCTCTGCGATGCGCGGCCTACCCTGAGGGGATGAGCGACCACGCCGCACGGATGCCCCTCTCCGATCTGCTCCACGCACTCAACGCGGGCGAGACGATCACCGGCAATTCGTCCTTGCACAGGGTGATGCATGAGACGAGTCAAGATGCGCTGCGGATCTGCGCCGAGCTGAACGGCGGCTATCACGAACCCGGCCGGGTGCGAGAGCTGCTGTCGGAACTCATCGGCGCGGCCGTGGACGAGTCCGTGACTCTCTTTCCTCCGTTCTCCACGGACTTCGGCAAGAACATCGCGCTCGGATCGCGGATCTTCATCAATTCGGGGTGCCGATTCCAGGATCAGGGCGGCATCACCATCGGCGACGACTGCCTCATCGGACACAACGCTGTGCTGGCGACACTCAATCACGACCTCGACCCCGCGAAGCGCGCCGATCTGCATCCTGCGCCGATCGTCATCGGCCGCAACGTGTGGATCGGGGCGAACGTCACGGTCCTCCCCGGCGTCACGATCGGCGAGAACGCCGTCGTGGCCGCAGCATCCGTCGTCACGAAGGATGTCCCTGCCGACACGGTCGTCGTCGGCTCGCCGGCTCGCGTCGCCCGGAGGATCACCGTCTGACGCCCGGATGCCGCGAACCGCCGCTCCGGTCGCGGCGGAACCCGGACGGCTGCCGCCGGGGCCGCGCATCAGCCCAGGACGGGGCGCGCGACTGATCCGATCGCCTCCCTCTGCTCCACCAGCGGACAACTGAAGACATCGCGCTCGCCCAGCCCGACGCGATTGATATATCCCACGACGATCCGGTAGGAGGCGATCAGTCGAATACTCGTGTACGGCACGTCGTGCTCTCGGCAGTAGGCCTCGATCATCGGAGCCGCGCGACGCAGGTGCGGGCGCGGCATCGACGGGAAGAGATGATGCTCGACCTGATAGTTGAGGCCGCCCATCGCCGCATCGAGGAACCGGCCACCACGGATGTCGCGGCTCATCATCACCTGACGGCGAAGGAAATCGAGCGTCATGTCGCGAGGCACGATCGGCATCCCCTTGTGGTTCGGCGCGAAGGCGACGCCCATGTAGAAGCCGAACAGCCCCAGCTGCACCGCGAGGAACACGAAGGCGATTCCAGGCGAGAGGACGATGAACACCAGGACCAGGTAGCCCACCATCCGGATGCTGAGGAAGCTGATCTCCACCCACCGCCGCTCCAACCGTCCTCGCGCGAACACGCGCCGGACGCTCGACGCGTGCAGCGAGATACCTTCGAACAGCAGGATCGGGAAGAACAGCAGACCCTGATGGGCACGCAACCAGCCGATCAGCGGCCCCCGCGTCGGCGTCGCCTCTGCCGTCACCACGATGACCGGGAGCTCGAGGTCGGGGTCTGCGCCGAGCTTGTTGGGGTTGGCATGGTGGCGGGTGTGCTTGTGCTGCCACCACCCGTAGCTCATGCCGACCAGCAGATCGCCGAGGACGATGCTGATCCAGTCGTTCCAGCGGCCGGATACAAAGATCTGCCGATGCGCGGCATCGTGGCCAAGGAAGGCGATCTGCGTGAAGACGATTGCGAGCACGGCGGCGGTGAACAACTGCCACCAGGTGTCGCCGATCCAGATGAACCCGATGAGACACAGCGCCACGGCGAGTGGTGCCGCCACCAGCTTCGTCCAGTAGTAGCCGTATCGACGGCGCATCAGCCCGCGATCGCGGATCTGCTTCGCCAGCTCCGTGAATGTGCTCGACGCGCGGCGTACCTCACTGCGCTGACCCGTGTGGATGGTCGGACGGATGGCGTCCATGATGGTCTCTTCTCCAGCGGAGCTGAACCATGCGGAACACTCCGCCTTTCCATCCTGACGTTACGCCTCGAACCTGGATGCGTTCACAGTATCGGCGACGATCACGAGGCGAAGTACGCTCGTGTGAGCATGGTGCCCCTGGAGGGACTCGAACCCCCAACCGTTTGCTTAGGACGCAACTGCTCTTCCATTGAGCTACAGAGGCTGGCCGGACCAGTCTACCCAGGCTTCAGCGCAAGCCCTCACGCCGCCAGCGCGAGATACGGCTCCCAGCGCGGGTCGCTGCGCTCGGTCCCGCGCACGGTCCATGCGGTGTTGTGCGGCGGGCGCGGCGTGAACCGAAGCTCCCACCCCATCTCCTGCGGCGTTCGGTCGCTCTTGACGTTGTTGCAGCGCAGGCAGCAGGCGACGAGGTTCTCCCACGAGTCCGCTCCCCCGCGCGAGCGCGGCAGGATGTGATCGATCGTCGAAGCCGCCTTGCCGCAGTAACCGCAACGGTGGTTGTCCCGACGCAGGACTCCGCGTCTGGTCACCGGCACCCTTCTGCTCGACGGCACGCGCACATAGCGGCTCAGGATGATCACCACCGGACGGTCGAATCTGCCGTGGCTCGCCCAGACGGGGTCGCCTTCGACATGCTCTATGACGGTCGCCTTATCGTTCATCACGAGCACGAGCGCTCGTTTGAAGGACACCACAGCGAGTGGCTCGTATCCGGCGTTCAGGACCAGTGTGCGCATCATCTTCCTCTCGATACGCCGGGACGGCTTCCCGGCACTCTCGACTCACACGAGGCCGCACGGGTGGAGGAATTCTGCACGCAGGGACGAAAAAAAGCGCCGTCTCTAGAGACAGCGCCTTTCGCGCACGGCTGCACCGTGGCATCCCTGCGGGCAATGCCGAAGCACCAGAAGGCCGAGCGCATCCATGGTTCGGATGCTCGGTATTCGGTCCATCAGCGACTCCCGCCTGTGCGACAACGGGAACAGGCTAACCCATCCACCTGTGTACGGGCGAAAACACCCGGTGAACGATGGACGGCGTGTCGACGACGGGTCAGGCCGGGGCGCCGTTCGCGTTCAACCAGCCGATCGGCTCGACCAGGCTGCCGCCGATGCGCACCTCGAAGTGGAGGTGGTTCGCCGTCGAGCGACCGGTGCTTCCCATGAATCCGATCAACTGACCGGCCTGCACGGTCTGACCGGCCTGAACCTGGCGCGAACCGTAGATCATGTGGCCGTAGAGCGTCGAGACCTGCTGCCCGCCGAGGACGTGGTCGATCACGACGCCGACGCCGTAGCCGTAATAGCTGTCGGTCGAGATGCGGACGGTTCCGGCCGCTGCCGCGTAGAGCGGAGTGCCGGCGTCGCCGACCATGTCGGCGCCGTTGTGGCTGCCGCTGAGCGTACGGCTGACGTAGTAGCCGCCACCGACCGGGTTGCGGACGTCACCGGATCCGGGAGCGACGAGCGCGACATCGCCGGTGTTGTAACCGCCGCCACCGGACGAGGCCGCCGCGGCCTTCGCCGCCGCCTCTGCGCGGGCGGCAGCCGCTTCTTCGGCCTTCTTCTGGGCGATCTCATCGGGAGTGGTCGCCGAGTAATTGCCGCGGTCCATCGGAGCGGCGGTGGCCTCGGATGCGACCACGAGCGACTGCGCATCGTCCATGGCGACCTGCTGCAGGGTCGTCGTCGCTTCGGTCGTCGGTGTGGTCGACGCGTACGCCGGCAGAGCGACTGCTGCGACCAGTGCGCCGACGGCGCCGAAGATGGCGATCGAACGCAGTGGCTTCTTCACGGACAGCTTGCGCCCGCTTCGACCAGCGCCGCGACGGGCGGGGGTGCGATCTTCAGATGTCTTCTCGGGCGATTCGATGTCTGTGGCCAAGATCAGTGATCCTCCTGCGCCTCGGCGCTCGGGTTGCGCTGGCTCGTCGGCACTCTGCTATCGGGGCACGTGTAGCTTCGGGCACTGTGCGATCGTCTCCCGCGAAGACGACGAGCCGGTGAGGCGATCTTCGCGGTCATCGCCCGCGGGCTTCCTTCGCTGACGACTTGACCGAGGTTACCGGAAGATAACGATTCTGTCACCCTGCCAACCTGGCAATCCTCCGAAGGCGAGTGCGACAGCCTCCGGAACCCGCGAGGAATCAGGCCTCGTCGCGTACCAGGAAGATGTGCGACGCCAGTTCGACCGGCAGCTCGAGACCCTCGTCGTTGCCGTCCATCTGGATCAGCACGTAGCCCTCGTTGTACCGATAAGTGCCGTGCGCTCCGGGGACGACACCCGCGTCGCGCAGCTGCTGGAGCAGCTCGGGGTCGACCTGCGCCGGCTCCGCGAGTCGGCGCACAGTGCCGTCTGCGGACTCCTCGGCGGCGTTCAGCTTCTGCACGAGACCGATCACGCCCTCGTCGAAGGTCCGAGCCGGCACATCGCCGAGCTGATCGAGTCCGGGGATCGGGTTTCCGTATGGCGACTCGGTGGGATGGCCCAGCAGTTCGACGAGGCGGCGCTCGACCTGCTCGCTCATCACGTGCTCCCAGCGGCATGCCTCATCGTGGACGTAGGCCCAGTCCAGGCCGATGACGTCGGAGAGCAGGCGCTCGGCGAGCCGGTGCTTTCGCATGACGTCGACAGCCTTGCGGCGGCCGGCGTCGGTCAGCTCGAGCGTGCGGTCCTCGGAGACGACGACGAGCCCGTCGCGCTCCATGCGTCCGACCGTCTGCGACACTGTCGGGCCGGAGTGGCCGAGGCGCTCGGAGATGCGCGCGCGCAGCGGCACGATGTTCTCCTCCTCGAGTTCGAGGATGGTGCGGAGATACATCTCCGTGGTGTCGATCAGGTCGGTCATCTGCCCCTCCGAAAGTTCTTAGGCAAGCCTACATTCCCGTATGGGGATCAGCGTCGTCACGGGGAGAAACGGCCGAGCACCCCGGGCCTAGAATCGACCCATGGCGATCGAGATTCCCCGTGACCTCCTGCCCGTCGACGGCCGCTTCGGCTGCGGTCCGTCCAAGGTGCGCCCCGCGCAGCTGGAGGCGCTGCTCTCATCCGGCGCGTCGATCCTGGGCACCTCGCACCGGCAGGCTCCAGTGAAGAACCTCGTCGGCAGCGTCCGCGAGCAGCTCGCGACCCTGTTCCGGCTTCCCGAGGGCTACGAGATCATCATCGGCAACGGCGGTTCGACCGCATTCTGGGATGCCGCGGCGTTCGGACTGATCCAGAACCGCGCCCAGAACCTCGTCTTCGGCGAGTTCGGCGGAAAGTTCGCCAAGGCCGCGGCCGCACCGTGGCTGCAGGCTCCGGACGTGCGCAACGCCGAACCGGGATCCCGCGCCTCCGCAGAGATCGTCGAAGGCATCGACGTGTACGCGTGGCCGCACAACGAGACCTCCACCGGTGTCGCCGCCCCCGTCGATCGCATCGCGGCCGACGGCGCCCTCACCGTCATCGACGCGACGAGTGCGGCCGGCGGCATCGACTTCGATGTGACGCAGGCGGATGTCTACTACTTCGCCCCGCAGAAGAACCTCGGCTCAGACGGCGGCCTGTGGTTCGCTGCGGTCTCCCCCGCGGCGATCGAGCGCATCGAGCGCATCGCGGCATCCGACCGCTACATTCCCGAGTTCCTCAGCCTGAAGAACGCCGTGGACAATTCGCGGCTGAACCAGACGCTGAACACCCCTGCGCTGACGACACTGCACCTGCTCGACAGCCAGCTGCAATGGATCAACGGCAACGGAGGTCTCGCGTGGGCCGGAGCCCGCACTGCTGAGTCCTCCCAGGCTCTGTACGACTGGGCGGAGGCGTCCGACGTCGCGACGCCGTACGTCACCGATGCGGCGCATCGCTCCCCCGTCGTCGCCACGATCGACTTCGACGACAGCATCGATGCGGCCGCGATCGCCAAGACCCTGCGCGCGAACGGCATCGTCGACACCGAGCCGTACCGCAAGCTCGGCCGCAATCAGCTGCGCGTCGCGACCTTCGTCTCGATCGAGCCGGACGATGTGCGTCAGCTCATCCGCTCGATCGACTACGTGCTCGCGAACTCCGAGGCGTAACCCGCCAGACGACAGAACTGCCCCGCATCTCCGAGGAGACGCGGGGCAGTTCTGTGCTCCGTCACGGGGAGGGCGAGGTCACTCCTCTTCGTCGGCAACCGACGCGGCTGAGTCCTCGTCCTCGTCCTCGGACTCGTCGTCGGAATCCTCGGACTCGTCCGGCTCCTCGTCCTCCACGGAATCGTCGAGTTCGTCGATGTCGACGCCGTCGAGGTCGCCGGCATGCAGTCGCGGCGAGATCACACCGTCCTCATCGTCGCCGTCGAAGTCCTCGTCGTCGGAATCGTCTTCGTCTTCGATGTCCTCGTCGTCGACATCCTCTTCGTCGTCGTCCGTGACCGCTTCGGATGCGACGGCGGCGGCCTGTTCCGCGAGCTCGGCCTGGTGCGCACGGTATTCTGCGAGACGCTCGGCCCACGGCACCCAGTCCGGCGCGAGAAGCGCACCGTCACCGGGAAGCAGCTCGACTTCGAGCACGGTCGGATCGGCGTCGTCGACGGCGGCGACCGTCACGGTCCAGAACCAGCCGGGGTAGCCGCCGAGGCGGTTCTCGAATCGCAGGGACACCGAGCCGTCCTCTTCGACCACGTGGCCGGCGGCAGGGCCGACGGTCGACGGGGACGTGATCTCATGCAGCGCAGCCAGCGCGAGATCACGGGCGTCGATCAGACGCGCATCGGGCTCAGGCGTCGAGGTCATCAGCCACCTTGCGCAGCACTGCCGCGATCTTGCGACCGTGGCTCGAAGAGGGATAGCGTCCGCGGCGCAGATCGCCGCCGATGCCGTCGAGAAGCTTCACGAGATCCTCGACGATGATCGCCATGTCGTCGGCCGGCTTGCGCTTCGCCTTCGCGAGGCTCGCGGGGGCCTCGAGCACCCGCACCGAGAGCGCCTGCAGTCCGCGCTTGCCGTCGGCCACGCCGAACTCGACGCGGCTTCCGGTCTTCACGGTGGCGCCCGTCGGCAGGGCGGAGGCGTGCAGGAAGACATCCTGGCCGTCATCGCTGGCGATGAAGCCGAACCCCTTCTCGTCGTCGTAGAACCTGACCTTGCCGGTGGGCATGGAGAACCTCACTGTATTGCTATCGGAAATCTCAGGTGCGCCAGCGCGCACCTGCCTCGATCCTACCGGGAACAAGGGACTAGGCTGAGTCTGATGAGCACGCAGAATTCCGGATCGGACGTCCCGGTCCGCGCAGTGGATCGGATCCTGGCCTTCACCGCGCTCGCGTTGGCCGCCCTCTCGGTCATCTGCTTCTTCGCGATCATCATCGGAACGGCCGTCGGGATGTACCACGAGGACTTCGCGAACGGTCTCTGGCCCTTCATCGCCGGTGTCCCGCAATGGGGTCTGCCGATCGCCTTCGTGCTGATCATCAGCCTGCTCGTCATGAGCTTCGCCCGGAAGGGCCGCGCGAACAAGCGCTCCTGACGATGAGCACGCATGCCCGCCCGCTCGCCGTGTGGCTGGCCGCCGCCTCGGACGCGGAACTGGAGCGTCTGTTCGCCGGGCGCGGAGTCCGCCCGGATGCCGCGTGGAACGACTTCTTCGACGTGGCCGAGGCTCTGCTCGATCCCGCCTCCGTCGACCGCGCCGTCTCGACGCTCTCCCGAGAGGATGCCGCAGCGATCGCAGGCATCGCCGAGGGAAAGGATGCCGGGGCCCCCGTCGACCGCCTCATCGCCCTGGGCCTGATCGATCCGGACGGCGGGTTGTTCGCGCCTGTGGCCGAGTCCCTATCCGGTCGCGCACCGGTCCCGGCCGCCGACAGCGGCACCGCGACCGCGGCATCCGATGACGCGTCAGCGCGGGCAGCGGAGCTCGCGTTCGCGACCGTCGGCCGGCTCGCCGACCTGCTCCTCGCCGCCCGCGAGGCGCCACTCGCGCTCCTCGCGACCGGCGTGCTCGCCGCAGGCGAGAAGAAGCGTCTCACCGAGATCGGGATCGACTCCGAAGATGCAGACGAGTTGCGGGCCATCGCCGCCGATGCCGCGCTAGTGCGCACGCATGAGCGACGCGTGCTTCCCGCGGCGGCAGCGGAGGACTGGCTCCGGCTGCCGTTCGCGGACCGTTGGACGCGACTGGTGACGGCATTCCGATCGGCGCTGCCCATCGGCATCCGCATGGGTGCCGGATGGCTGCCGCCCGCGGACTGGCGAAGCGCCTATCCGTGGGATGCCGCCTGGCCAGTGCGCGAGCAGCGCCTGCAGCGCCGCGCACGCCTGCTCGGGCTGATCGCGGACGACGACACCGAGCCGGTGTGGTCGGCGCAGCTCCGGCAGGGCCGGGATGCCGATGCGGAGCCGCTCGGACGGCACGTCCCCGCCGAGGTCGACCGGGTGTTCCTGCAGAACGACCTCACCGCGATCGCTCCAGGACCGCTCCAGCCCGCACTCGACGTGCGCCTGCGCAGCATGGTGGAACGGGATCCGGCGCAGTCCTCCTCTTATCGCTTCACGGCCGAATCCATCACGCATGGACTCGTGGAGGGTGAGACCGAGGCCTCGATCATCGAATTCCTCACTGCGCTGTCCCTCACGGGTGTGCCGCAGCCGCTGGCCTACCTCGTCACCCAGACGGCTCAGCGTCATGGCCTCGTCCGCGTGTGGGCTTCGGAGACCGGCACGATCGTCACGAGCAGCGACTCGCACCTCATCGAGACCATGAGCGTCGACCGCAGCCTGCGCCCTCTCGCGCTGACCGCCGAAGACGGCATGCTCGCCTCGCGCGTCCGCGCCGAGACCGTGTACTGGGCGCTCGTGGACGCGCGCTACCCGGCAACCCTCGTGGACGACGAGGGGCAGGCGATCTCCACCCGTCGTGCACCGGCCGTCGACGATGCACCGACGCAGAGCGCTCCGTCGTATGCGGCGCTCATCGCGCGACTCCGCGAGCACCAGGGTCCTGACGCCGACGCGGCGTGGCTCGATCGGGAACTCGAAGCGGCCGTCCGGCAGCGTGCCGTGGTCATCGTCGAGGTCGGCATGCCGGACGGCTCGTCGCGCGAGCTGACTCTCGAAGCCAGTGGACTCGGCGGTGGCCGCCTGCGCGGCCGCGACCGCGCCGCCGACGTCGAGCGGACGCTGCCGGTCTCCAGCATCCGATCCGCGCGGATCGTGGATGCGAGCGCCGAGCACTGACCGCGCCGCGCACGGCCGAGCGCAGTAGACTGGTCAGCTATGTCTGATGGCCCTTTGATCGTCCAGAGCGATCGCACCGTCCTGCTCGAGGTCGCCCACCCGGATGCCGAGAGCGCTCGCCACGAGCTGGCCATCTTCACCGAGCTCGAACGCGCCCCCGAGCACATCCACACGTATCGGATCACGCGCCTCGGCCTGTGGAACGCGCGCGCCGCCGGACACAGCGCAGAGGACATGCTGGACACGCTCGAGCGCTGGTCGCGTTTCCCCGTGCCGCCCTCGGTCTCCGTCGACCTCAAGGAGACCGTGAGCCGCTACGGGCGTCTCACGATCGAGCGCGACGACGAAGGCACACTCATCCTGCGCTCGATCGACCCCGCTGTGCTGACGCAGGTCGCGAACAACAAGCGCATCCAGCCCCTGCTGGTCGGACATCCCACCCCGGACACGTACGTCGTCGACGCCTGGGCACGCGGACAGATCAAGCAGGAGCTGCTGAAGATCGGCTGGCCGGCCGAGGACCTCGCCGGCTACACCCCTGGCACACCGCACGAGATCGATCTGGCAGAGGACGGCTGGCACATCCGGCCGTATCAGCAGGATGCCGTCGACGCGTTCTCGAAGGACGGCTCCGGCGTCGTGGTGCTTCCCTGCGGTGCCGGGAAGACGATCGTCGGTGCCGGTGCCATGGCCGCGACCAAGACCACGACGCTGATCCTCGTGACGAACACCGTCTCGGCCAGGCAGTGGCGCGACGAGCTGCTCAAGCGCACCTCGCTCACTCCTGAGGAGATCGGCGAGTACTCCGGACAGGCCAAGGAGGTCAAGCCCGTCACGATCGCCACGTATCAGATCCTCACGGCCAAGCGGAAGGGCGAGTACGCGCACCTGGCGCTGCTGGACGCGCTGGACTGGGGCCTGATCGTCTACGACGAGGTGCACCTTCTCCCGGCTCCGGTGTTCAAGCTGACCGCCGACCTGCAGGCACGACGCCGTATCGGTCTGACCGCGACGCTCGTACGCGAGGACGGCCGCGAAGGAGACGTGTTCAGCCTGATCGGCCCCAAGCGGTTCGACGCCCCGTGGAAGCAGATCGAAGCGCAGGGCTTCATCTCCCCCGCCGCCTGCTATGAGGTGCGCGTGGATCTGCCGCCGAACGACCGCCTGGAATACGCGGCCGCCACCGACGACGACCGCTACAGGCTGGCAGCCTCCGCACCTGCGAAGATCGACGCCGTGCGAGAGCTGATCGCCAAGCACCCCGGCGAGCAGATCCTCGTCATCGGGCAGTACCTGGATCAGCTCGAGACCCTGTCCGAGGCGCTGGACGCTCCGCAGATCACCGGTGCGACGCCGGTCGACGAGCGCGAGGCCCTCTACCGTGCCTTCCGCGAAGGCGAGATCTCGCTGCTGGTGGTCTCGAAGGTCGCGAACTTCTCGATCGATCTGCCCGAGGCATCCGTCGCCATCCAGGTATCCGGATCGTTCGGCTCCCGGCAGGAGGAGGCGCAGCGTCTCGGTCGCCTCCTGCGGCCCAAGCAGTCGGGGCACACCGCAAGCTTCTACACGCTCATCGCCCGCGACACGGTCGATCAGGACTACGCCCAGAACCGCCAGCGCTTCCTCGCCGAGCAGGGCTACAGCTATACGATCCTCGACGCGGACGAGCTCGCCGCGGCCTGATCATGCCGCCCGGCCTTCGCTCTCGAACCATTCCAGAGCGAGCCGGATGACCTCATCCGGGGCGTCATCCGTGATGAAATGCGCCGCATCGTCGACGAACGCGAGTTCGAAGCGGTCCGCATGCAGTGCGTTCTTCCGGCAGATGCGCCGCGCCGTGGGCTCGGCGAACGGCCCGTCCTCGCGTCCGAAGACGACGAGAGTCGGCGGATGCAGTCGCATCCGCTTGTAGACGCCGCTCATGAGGCGGAAGGAGACGGGGATCACGAGGCCGCGGTACAGCTCTCGCACCGCCCGCTCGACCTCAGGGCGCTGGTGAGGGAGCAGGTACGCCTCTCTCGTCGCCTCGGACATCGGCTGCGCCATGTAGCGCGGGCTGAAGAGGTAGCGCAGCGATCGGCCAGGGCGATGCATGAGCAGCGCCGGCATGTGCGCGAACGCGGGCATCACCTTCGGGGTGAACTCCATGAAGCCCGGCGGCACCGCGAGCTGGACGATCGTGCGCACCCGCTCCGGCTGCAGATAGGAGAGCTGCATCCCCGAGATCGCCCCCATGTCGTGGCAGACGAAGTGCGCTCGCGGGATGCCGAGCGCATCGAGCACGGCGATGACGTCGTCGCGTTGTGAGTCGGGGCCGAAACGCGGGTCCGCCGCCCGAGTCCAGCCGGAGCCGCGCAGGTCGGGGCAGATCACCCGGTACCCGCGCGCCGCGATGGCGGGCGCGATGATCCGCCACTGCCACCAGTGCCCGGGGAAGCAATGCAGCAGCACGACGGGATCCCCGCGCCCGATGGAGGCGACATGGGTACGCAGCCCTGGGGTCTCGACGACGACGTGGTCGAACCCTTGGGCGGCGGGAAGCGGCGGTGACCACTCCTCTCGCACCGGAACCTGCGGGTCAGCGTCCATGATGTCCTCCTTGTTCGGGAGATTACTACGTTCATAGTTCATTGTCACTAGGGTTGTAGTATTGCGCCATGAGCAGCACCCGACGCCGAGCCCTGGACGCCGCCGTCAACCTCATCGGCACGGAGGGGATACGCGCTCTCACGCACGCACGAGTGGATGCCGCAGCGTCACTCCCCCTCGGCTCGACCTCGAACCACTTCCGGACTCGGGCCGCGCTGCTGGCGGGAGTGATCGACTGGATCGCCGAGAGCGAGCGGGCAGAAGGCGGAATCCCTGCGGCGATCGACTCGGAGCAGGCGCTCACCGAGATGCTCGTCCGCGTTGCCGAGATCGAATCCGGCCCGAGAGCCGCGCGTACGCGCGCCCGCTACGCCCTGTTCCTCGAAGCCGTGGATGATGACGCGGTCCTGCCCCTCCGTCGGCAACGGCGCATCTTCGAGGAGTGGACGCGTTCGCTCCTCCGCGAAATCGGCGGACCGAAAGCCGCGGCGCGCGCGCCGATGCTGATGGCCACCTGCGATGGCCTTCTGCTGCATCGGATAACTGTCGACCCTGACGCACCGATCGCGGCATCCGTCGCCCTGGCCGTCGCGACCGCGGTGCACGGACCGGCCGCCTGAAACCGCCGCTCCGACAGATAATCAGCAACTGCATCGATGAAGTCACCATAATGGGGGCATGACTGATGCGCGCATCCTGGTCGTCGATGACGAGCCGAACATCCGTGACCTGCTGTCCACGGGTCTGAGCTTCGCCGGTTTCCAGGTGAAGACCGTCGGGAACGGAGCCGCCACGATCTCGGCGGTCCTCGAGGAGGAGCCCGACCTCATCATCCTCGACGTCATGCTTCCGGACATGAACGGGTTCAGCGTCACCAAGCGGTTGCGCGGCGCCGGGTTCACGGCTCCGATCCTCTTCCTCACCGCCAAGGACGACACCCAGGACAAGATCGAGGGACTCAACGCCGGCGGCGACGACTACGTCACCAAGCCGTTCGCCCTCGACGAGATCGTCGCCCGCGCACAGGCCATCCTGCGCCGCACGATGCAGGCCGACGAGGAGTCGATCATCCGCGCCGGCGAGCTGTCAATGGACCAGGACACGCACGACGTGTATGTCGGCAAGGTGCCGATCGAGCTCAGCCCGACCGAGTTCAAGCTGCTGCGCTACCTCATGCTCAACCCCAATCGCGTACTGTCGAAAGCGCAGATCCTCGATCACGTCTGGGAGTACGACTTCAACGGGGATGCCGGAATCGTGGAGAGTTACATCTCGTACCTCCGCCGCAAGATCGACCCGCATACCGAGGAATCCCTCATCCAGACCAAGCGCGGCTTCGGATACATGCTGAAGGTCGGCGGCAAGTCCGCCTGACCCGCAGCCGTCGCACGCCGTTCGCAGGAGGGACCGTATGGCGCACAAGCCCGACGCGGTCACCAGCTGGTGGCGGCGCATCAGCCTGCGCGCCAAGGTCACCGGCGTCACTGTCGCCGTGCTCGCGCTCGGGCTGCTCGTCGCCGGCATCGGCACCGTTCCGATCATGCGGGCAGCACTGATCGGCAACATCAACGCGCAGCTGCAGCCGTTGTCGACCACTGACATGGCGGATCGGTTCTTCACCGTCTCGTCCAACGGCGACGGTGGACTCGTGCTCACGCCACGGGAGGATGCGGTCCGCAGCGAGGCCTTCGTGGCGTTCTACGACGCGGGCGGCACGTTCATCGCGCAGGCCGGCGGACCGCAGGATGCGGTGACCCCGGCTTTTCCGGAGACCTATCCGCTCGCCGAGGCCAAGGCGGACGAAGAGACCATTCCGCTCACGTTGACAGGCGTCGACGGCAAGACCCCTTTCCACGGGGCGGTGAGCACGAAACCGGGACCGGACGGCACCGTCTACGTGCAGTACGTGGCTCTGCCGCTCGAAGAGGTGGACCGCATCATCGGGCTCTACCTGGGCGTCTACACGACGGTCGCCCTGTTCACGATTCTCATCGCGGCCCTGCTCACCCGCGGGCTGGTCACGCTGACGTTCCGCCGCCTCGGCCACGTCGAGACGACCGCCATGGCGATCGCGTCAGGCGACTTCGGCCAGCGCATGACCGACCTCGAGCCGACGACGGAGGTGGGCCGCCTCAACCTCGCGATCAATACGATGCTCGATCGCCTCGACCGTTCGATCGCCGAGCGCGACCGGACAGTGCAGCACATGCGGCGGTTCATCGGCGACGCGAGCCACGAGCTGCGCACGCCGCTGGTGAGCGTGCGCGGATACGCCGAGCTCTACCGCATGGGCGCCATCCGCGGCGAGGAGGACACGGCCAGGGCGATGGAGCGCATCGAGAAGGAGGCGATCCGAATGGGCGTGCTCGTCGAGGATCTCCTCGCATTGGCCCGCCTCGATGAGGAACGCGAACCCGAGATCGCCCCCCTCGACCTGCGCCCGATCGCCAGGGATGCCGCGCTGGATGTGCGCGCCGCCGCCCCGGGCCGCACGATCGCCGTCATCGACACCACCGCCGACCAGCCCCCGCTCAAGCCCCCGACTGCCACAGTGCCGATCGAGCAGCATCGCCCGGCGCAGGGTCCGCGCGGCCGCGCCGGTGCGACACTGGCCCGGTTGCGCCGACGTCCGCGATCCTCGCAGTCCGAACCCGTCCCCGAGATCGACTTCAGCGAGGTCATCGACAATCCGGTGAGCACGCCGCCGATCGTGCTGGGCGAGGAGAACAAGGTGCGCCAGGTCGTGGCGAACCTGCTCGGCAACGCCCGGCGCTTCTCCAGCGAGGACTCCCCCATCGAGATCATCGTCGGCGCCGATCGTGTCGCCGGGGTCGGAACGATCTCGATCGCCGATCATGGCGAAGGCGTGCCCGAGCAGATCCGCGAGCAGATCTTCCAGCGTTTCTGGCGCGCCGACACCTCGCGGGCGCGCGAGACCGGCGGATCGGGGCTGGGACTGGCGATCGTCGCCTCGATCGTCGAGGCCCTGCACGGCTCCGTGTCCGTGTCCGAGACTCCTGGTGGCGGAGCGACGTTCACGGTCACGCTCCCGCTTGCTCCTGCCCGTGCGATCCCCGAGCATCTGCTCCAGGACACCCAGCCGATCGAACCGCTCGAACTCTGACCACCCACTCGCTCTGCACGGACTCGTCTGCGGCGCGGACTCTCCACGGATGCCGTGGAGATCGCTGTTCCGACCGGACGCGGATACGGGGCACCCGCCTAGTCTCAGAGCTCCCGGCGGCCGACGCCGGGCAACGAGAGGAGTCCCCATGTCCGTCTTCAGTGTCGACACCGAAGCAGTCAACGCCGCCACCGCAGCCACCCGCGGTACGGTCGAGCGCCTGCAGGCCGAGTCCACCGCGCTCTCCGCGCAGCTCACCCAGCTGCAGTCGTCGTGGACCGGCAACGCATCAGCCGCGTTCCAGACGTGCGGCGAGCAGTGGCGTGCCGCGCAGCTGCACGTGGAGCAGGTGCTCGCGTCGATCAGCGTCGCGCTCGGCAGCGTCTCCCGCAACTACGAAGACGTCGACGCGTATTCGGCGAGCCTGTTCCGCTGATCCCCCGCTGCGGAACGCAGAAACGCCCCGGCCGAGGCCGGGGCGTTTCTGTGCAGAACGTCTGGACTCAGAAGTCCATGCCACCCGTGGGGTCGCCGGCCGGAGCCGGGTTCTTCTCGGGCTTGTCGGCGACGACGGCCTCGGTGGTGAGGAACAGACCGGCGATCGACGCCGCGTTCTGCAGAGCCGAACGCGTCACCTTGGCCGGGTCGATGATGCCCGCTGCGAACATGTCGACGTACTCGCCCGTGGCCGCGTTGAGGCCCTGACCGATCGGCAGTTCCGCGACCTTCGCCGCGACGACGCCGGGCTCGAGACCGGCGTTCAGCGCGATCTGCTTGAGCGGAGCCGAGATCGCGACGCGAACGATGTTCGCACCGGTCGCCTCGTCGCCGTCAAGCTCGAGAGCGTCGAGAGCCTTCGTTCCCGCCTGGATGAGCGCGACGCCACCGCCGGGGACGATGCCCTCTTCCACAGCCGCCTTGGCGTTGCGGACGGCGTCCTCGATGCGGTGCTTGCGCTCCTTGAGCTCGACCTCGGTCGCGGCTCCGGCCTTGATGACGGCGACGCCACCGGCGAGCTTCGCGAGGCGCTCCTGGAGCTTCTCACGGTCGTAGTCGCTGTCGGTGTTGTCGATCTCGCGACGGATCTGGGTCACGCGACCCTCGATCGCGTCAGCCTCGCCGGCGCCCTCGATGATCGTGGTCTCATCCTTGGTGATGATGACCTTGCGTGCACGGCCGAGCAGGTCGAGCGTCGTGTTCTCGAGCTTCAGACCGACCTCTTCGGTGATGACCTGACCACCGGTGAGGATCGCGATGTCCTGCAGCTGCGCCTTGCGACGGTCGCCGAAGCCGGGAGCCTTGACGGCAGCCGACTTGAAGATGCCGCGGATCTTGTTGAGCACGAGAGTCGCGAGCGCCTCGCCCTCGACGTCCTCGGCGATGATGACGAGCTCCTTGCCATCCTGGATCACCTTGTCGACGACCGGGAGCAGGTCCTTGATGTTGGAGATCTTCGAGTTGGCGATGAGGATGTAGGGCTCCTCGAACACCGCCTCCTGGCGGTCGGGGTCCGTGACGAAGTAGGGGTTGATGTAGCCCTTGTCGAAGCGCATGCCCTCGGTGAGCTCAAGCTCGGTGCCGAAGGTCTGCGACTCCTCGACGGTGACGACACCCTCCTTGCCGACCTTGTCGATCGCCTCGGCGATCAGCTCGCCGATCGAGGCGTCAGCGGCGGAGATGGAGGCCGTGGCCGCGATCTCTTCCTTGGACTCGATCTCCTTGGCGCTGGAGAGGAGCTCTTCGGTGATGGCCGTGACAGCCTTCTCGATGCCCTTCTTCAGCGAGATCGGGTCGGCGCCGGCTGCGACGTTGCGCAGGCCTTCGCGGACCAGAGCCTGAGCGAGAACGGTCGCGGTGGTGGTTCCATCACCCGCGACGTCGTCGGTCTTCTTGGCGACCTCCTTGACGAGCTCCGCACCGATCTTCTCGTACGGGTCGTCCAGCTCGATCTCCTTGGCGATCGAGACGCCGTCGTTCGTGATCGTGGGTGCGCCCCACTTCTTCTCGAGCACGACGTTGCGACCGCGCGGGCCGAGGGTCACCTTGACAGCGTCGGCGAGGATGTTCAGGCCGCGCTCGAGACCGCGGCGGGCCTCCTCATCGAAAGCGATGATCTTTGCCATGAGTTTTGTCGTCCCTCCTGGACGTAATACGTTCGGTTTAGCACTCAGAGCGATCGAGTGCTAACGCCCATTCTGGCACTCGACCCCATCGAGTGCAAGCCGCGTACGCGCAGAGAGAAACAGTAGCCGGCGATGGCTGTCGCGGCCCGATGCCGGACCTACTCGGCCGGTGCTTCACCCGTGCGGTCGAGTCCGATCACGATCGTCAGCTGCGCCTGGCCGGTGTCGTTCATCGCGGCGTAGTAGTCGCTCTGCTCCACGATCGCGCCGCCGATGAGGTCGGCGAGGCCGGCCGCGGCATCCGCGTCGGCATCCTCCACGTAGTAGACGGTGGTGTCCTCGAAATCGTCCGATGCACCATCGACGGCGAACACCAGTTCGGCGTTGTATCCCGCATTGATCAACTCGTCGCGCATCTGATCGTCCAGGACGTCGTCCGGCGTGGCGTTGAGGATCATGACCGAATAGGAGGTGTCGACGATGCCGGTCTCCTCGGGCGCCGGTGCGACGGTCTCCTGGGCCGTGGGAAACAGGGCGATGCGCCCCATGACGACAAGCGCGACGAAGATCCCGACGACGAGCAGGACGAGGGCGGCGACGACGGACCACAGCAGGACCATCCAGCCGTTGCTGCCTGGATTCTCCGCACGATGAGCGCCTACGCGGCCGGACGTGCGGGGGACATCGTCGAAACGATCACGAGCGGGCTTGGACACCCCTCGATGCTAGGGCATGCATCTCGGCATCCTCATCAGGGACGTTCAGGATGCCGGACAGGCGGCGCTCAGCCGACGAAGCCCTGCATCCGCACGCTGCGCTGGACGCCGCGGGAGTCCCGGATCCGACGCAGCCGCCGCACCAGCAGCGGGTCGTGCTCGAGCGCCTGCTCAGTGTCGATGAGACGCCACAGCAACTGGTAGTAGCGAGCCGGGCTCATCCCGAGCTGGGTGCGGATCGCCTCTTCCTTGGCGCCGTTGTGCCGCGGCCAGGAGACCTCCAACGCGAGGATCGCGCGATCGCGGTCCGTCAGATCTCCGAGCATGTCCGAAGCCTACGCCGCGGTTCGCTCGATACCGGGGAGCCACTCCAGGGCCTCTCCCAGCCCGCGCGCGCCGACAGCCGCTCCGACGCGCGAGAATAGAACCTGATGACTCAGGAGGCCCCCATGTCCTACAGCGTGAACAAGTCCGATGCCGAGTGGCGTGCCGAGCTCGGTGACGAGCAGTTCGCCGTGCTGCGCCAGGCGGCGACCGAACGCGCATGGACGGGCGAGCTGCTCGATGAGGAGCGCGCAGGGCTGTACACCTGCGGCGCGTGCGATGCGGAGCTGTTCAAGAGCGGCACGAAGTTCGATTCCGGCTGCGGCTGGCCCAGCTTCTACGAGTCGATCCGTCCGGATGCGGTCGAGCTCATCGAGGACACCACCCTCGGAATGGTGCGCACCGAGGTGCGCTGCGCGAACTGCGGTTCGCACCTCGGACACGTCTTCCCCGATGGCTTCGGCACACCGACCGGCGACCGCTACTGCATGAACTCGCTCGCGCTGAACTTCGCCCCGGAGTCGCCGGAAGCTCCGCAGCCGTGAGCGCCCTCGACGCGGTCCGTGCACGTCAGTCCTGGTCGAAGGTCACCGACCAGGCCCCGACCCGTGCGGAGCTGCTGCCCCTGGTCGCTGCGGCCGGGCGGGTCGCGGACCATTCGTCCCTGCGTCCCTGGCGGCTCATCGAGCTGCGGGGTGCGGATCGCGAGGTGCTCGGCAAGGCGATCGCGAAGGCCGAGGGCGACAAGCATCCATCGTCGAAACCACTGCGCGCTCCCCTGCTGATCGCGGTTGTGGCGAGCTATCGCACCAGTGACAAGGTGCCGCGCTGGGAGCAGGAGGCCGTGGCATCCGGCGTCGCGCACACGCTGAGCCTGCTGCTCGACGAGGCGGGCTGGGGCGTGCTGTGGCGCACCGGTCACTACACGCGCTCGAAGGCGGTCGCGAAGGCGCACGGCCTCAAGAAGAACGAGGAGCTGCTCGGCTGGCTCTACGTCGGTGGCAAACCCGCGAAGAAGCCGGGTCGCCGCAAGCCGGTTGACGCCCGCGCCCTGCTGACGCGGATGCCGGAGAAGAAGAAGTAGCAGTCGATCAGCGCCGCCGTGGTCGGATCACCGCGACGAGGACGCTGGCCACGGCTACTGCCACCATCGCGACGGTCTGCCAGAGTGCCGGCCCGGCTTCGGCCGGCCAGATCGTGTCGATCATCACGGCCGTCACGAGCTGACCGAGCACGGATCCGAGGCCCAGCAGCAGAACCCCGGTCTGCGCGACGAGCGCCGCCCCGAGGAAGATGTAGATCACGCCGAGCAGGCCGCCGAGGTACATCCACGGATCGGCGGGCAGCGCATTCGTCGCCCCGCTCACGACCAGACTGATCCCTGCGGCGACCGCGAGCACCACGGTCCCGGCAATGAAGCTCACGGTGGTGGCGATGACCGGTGACTCCACCCGTTGCGCGAGGCGACCGTTCGCCGCCTGCTGCCACGCGATGCCCACACCGGCCGCGAACGGCAGGATCAGCATCCACAGCGGCGCGTGGGCGAGCACGTCTCCGCCGAGGGAGATCCCGACCGCGATCATCGCGAGCGCTCCCCCGGCCACGCGCCCCATCGTCACGGCGACGACACCGGCCGGCCCGAAGCCGATCCGATCGAGGATCAGACCGTGCAGCGTCTGACCCGCCACGACGCCGACGGTGAAGAGGGACACCCCGAGCACGGCGGCGGTCAGGCCCTGCGTCGTCACGGTCAGAGCTCCGCACGCTCCGCCCAGCAGCATCCACAGCGGGATGCTGCGGGATCGGATGCCTCGCCACAGGCGAGCCATCCCGGCACGCCCTGAGGGCACGACTCCGACCAGGACGACGAGCAGCAGAAGTCCGGAGCCGAAGGAGACGAGCCCTGCGACGACGCCGTTGCCGATGCTGACCCCGAGAACGCCGTTGATGCGCGCTTGGACCGCTGTCATCGCCCCGATCGAGATCGCGCCGCCGATCGCCGCGAAGGCGGGCAGACGGCGGGTAGGAGGCACTCCTGCCACGCTACCGGACGACGCCATGTCCGCGGTCGAGGCTACTCTTGCGGCATGTGCGCGAGCTATGGACTCGATCCCCGATTCACCGATGCCGAACTGCTGGCCGAAGCGGATGCCGACATCCTCGACGGCCTGCGGGAGTGGGCCGAGCGCAATGCCGGCGAGACGCTGCGGCCGACCGGCAAGAACCTGCGCAATCTCAATCCGATCGTCGTGCCGCGCGACGGCGAGCCGACACTGGAGCCCGCGTGGTGGGGCTTCCTGGTGAACGGCGAGCCGGCGAAGTTCCCCTCCATCAACACGCGCTCCGAGCGGCTGCAGGATCAACCGGGGAAGGCGCGGTCGCGGGCGATCGTGCCGGCGACCGGCTGGTTCGAGCTGCAGAAGCCCGACCGGGTGTGGCACGAGTTCGGTCTCGACAGCGGCGCGCTGTTCGGGATGGCCGCGGTGGCGCAGCGAGGGCGGACGGCCGACGGCGAGTGGTTCACGTGCTTCTCGATCGTCATGCGTCCGGCTCCCGAGCATCTCGCCGGCCTTCACGACCGGATGCCGGTGCTGATCCCCACCGACTACGCGCACGACTGGCTGCTGGGCGAGGGCGGGCGCGAGGTGATCGACGGGGCGCTCGCGGCCGCAGCTTCCCTGGACGAACGCGTCGTCGCGACACCGCGCCGCAACGACAAAGGCGCCGAGGAGAAGCTGTTCTGATGGATGACGAGACGCTGTTGCGGGCGGCGACGGAGCGTGCCGACGAACTGCCCGGCGCCGGCCTCGAGCATCCGTTCGGCCCGGAGTGGGACGTCTTCAAGGTCCGCGGCAAGGTGTTCATGCTGCAGACGCAGTACTCGGGCCGCGCCATGGTGACTTTGAAGTCGCACCCCGAGGATGCCGAGGCGCTGTGCGCGACGTTCGCCGACATCGCGCCGGGCTATCACATGAACAAGAAGCACTGGATCTCGGTGACCCCTGGGGCATCCATCGAACCAGGACTCATCGAAGAGCTCGTGACGGAGTCCTATCGACTGGTCGTCGAGAAGCTCCCGCGCGCGCAGCGGCCGGTCGACCCGAACGTGTTCGGCGTCGCGTCACCTCACCAGGCGTAGGCCTCCGGTGCCTGGCCACCAGGGCCGGGGAAGATCTCGTCCAGCGTGCGGAGGTCGTCAGCGCTGAGCTCGATGTCGAGGGCGGTGACGGCGGACTCCAGCTGTGCGACCGTGCGGGGGCCGATGATGGGTCCCGTGACGCCCGGCTGGTGCAGCAGCCACGCGAGCCCGAGCGCAGCCGGCTTCCAGCCTCGTTCCTGGGCGAAGCCTTCATAGGCCTCGACCTGATCGCGGTGCTTGGCGCGGGTCTCGGCGGCGCGACCTGTGTTGGATCGGGCGTTCGCATCGGAGGATCCGCCGCTGAGGAGCCCGCCGCTGAGCGGCGACCACGGGAGGATGCCGAGACCGTAGTTGCGGGCGGCGGGGATGACCTCGAGCTCGATCGTGCGATGCGCGAGGTTGTAGAGCGACTGTTCGCTCACCAGGCCCAGGAAGTGCCGCTGCTTCGCGATCTCGTTCGCCTGCGCGATGTTCCAGGCGGCGAAGTTCGAGCTGCCGGTGTAGACGACCTCGCCCCGCGAGACGAGGATCTCCATGGCCTGCCACATCTCATCCCACGGGATGTGGCGGTCGATGTGGTGGAACTGGTAGAGGTCGATCCGATCGGTCTGCAGACGGCGCAGCGAGCCGATCGCTTCGCGCCGCACCTGCCATGCCGACGAACCGCGGGCGTTGACGACGTCGCCGTCCACCATCGGGGAATGCACCTTCGTGGCGAGCACGATGTCGTCCCGCACACCGGGGCGGGCGCTGAACCAGCGTCCGATGATCTCCTCGGTCGCCCCGCGTCCGCCGCTGCCTCCGTACGCGTTGGCCGTGTCGAAGAAGTTCACCCCGAGCTCGAGAGCGCGATCCATGATCGCGAAGGATTCCTCTTCAGAGGTGCGATCACCGAAGTTCATCGTCCCGAGGACGATGCGCGAGACCTGCGTGCCGGTGCGTCCGAGATGCGTGTAGTCCATGCGAGCCATCCTGGCACGGCGGCGACAGGGGAAGGGCGGATCGGAGCCGACTACGGGATTCGAACCCGTGACATCCTGTTTACAAGATGGGTACACGGGGAGTCTGCCTGGTCCGGTTCGGGTCTGTCCGCCCCGGAATTATGCGCTTTGGTTGCCTATCGCGATCCGGCTGGGTCCGGCTGGATCAGGCCAGAACCGACCTCATAAGGTGCAGGATAGGGTGCAGCGTTTCGCGACCACGCCAACTCGAGCAGGCTCGCCGCGGCCTTCTTCCGCTCCTCCAACGCGTGCGCGTAGACCCGAATCAGGACGTTGACATTCGCGTGCCCAAGTATCTCCGCGATCACCGTCAGATCGATCCCTGCCGCGATCATCCTCGACGCCGCCGTGTGCCGTGCCGTGTACCGCTTCACGTGCGGGAGGCCAGCACTGGCGAGCATCCTCCGCCACTGCTGAGAGTCACCCGACGGGGTGATCGGCCACCCCGGCTTCCGCGACGACGTGAACACGAACGAATGCACCGCTTCCGCGGGCTCGCTCGGATCCTGCCATCCTCCCCATGTCTTGGCCTTCGCCATCTGCTCGAGTTGCGCCTGCCGGTGCTTCCGGAGCGCATCGGCGACATGCCCAGGCATGGGGATCTTTCGCATACCCGCATCCGTCTTCGTGTACGGGACGAGGCGCAGCTTCGCGTCGACAGTCTGCAACTGCTGCCGGACCGCGATCGACCCCTCGTCGAAGTCGATGTGTGACCACTCGAACGCGATGCTCTCTCCCGGGCGCGGACCTAGCTCGAGCGCCAGCATCCAACGTGCTTCGATGTCGGTCCCGGCGATGGCAGTGTAGATGCGATCCAGGTCGGCGTCGGAGAACGGACGGACGGGCACCGGGTCAGCCTTCGGCGGGGAGACGACGAGCTTTGCGACGTTGGTCGGCACCTTCCCACGCTTCGCCGCGAGGGAGAGCGACGCCCGGATGACTGTGTGCAGCTGGTAGATCGTGGAGCCGGCGTACTTCTCCCCCAGGGTCGCGTACACGTCTTCGAGATGCTCGGCGGTGAGCTTCGCGATCGTGACGTCACCCAGCCATGCCGGCATGTAGTTGTCGACGGCCTCCTGGTAGCCGGCGTGCGTCTTGATCGTGTGTTCCGCCTGCGTGGCCTTCAACCAGTGGGCGATCCAGTCGGAAAGGCGCGGTGAGCGGCCGACGGCGAGCACTCCCGTGTCGCGCTGGTTCTTCATCTCGCGGAGCTTCTGCGCGACTTCGGTCTTCTTCGCCCCGGACGCGTACTTCCGGCGTCCGTTGACGGTAATGTACCCGCGGTACCCCTTCTCGACGGGGAAGATGCTCCCCTCGCCCTTCGCTGCCCTGCCCATGGTTCCTTCTCTCAGATGACGGCCGCGCGGTATGCCCACTGACCGAGCCCCATCCTCGCGCGGCTGTATGTGATGCCGCGGAGGCGCGTGAGGCAGTGATGTTCGTAGTCGAAGATGATCTGCGGTGTCACCGAAAATTCTTCGGCGAGCCAGTGCTGATCAGGGTTGATGCGTTCGAGGCGCGCGTATTCGTCCGGGTCGATGAGCAGCCGTGCGGCGTATGCGCGGGCCTGCCGCTCCCCTGATGGGCTGGTGCAGTCGTGCCGGTAATGACAGTGGCCGATCTCGTGCGCGAGCGTGGAGCGACGCTCGTCGTAGGTGAGGCGGCGGTTCAGGTAGATCCGCTTCTCGTCGTCGTCGTACAGGCCCCGCGTCCCGGGAGGAAGATCCCAGACATGGACCTGCACGCCGTACTCGGCAGCTTTCGCAAGTAGCTCGCGCATGGTTCCTCTCAGTCGGCGTGTGGCTGATCCGCTGCCATCTCACCTTCGTCTGCGGCGAGGCCGTAGAGGGTGCGTGGTTCGCGGACTTCAAGATCATCCACGGAGGTGGGGACATTGACCGGAAGTTCTCCGGTCAGCGCTTCCCCTGCTTCGCCGGCTTCGATGCGGCGGACTATCTCGCGGGCGAGCTCAAGGTCTGTGTACGCGGCAAGCCCGACGCGGGCGCCGAGCCGCTGAGCCTCTTCCTCTGTGATGAACCCGGCACGCGTGAAGACATCCGCCATGTCGATGTCGTAGACGCGTGCGATCAGCACGGCCGTTTCGACCGGCAGCGCACTCTTGCCGGTGATCTGTCGGTTCAGCGTGGTCTGTTCGATCCCGATGGCCTGTGCGATCGCGCGCACGCTTCTCTCACCAGTCGCCTGCTGAAAGTAGCTCGTCAAGTTCTCTCCCATGTCCCCAGTTTGATGCAGTTTTGCCACAACGTCAAGCGGTATCGCCACGATCTGATGCGGATACGTATAGCAACTTCGACACATCGAGGCAAATTCGCCTTGACTTACCCCCTTACTGTGGCAGACTTGCATCACAACAAAGCAGTTCCGCTACACCACCGAAGGGAGCGAGATGGCAGTCGCCATTCGACTCAAGGAAGGTCTCGTCGACCGGCTCCGTGAGACTCGCAGCCTCAACTCTGAGGAAGCCGTCGCCCGACTGATTGGGACCGACCGCACCACCCTCCGGCGCATCATGAGCGGCTCGCAGCCGTCCGGCGCTTTCATCGCTGGCTTCTGTGACGCCTTCGGGCTCGGTCTCGGCGAAGCGTTCGAGATCGTCCGCACCGAAGCGATCGCCGCCGCGGCCTAAGCGCCGGACACGTCCGCCCCGAATGGGGCGGTATTCGTCGCGCCCTCTGGCGCCACACACAACTGAATCCCGAACCCATCCCGCCGACCAAGCGCGCTGAGGGTGCAGGGCGAACTCAACAGAGATAGCAGTCCAGACGTGCAGGAGGCCCCGAACGGGGGGATAGGCGTCGGGTTGTGAGGACCGCGGGTATGTCCCCGCGGCGGGTCGGATCGTGAGTCCGGCTGCTTACCAACTACTTCCACCCGGCACGTGGAGAAACTGCCCGGCCCCGCGTCCCCGGTGAGGGAGTGAGCAGGTGTGAGTCCTGCCGGGGTCACTCACCCATACAGAGAGGAGTGCCGACATGGCCACTGCACTGCTGAAAGTCGCGGAAGCTGCCGAGCGCCTCGCCGTCGGCACCGACTGGATCTACGAGCGCATCAACCGCGGAGAGATCCCGGTCGTCGAACTCGGCGACACCCGCAAGAACCAGCGAATCCGTGAGTCCGATCTGGACTCGTTCATCTCGGCGCGCACGTACGGCGCCTGACCGAAAGGACCAATGATGCTCACAATCCTCAAGCCCTCCGAGGCCACGCCGAAGCCGGCGTCGAGCCACATCCTGCACAAGCCCGAGATGCCACTCCCGACCATCGGCGATGCAGCGTGATCGCCGCCGAGATCGACCCGTGGGCACCGCCCGAGCGCGACTGGAAGGAGCACGTCGAGCAGTCGATGGAGCATGACTCCTCGAAGTTCGATCACGCGATCCTCGAGACGGACTGCCCGAAGTGTGAGCGACACGTCGGCGCGTTGATCATCGACGGCCCTGACCCCGTGTTCGTTTCTCTCGTCTGCCCGCAGTGCGGCCACGGGGACGACAGAAACGACGGGCCCGAGTGGGTGGAGCGGATCTCGTGAGCCGCACGTTCCGGGTCGCGAAGACCCGGCAGGGCAAGCCGAAGGTGACGCTCTACGAACACGGCCAGATCATGCTCTGCCGCCCGGTCGTCTCGGTGCTCGCCGGGAACCGTCTCGGAGCCGCGTGGGCCGGGTCTGAGCGGAGGGCAGAGCAGTGATCATCCTCCGCTGGACGGCGATCTTCTGGTCGCTGATCATCCTCGGCGTCCTGTACGTCATCCCCCGCGGCCTCTGGTCCACGATCCTCGCCGCGATCTTCATCCTCCTCTTCCTCTTCATCGTCTACACGTTCGGCGCGTTCGCGCGGTCCGACGACTCCTGAAAGGCACCGATCATGGCGCACACGAAACCGACCCTCGACGCGATCCGTCGCGCTTACCCCGGCTCCTCCGCATCCGACGAGACGATCTCGGATCCCTTCTACCACCTGGGCGTTCTCGACGAACTGGTGATCGCGGACGGGATGGCGCGGCACAAGGTGTCGCTCGAGGTGATCGCCGCGGCGCTGCGGGAAGGCGCACAGGCCACGCGTCGGCTCAGCGAGATCACGCGCGTCATCGACCGGGACGCGGCATGAGTTTCACGATCGTCGATGACGGCAAGGACCGTCAGATCTGGCTTGGTCGCCGTCAGGGCGGGGTATCGGCGACCGACGTCGCCCGCCTCGCCCGCGGCGGCACGAACACGTGGGCAGCGATCCGCGCCGAGAAGGCGGGTAGGGGCCGCGACTTCACCAACTCGGCAATGCAGCACGGCAAGGACCGTGAGCCGGTGATCGCCCGGTTCGCCGAGAACATGTTCGGCCTGCACCACTCGACCGCCCTGCTCGCCGCCGACGACGAGCCCCGATTCATCGCAACGCCTGACCTTCTCGGCAACGGCGAGGTCGGAGACATCAAGACGACCGTCCACGACTGGGAGCACCTCAGCGAGCTCCCAGGCCGGTACGTCGATCAGGTGCTCTGGCAGATGCGCGTCACCGGCTACCGACTCGCGCGGCTCATCTACGAACCGCACGAGAACGGAGTCCCGCTGTACCCGTTCCCGAAGTTCTTCCCGATCGAGTGGGACGCCGCACGGGTCGCTCACCTGGAAGCGATCGCGTACGAGTTCCTCGCTGGCGACGGCGAGCCCGACGAGGACGCTGCGATTCTCGACGCTCTGCTGACGGACGCCGCGATGCGGAAGGAGATCGCGGATGCCGCGGACACCTCGTATCGGGTCGCGCTCGACGAGATCGAGAAGCACCTCGACGGCAAGCCGCGCCGCTTCGACGGGTCGCTGGCGTCCCTGACCCGCTCCCCCGACGGCATCACGACATCCCTGGACGCGACGCGCCTCAAGCGCGAGCTTCCGGACGTCGCCGCACAGTTCACCCGCCAGTCACCTCGCAAGGGGTCGCTGCGCATCAACCTCCACACCGACGAAGAGAAAGGACAGGCGGCATGAGCGAGATCAACGAGACCGCGCTGACGAAGATGCGCGAGCCGGTTCCCGAGGCTCAGATCCACTACCTGACGAAGGCCGTGAGCCGGGACGACAAGACCCGCCTCGGATGCGAGCAGAAGAACGGCCGCAACGTCTCCGCTGACGGGATCTTCTGCGGCGGGTATCACCCGAAGTCGTTCCACATCGCCTACTGGGGTCACGCTGACCTCACCGCACGGCTTCTCGAAGCAGATCCCGAATGGGACTGGGAGCCGCTGTCGGTCGACGATCGCGGCCTTCCCGCGTTCGATCAGAACGGCGGGCTGTGGATGCGCCTCACCGTCGGCGGCGTCACCCGGCTCGGGTACGGCGACGCGCAGGGCAAGACCGGCCCGAACGCCGTGAAGGAAGCGATCGGCGACGGCCTCCGCAACGCCGCGATGCGCTTCGGTGCTGGTCTCGAGCTCTGGTCGAAGTCGGACCTGAGCGCCGCCGAGGAGCACACGGCGGCGCGCGAGTGGCTGGTCGAGGCTCAGGCTGCCGACAACGTCGAAGCGATCCGCGCGATCTGGCAGCAGGCGCGCGCGGCGGGCGCCGACGTCGACACGCTCGACAAGATCACCGTCCTCGCGCAGGAGCGCCTCGAAGGCGGCGCGTGATGTCGGCTCCATCCCTGCCCACACAGCAGCGACTGAACGACCACCTGATCCGCTGGAATCAGGAGATCATCGCGTTCGACAAGCACCTGTCGGAGTACGGGTCACGGAAGGCAGACCTCGAGCATCGGCGCGCAGTGATGCGCACTCAGGCCAGGGTCACTGACCCGAAGATCACCGGCACGAAGCTCGACGACGTCGTAGAGGCCGACGACGACGTGCACCTCCTGCACGTGAACTACCGAGCGTCGGAAGCGAACCTCGAAGCCACTCGCGCGCGTCTGCGCTGGTTCCAGGCGGTCTCTGACGCACTGCGATCGCAGGTTTCCACCGAGCGCGCGGAGCGACAGCTGTACGCCGACCACACGCCCGACGCATAGACCCGTCCGGGCATCCCCCGCGGCGCCTCCCCCCGGCGCTGGCCCGGACGAAACGAGGGCCGAGGTGTTGACGCACCTCGGCCCTCTCTCACATTCATCCCTTGAGCAGGAGCAGAACATGAGCATCCCATTCTCACCCGAGCAGGTGCAGACCGACAGCATCCCCACGATCACGAAGCCGCGGCGCAACCGTCAGTCGGCAAAGAAGGCGGGCTCGTCGTTCGAGCGCGCACAGGCCGACTGGCTCGCTGAGCGTCTCGGCGACGACCGGATCGATCGCCGCGTGAAGCATGGCGCGAAGGACCGCGGCGACATCGCCGGCGTCCGCACGATCCGCGGCGGTCGCGTCGTCATCGAGTGCAAGAACACCGCGACTCTCGCCCTCCCCGCATGGCTGAGGGAAGCGGAAGCCGAGCGCGGCAACGACGACGCGTTGATCTGTGTCGTCATGCACAAGAAGCGCGGCACCACCGACCCGGCCGAGCAGTACGTGACCATGACCGCTGAGACGTTCGCGATCCTCCTCGAAGGCGGGGTCGACCTGTGAGCGCGCTCGAGGTCTTCCGGTTCGACGGCCAGGCCGTGCGCGCGCTGACGATCGACGACGAGCTCTGGTTCGTCGCGATGGACGCTGCAGGCATCCTCGAATACTCCGCCACCTCCGCCATGACTCGCACTCTCGACGAGGACGAAAAGGGGGTGCACACTCTGCACACCCCTGGCGGTGACCAGGAAGCGACGATCGTGAGCGAGGCGGGGCTGTTCTCCGCGATCCTCCGTTCTCGCGGCTCGGCCGCTCGCGCGTTCAAGCGATGGGTGACGCACGAGGTGCTCCCCCAGATCCGTCGCACCGGTTCGTACGCGATGCCGGAGACTCGCGAGCAGTTGCTCGCCCGTGCCGTCATCGAAGCGAACTCGGCGATCAGCGAAGCACACCAGCAGATCGAAGCGCTCACGCCGCGCGCTGAGGCATGGGACGAGCTCGCGTCCGCCGACGGCGACTATGCGGTCGCGGATGCCGCGAAGATGCTCGCCCGCCGCGGCGTAAAGACCGGGCCCGCGCGCCTGTTCCACGACCTCACGAACATGCGGTGGATCTTCCGCGGGTCCGACGGGAAGTTGCACGCATACGCGTCCGCCGTCGACGCCGGCTACCTCGCGGAGAAACCGCAGTCACACCACCATCCGCGCACCGGCGAGCTTGTGCTCGACGCCCCGCAGGTCCGCGTCACGTTGCGCGGCCTCGAACGGCTCCGTGTGCGCCTCGGATCAATCGAAACGGAGAGTGCGGCGTGATGTCAGATCTTGTCGCGAAGTTCTCGCACTTCGGCGGTCAGGAGCTCGATCGCGTTCAGCACCGGAAGAACACTCTCGCGGAAGTCCGCCTCGATCGGTCTCCCGTAGTGGTGGAAGTAGTCCCTGGGTTTCTGCAGCAGCAACTCAACGCGGTCGAGCCGATCAGCGATCGAGACCGGTTCGCTCTCGTTGGCGGTGTTCAGGGTGGCCTCAGGCGGCGTGTTCTCTCGCATGCCCGCACTCTATCGGGGCGCATCCCCGAGCTAGCGCACAACGAGCGTGGTTGGGAAGCCTGTGGCATCGAAAGCGAGGGCTGTTGTGAGCCGACCACCATCTGGGCTCGCGCAGGCGAAGGTCCCGTCGCTTGCAGTTCCCTCCCAGTCGTAGGCGCCAGCTGGGGATTCGACCGTATCCGTGACGGTGACGTCGCCGGCATCGACGCTGAAGTGTTCGGCAACGACCTCGACGCACTCGTCCAAAGCTGCGCTCGTCGACGAGCACCCGGAGATCAGCAGTGCCACGGGGATAAGGGGCAGGAGCAGCAGTCGTCGCATGCCCGAACTCTATCGGGGGTGACGCGATGAGCATCGTCGGCGAGGCGTTCAGCCTGTGGCGCGAGTGCCGCGCGGAGTACGACGACATTCTGTACTCGCAGTACGAGTCCGCCGAGGAGGCAACGAGGGGCGCGATGCTGAACGCACGCGGCCGGCAGCGAGGTATCGACCCGTTCTCGCTGTTCATGGGGAACGAGTGCCGCGCGCTCGCCTATGCCTCTGAGGAGCTCGTCGAGCACTGGGAGAAGCACCCGCGCATCACCTTCGCGAAGTTCGAGAAGCAGTGGCAGGCGCAGCGCGAGGCCGACCTCATCGAAGACGCGGCATGAGCGCCGTGACGCCCGCCGAGGCGGTGATCGGGGGCGTGATTCTGTTCGCCGCGTCGGATCCGCGGGTTCAGGCGATGGCGGACGAGAACGACGAGCAGCACTTCATCGAGGGGTGCAAGGCGCCGTGGTTCGAACAGCTCGTCGGTCAGGCGCTGATGGCAGTCGGGGAGGTGGCGCGATGACCGCCACGCTCGACGCGAACATCGCCCGATCGCTCGCTGCGGTCGAAGACAAGTCATGGGCGCCCAACCGCGCGGTGACGCTCGAGCAGCTTCGGATCGTCGACATGATCCACGAGGGCAAGCCGGACTGTCGCCTGTGCGGTCAGATCGTGAACCGACTCGACCCGCTCGGGCTCTGCTCGAAGACCTCCGCCTCACACCAGGAGCGCCGCGGCATCCCCGCGCCCAGGAAGAGGGCCGGTGCGCGCCCGTGAATAGCCATGCGTCGCACCGCGAACCCATATATACGCGCGCTCGGCGCGACTACCTCAGAAAGGCCAACTCATGACCATCGCCCTCGCCGAACTCGGCCAGCCCGAGCCGTGGATGCAGGACGCCCTGTGCGCCCAGACCGACCCGGAGGCGTTCTTCCCCGAGAAGGGTGGAACGAACGATCCCGGGAAGCGTGTCTGCGGATCCTGCGACGTTGCCGCCGAGTGCCTATCGTTCGCGCTCGAGCACAACGAGCGGTTCGGCATCTGGGGCGGCAAGTCGGAGCGTGAGCGCCGGAAGCTCGCGAAGGGCCCGAAGCGCTCGTGCGGTGTGTGCGCGACGGACCTGACCGACACCGCCCCGGGGACGCGGTTCTGCGAACCGTGCGGGGTTGCCCGCCGGAAGCGGAAGAACGCCGAGTACCAGCTGCGGAAGAAGGTTCTCTCGTGACCGTCACCGTGGCGACCAAGAAGGACGTCATCGAGCGTGACGGCGGCTTCTGCCTGCTCGCGCTCCCCGGATGCCAGGGCGAGGCGACCACCACCGATCACCGCGCGAACCGCGGCTCGGGCGGCTCCACGGTCCTCGATGACCCGGTGAACCTCATCGCCGCCTGTGCGCTGTGCAACGGGGCGAAGGCCGATGCCGGCTCTCTCGTGCTCATGGAGCTCGAGGAGCGGGGCCTGTGGGTCAGGAAGGACTCCACGAACGCGAAGACCCTGCAGCGGTCCCGCGAGACGCCGGTGGAATACCTCGACGGCGAACTGTTCTATCTCGTCTCCGCGACTGTGCGGCGACATGTCAGCGAAGGGAGGCCATGACCATGGCAGCCGGATTGCCTTGGGTGCGCGTAGATAGCGACCTGGCACAGAACCCGAAGGTGGCCGATCTGGTGGCCGAGTACGGGGCGCGCGGGAAGGCCGCGGCGTTCGTGTTCGTCTGCTCGATCGGGTACTCAGCGGCACACAACACGGACGGAGCGATCCGCAAAGCGATGCTCCCGTTCGTGCATGGGACGGCCGCTGACGCACGAATTCTGGTCGAAGCCGGACTTTGGGACGTCGCCGAGAAGGGGTGGCAGATCAGTCGGTACGCCGAGCATCAGCCGACCACGGCGGCGCGTGAGGTTGAAGCGAAGGCCAGGCAGGAGAAGGCCAGGAACGCCGCGAATGCGAGGTGGGGCAATGGCTGAGCATGCAACGAGCATGCCGGGTGCATTGCTTGGGGCATCGATGCTCGGCGTGCTTGGAAATGCTGACGTAACGGGACGGTACGGGACGGAACGTAAGAGCCTTCAAGACCCCGATGAAAATCCTTCTGTTCCTGATCGCTCGGGCCCTGTGGATAACCCCGAATCGATCGATGAGGAGGTGGCCCCGAGGGGACGACGTCTGATGTTCGCGGAGGACTGGGAGGACCGCTTCCGGTCGATGGAAAGAGCAGGAATGTCTCTCGCTCGGATCGCGGAGGCGTTCGGTGTTTCCACGCGCACCGCTTCCCGATGGCGCGGCCGACTCGGTCTTCGCCACGAAGCCCCACACACGCCACGCCCCCAGTCGGATCGTGATCGGGCGGCAGCGCTGCTCGACGACGGATGCTCGCTCGAAGAGGTCGCGCACACGCTCGGCGTGACCGGGCCGACGATCCGGCGATGGTTTCCCGACCACCCGGCGTGGACGCGCGAAGAGGTCGGCAGGTTCGCCGTCCAGGCAAGACGCCTCAACAAGATCACCAACATCCCCCATATGCGCGGCAGCGCAGAACGGAAATCAGCATGAACGAAACCATCATCACGGTCGTCGGCAACCTGACCGCCGACCCCGAGCTCCGGTACACGCCGAACGGCATCGCCGTCGCGAATCTCACGATCGCGTCGACGCCGAGGCAGTTCGACCGTCAGGCGAACGAGTGGAAGGACCAGGACGCCCTGTTCATGCGCGCGTCGGTCTGGCGTGAGTTCGCAGAGCATGTCGCCGGCAGCCTGACGAAGGGCATGCGTGTGATCGCGCAGGGTCGTCTCCGACAGCGCTCATACCAGGACAAGGAGGGCGTGACCAGGACGTCGATCGAACTCGAGATTGACGAGATCGGCCCGTCGCTTCGGTATGCGACAGCGCAGGTGACCCGCGCAGCACGTGCGGAGGGCGGCCAGGCGGGCGCAGGGCGGACGGAAGCCCCGGCTGAGACCGGTTGGGCGTCCACTCCCCCGGCAGGCGCACAGGAGCCCGCGTGGGGAGGTGGGAGCTTTGGAGACGACACGCCGTTCTGACCCTCATGCGCCACGGATCATAAGGAGCCGCCAATGCGAATCCCCGTGCGAGTCCTCCCACTCGATCTCGGCTCCGACTGGAACGCCAGCGCCATCGGCCGTGATCCGGCCCTCAACGATCATGGTGACTCCGTCCACCATGAGGACGGGTACGTCTATCGATCCCGCGAACCCTGGGTCCGCCTCGAAACGAGTGAGGACAACATCTTCCCCCAGGTTGTTGGTCAACGCCCACTCTCCGGGCTCGGGCGCTTGCGCCCAGGTCCATTCCCGAGACGGCGGTTCAACCGCGCGCTGCGCGAGCGCTTCCGCCACGCGACGTTCGATGCGGGCCGTCGTCGTCAGACGCACGGTGCCGAGCCAGCGAATGCCGTCAACGAGCCTCGCCGTGGCGCGACCGGCCCACTTTGTGGTCTTGACCAACAGCGCCCATGCTGCGCTCGCGGCTACGCCAGTCACGATCGCGAAGATCACGGGGTTCGCAAGCAGATCTGCCACGAGACGAACTCTACCGGGGGCGCAGTGATGGTCTTTCACGCGAAGTACACCGGCACCTGTGCCGCCGACTGCGGGTATCGGATCCGTGAGGGCGATCAGGTCGAGTACGTCGAAGACCAGCTGATGCACGTGGACTGCCCGGACGCGATCGCCCCGATCACCCGTGCTGTCTGCCCTGAGTGCTTCACCGAGACCGCAGTGAATGGAGCCTGCGCGTGCTGACCGCGATCGAGTCAGCCGAGAAGCAGTCCCCTGGCCTCATCGTCGGTCAGGTCCAACTCCCGGCCGTTGTCTCCGAGCCAGTAGTACTCGCTCTGGCCGGGGGCGGGCCGCGGCCTCCTGACGATCGAGTACGTCGCACCGTCGAAGATCTTCACTCGCATGCTCGCAACCCTACGGATCCCACGAGCTCCAGCCATCCCCCTCAAGGGGGAACTGCCCTCGGAAGGCAATCATGAACCAGATTCTCTGCATCGCATCATGGCCTGGCGTCCCGTCGGTGGCGCCCTGCCGGACCACCGGTGTCCACCAGGACACGTGTCAGAACGACGACTGCCACGGCTGCTACTTCCGTACCGCCGACCGCGGGTTCCTGTGCTCAGCGCACTTTGATCGCCTCGAGCACGCCTACGCACAGTGGGATGAGTTCGCGTCCCGTGTCGGCGCCCTGGGCCTGTCGAAAGCAGTCCAGCGGGACAACGCCGGCGTGCGGACTCAGGCGGACGGGCACGTGAACCTCACCGGCGTCACCCTCGCGTTGGACGAGTGCACCCGGTTCCTGGCCTCAGCTGCCGGTCACCGGTCCCTCGAACTGTGGGTGTCCACGGAGGCGGGGGCGGCTGATGCGATCCAATTCGCGGCAGCCGCCGAACGCGCCTACCGGAGTCACGAGGTCGAGGAACGCCCGCACCGGATCCGCCGGGTCCGCTGTGAGTGCGGGGCGCAGCTGATCTGGCGTCCCCCGGCATGGTTCGAGGGCGACGTGACCGTGCAATGCAGCGTCTGCGAAAAGCGCATGACGCAAGACGAATTCGAAGGGCAGGAACAAGCATCATGACCGACCGCATCGTCAACCGGCGTAAACGTGCACGGTTCGATCATGATCGGACGTCAGGTCCCGCTTTCCGTAGCCTTAGCCAGATTTCGAGTGAGGTGGCGACTGTACTGCTGCCGCACCCGACGCGTCACGATCTCACCGCGGTACCACTCGCGGAGTGTGTCGATGGCGGCATCGGCTCGTGCGACCTTCTCGGCGAAAGGCACCTGAATCTGAACTGCGTCGAACAGCATGTCAGCAACTGGTGTGTCCGATTTGGGCAGCCCCATCGCAATGTGATTCGCGGCAGACTCAGCTTGGATACCGAGCGCCGTGGTCTCATCAGGGCTGTTGGACCTCGACTCGGAGAGCAGATAGGCCGCCAAGGCGTCGATGAACGCGTTGATCTCACGGCGCAGTTCGATGTGTCTATCCCGTCGACGCGCTGCAGCGTCTCGAATCGCCGGCGCAATCACGCCCACGAGCAGCGTCGAGGCCGCGCCCAACGCAGCCCCGGAGAGTGCGGCAACAGCAGGGTCCATGCACGAACCTTATCGATGCCCGGCGACACCGCCTGCAACGGTCGAGAGAGGAAACCCGATGCCTGAGCCGAAGGAGTGGGTGACAATTCGCGAAGCCTCCGTACTTGTCAGCCGCGACAAGAGACAGATCTATCGTTGGATTCGAACGGGACGATTGGCAACGCGAGTCTCAGCGGACGGTGTCACCCAAGTGCTGTCGAAGGCCGTAATTCGCACCGAGGTCGAAGTGAAACGAGGGCGTCCGGTCGGCTCTGTTGGGCGGCGCGTAGGCGGCGGACGATAGCATCCGATGCATGGTCTCAGTTTTCGACGACGTGCGGACGATTTACCAGACAGGGATGACCTTCACAGTCACCGAGGGAAACGCGTATGTCGCCGGGCACTGCCCCTTCTGCGGTGGTCACCAGTTCGGTGTGGTGGCGCGAGTAGGCGATCGAACGGTCTGGGGTCGATGCGTCGCCTGCAACAAGGGCATCGTCGCAAACGACCTGGTCGTGTCCCCGCCATCGCTACCGCTCCGCGAACCCTCTGGCCTCCCAGACGTCGAGAAGCGAGTGTGGCATGAGGTTCGACAGTGCATTTCGGTGGGCGCGTACGCCGCTGCGGTGATGCTCTGCCGCAAGCTGTTGTTCCACATCGCCGTCACCAACGGATTGCCCGAGAAGGATGAGAAGGGTTGGGCGCCGAACTTCAAGGCGTGCACCGACCACTTGCTCTCTGAGGGTTTGATCACCGCCCGCATGCGGCCGTGGGTGGATCGAATCAAAGATGTGGGCAACGAGGCGAATCACGAGATCGTGCCCATCACCGGCGACCAGGCAAACGACGTTGCCATGTTCAGTCAGAAGTTGCTGGAACTCGCGTTCGAGATGGATGACGCAATGGCATCAGCTGGGCGGAGCGACACGGAGTGATGAACGTGCATTAATTCGTCAAAGCCGTCACAGTGGAACGTAGATGGTGGACAAGTCCGCCCAGACCGAAGCCCCGGCCCTCACGCAGAGGACACCGGGGCTTCGGTGTGCCGGGATCAACGGTTAGAAGGGTGGATGCTTGCGGCGTCAATCGCACGGAGTTCTTCAACCGTCAGGTGGTAGGCGTCGACATCGAAACGACGCTCACGCGGCTTCATGATCCTCCGGAACTCGGTGAGCATCCGCATGTAGACCTCAAGCATGCGCATGTGTGAGTTCCCGTTGTCGGCTGCCTCGGCCTGGGGCTGGAGCTCGGACCACCGGTTCTTATCCCGCATCTGGTAGCGGACGTACCGAGCCATATGGCCTTCCAGTGCGTTGTTGTGGTCGAACCCGCGGAACCGCAGGCCGTAGAGCAAGCCCTTGTCGAGCTTCTCCCCCTCTTTCTGGAGGCGCTGCACGCTGAAGGTGATGATCCGGAACATCTGGAGGATGTCGACCACCCGCCTGCAGTCCTGGAGCGAAAGCTCGGTCTCGAAGCCTGCCACCTCGAGCCAGTACTCGCCAGCGAAGCCCGATTCGAGAATCTTTGCCCTCTGAAGCTGGTCTTCCAAATCACCTTCTTCTCCGTTGGCATCTTCAGGGAGTACTCGACCCAGGATCCTGTGCAGCAACGACAGGACGAGGCGGTCCCTCGTTGAGAAAGACTCGGGCGCCGGCTCGTCACCGTGCTCCACCGAGACCGGAACTACGAACTCAAGGAGACGGTCACGGACAAACTCGCTGAGCGAAGCTCCTTCGGCGTCCGCGATGGCCCTCAGACTCTCGTAAACATCGTCGTCCAGTCGGACATTCAGTACTGCCATGGTATCCCTTCCTTGTATGACGGTAATGTCATTGCGTAATACGAGAGTACTTTCGATGTCGCGTAAGGGCAAGAGGCCCGAGTCGAGGTGATCTACCGTGGCGCGTTCACCGATGAACTCCGAAACGCAGAAGCGTGCGCGGGAACTGTTTGACTCTGGCATGTCGCGGAATGCGATCGCCCGTGAGCTCGACCTCGATCCGGCGACGATCACTCGTTGGGCGAAGCGCGTCGGTGTGGAGTTCGATCGGGCCGAGACTGAGGCGGCTACGAGAGCGCACACCATCGACCTCGCTGCCGGGCGCACTCGCCTGGCCGAGAAGATGCTCGCCGCTTCCGAGGACATGCTCGATCGAATCGACGACAAGTACGTCGTCTACAACTTCGGCGGCAAGGACAACACGTTCGAGCAGCGCACATTGGATTCGGCGCCTGTCGAGGTTCGTCGGAACGTCATCACGACGGCGGCGATCACGTTCGACAAGCTGACTCGCATCGTGGAGAAGTCGGACACCGGCCTCGAGCAGGCTGTCGGCGTGCTGGACACGATCGCTGAGGGCTTCGCTGCCGCGGCGGACCGATACCGTACGGAGACGCCGACCGATGAGGGTTGACGAGCTCGAACGGATGGTGTCGCCGGCACAGCTGCTGTCCCTCGTCGATGCGATGAAGTTCAAGCTGGCCCTGTGGTTCGGTGCCGTGTCATCCGGTAAGACGGTGATCAGCCTGTTCGCGTTCCTGCTGGCTGTGCGCGTCGCACCCCGCACCGGGATCATCGTGATCGTCGGCCGGACGATGACGACCGTCTACCAGAACGTGTTCGTGCTGTTCCAGAACACGTCCATCTTCGGCACTGTCATCTCGTCGCAGATCCACTACACGCCCGGCGCATCGTCGGCGCGCATCCTGGGCCGTGAGGTCATGGTCATCGGCGCGCACAACGCTGAGGCTGTCGGACGCATCCAGGGCTCCACGGTGGCGCTCGCGTACGTCGATGAGGCGGCGCTGCTGCCTGAGGCGTTCTGGAACATGCTCGTATCGCGTCTCCGCGTCGACGGTGCCCGCCTGCTCGCGACGATGAACCCGGCATCCCGAAACCACTGGATCCGGAAGAACTGGATCGTCCCCGGTGTGGCGAAGAACCTCGTCTCGTTCCACTTCACGATGAAGGACAACCCGAACCTGCCGGCCGACTACATCGCCGACATGGAACGGTCCTTCTCCGGCGTCTTCTACGACCGCATGATCCGCGGCGAGTGGACGAACGCTGAGGGCGCCGTGTACCCGATGTGGGATCCGGCCCGCCACATCATCCCGTGGGATGCCCTGCCGCCTCTGCGCGACGTCATGGGCATCGGGATGGACTACGGCACCACGAACACGACCGCGGCGCTCATGCTGGGCGTCACCGACGAGGTGAAGAACGGCAAGCCGCACTCCCGCCTCGTGTTCATGGACGAATGGCGGTACAACCCGAAGGACCACGGCGACCTGCGTCTCACCGACGCGGCACTGTCGCAGCGGTTCCGGGCATGGCTGCCGAAGGACCACACCCCGTACCCGCTTTCGATCCCTCCCCGGTTCCTCATGCTGGACCCGGCCGCCGCATCCATGCACATGCAGATGCAGCAGGATCTCCGCGGCACTGGCCTATCCCCCTGGCCTGCCGTGAACGACGTGCTCCCCGGGATCAAGACCGTCGCGAACCTCCTCGACAACGACCAGCTGATCGTCACCGACCGGTGCGAAGGCTGGGCGTCCGAGGTCACCGAATACCGGTGGGATGCGAAAGCCACCGACAACGGTGACGACGCGGTCGTGAAGGAAGACGACCACTCGTTGGACGCCGGCCGCTACATCGCACACTCGACATCGAACTACTGGAAGCCGCAACTCGCGGCAGCCTGACACCGCCCGAGGGGGTCACATGCCGATCCCCGCCGAGAACACACCCTTCCTGCCCGCACCCTGGGACTACGCGTACAAGGCATTCGCTGAGAATGACGCCTGGTACACGGGCGACACGGACGCGCTCGAGAAGCTGTACCGCCGTGAGGAGCAGCGCACGGCGACGCACGTTCACCGCGGCCAGCCGATGCGTGGCGGTGTCGTCGGCGCGGCGTCCCGCATGTTCTGGGGTCGCCCCGTCCCGGCATCCGAGAACCGTGCACGCCTGCATGTTCCGGCGCCAGCGGATCTCGCGACCCTCGCATCTGACCTGGTGTTCGCTGAACCGCCCGAGGTGAAGCTCGAGCAGTCCCTCCGTGCCTCGAAGAAGGCTCAGGAGCGGATGGACCTCATCGCCAACGGTGACGAAGCGCACGCGACGTTCAACCAGATGGGCGAACTCAAGTCCGCTCTCGGTGCCGTGGCGCTCGTCACCCGCTGGGACACGAGCGTCGCCGATCACGCATGGCTTGAGGTGGCTGCCGCGGACGTCATCATTCCGACATTCCGTTCCGGCCGCATGGTCGAGTGCACGCTGTGGTCCGAGTACGTGAAGGGCAACGTCCACTACCGGCACCTCGAGCATCACGCTGTCGGGTACATCGAGCACGCGCTGTTCGAGGGCACGGACAACAACCTCGGCCGCCGCGTCCCGCTGGATGCGATCGCAGAGACCGCGCTGTATGCGCCCCTGGTGAACTCGGCGTCGGTCATCGAGACGAAGATCGACCGCCTCACGGCCGTGTACAACCCCAACATCCCGACCGCGAAGTGGCGCAAGAACGGCGTGCTCGCGAACACGGGCCGATCCGACTTCGCCCAGTTGCACCCCCTGTTCGACTGGCTCGATGAGACGTTCTCCTCGTGGATGCGTGACCTGCGTCTCGGCGCCGGCAAGATCCTCGTACCCGAGATGGCACTGGACTACAACGGTGTCGGCATGGGTGCGTCGTTCGATGCTGGCCGGGAGATCTTCGCCGGCCTGAACGTCCCCGGTGACCCGTCCAAGATCGCTTTCGACAAGGTGCAGTTCGACATCCGTGTCGAGGAGCACGAGAAGACCGCGTTCGGCATCTACCGTGAGATCCTCCGCAAGGCCGGGTTCTCACAGTCCGCGTGGGGCGACTACGCCGGTGAGGCGCAGCAGACGGCCACTGAGGTCGACGCGAAGGACAAGGCGTCCGAGCGCACCCGGGACAAGAAGATCCTGCAGGAGCGTGTAGCGATCGCCCGTGCCGCTTCGGTGGCGTTGGAGATCGACGGCCTGATGTTCCCCGGGAAGGGTGGCGGCCGGTTCGATCAGCCGACGGTCGTGTTCCCGGACGTCTCGCAGGAGGATCCGGAGAAGCTCGCCCGCACGCTGAGCCTGCTGGATGCCGCTGCGGCGATCTCGCTCGAGCAGAAGGTGCGCCGCGCGAATCCCGACTGGGAAGACCCGCAGGTGAAGGCCGAGGTCGCGGCGATCGGTGCTGAACGCGGAAACGTAATCGATCCGGCAACGTTCACTGTCTAGCCGGCTTGAGCGATGAGACGGCGTATGCGCACGGCGCACCGCCGTCTCATGCACCACTAGGAGTTCAGATCCTTTTGCAGTTCAACGAGGAGATCAAGCACGGGAGCCTCGGTGACTCCATTGCTCTCGCTCGCATATGCCACGAACACCACTAGCTGCTTGTCAGGCACACGGTACTCTGCGGCGATTTGGACGTCACCTGGCCAGGCGAGCGCGGAAGCGCCCTCGCGGTCGATTGCGATGTTGGATTGCACTTCGATCACTGCCAGTGCTTTCCGCCCAATGGCCTGCACGCCAATCACGGGTTCATCATCATCGATACCCGTGGCATGGCCGAGGATCACGGCCTGCGTAGTGAGGACTGTGAAGAACGCTTCACGCTTGCCCTCCTCTCGAAGCTGCATCTGAGTCCAGAGGATGTCGTCGCCCGCGGTTGTGATGGTCAGCGTCGTGAGCAGGCTTGCGTACCAGCGCGCCTGGGACTCGGTATCGTGCTTGCTGACTAGCGCGGGCACATGCTGGCCTCTGCGGAACGCCCAGTCGAGATCAGCTGCTGTCCTCTTGTGCTTATCAGTGGGCCCCATAGCGCCCCCCTTTCAGTAGATGCCCTCAAGGTAGCGGCTCTCGGCTTCCCGGCGCGATGCCGGGGTCGTCTTACTGACTGTGCTCTTGACGACCTGCAAGTCGATCTAACCGGGGGTCATCATGGCGGTCTTCAAGCTGGACCCGGAGCGTGAGTCGGTTGAGGAGCTCGTCGAGGATCTGTCCCGCTACATCTCCTCCCGCTACCGTGACGCCGAGGACGCCCTGATCCGTGAGGTTGCAGAGCGGGCCGTGCGGGACATGGAACTTGCCCGCCAACTCCCCGAGGCTCCTGCAGGGGGTGGGCTGTCGGTCGCTGACCGGCGTCGACAGAACCGGATCCTCGCGGAGCTCAACGGGCACCGCGCCCGGGCGATGCGGGATCTGCAGGCTGCCGCTGTGCGGATCGTGTCCGACCTTCGCCCGCGGGAGATGGCCGAGTATGTGATCGGTCTCGCTGCCCGTGAGGGTGAAGCTGCCGCCGCCGCATGGCTCGGGTTCGCTGAACGGCAGGGCGCGACGGTCGTCCCGCTCACGTTCCTCGGCTCCCCTGTCGCGATCTCCGCCACGGGCATCACCGCCACGTCTTCGCAGGCTGTCGCCATGGTCGCCCTGTCGCTGGAATCCCGGCTCGAGGTGCTGAACCAGCGCCTCACCCGGTACCCGCGGGACGCCTACCAGCGGATCGTGTCTCTGCATTCGCCGAACACGCTCCTCGGGGTGACGACGTCGCGGCTACAGCAGGCGCACGCCGTGCAACGGTTCCTCGCTGAGGGGATCACCGGGTTCGTCGATCAGGGTGGCCGGAACTGGACCATCGGCGCCTATGCGGAGATGGCCGGGCGGACCAGCATCAACCGGGCCTTCAACGACGCCGGCGTGTGGCGGATGCAACAGTCCGGCCTGAGCCTCGTCACCGTCGTCCGCGGCCTGGACTCATGCCGGAAGTGCGCGGATTGGGCAGGGAAGATCCTGTCCACCGACGGCACACCTGCTGGCCCTCGCACGCCACAGCACGGCACCGACGATCGCACTGTGACCGTCGACGTCGCGGCCACGGTCGAGGAGGCACGCGCTGCTGGGTGGAACCACCCGAACTGCCGGTGCCGCCTCGTGCCCTACCTGCCCGGGCTGACGGTGCCGCAGGAAGACACCACGTACGACGAGGCCGCCGAGAAGGAACGCGCCCGGCAGAGGTACCTGGAACGCGAGATCCGGTCAGCGAAGCGCCGTGAGGCGTCCGCGATGAACGACACCGATCGCGCCCGCGCCGCCGCCGACGTGCGCTCTGCACAGGTCGACATGCGCGACTTCATCGGCGAGACCGGCCGGAAGCGCCAGAGCTACCGCGAGCAGCTGCACTTCTCCGACGGCCGATAGATCACAGACCATCCTGGCAGGGGTCAACGCGCACGCTCATTGCGCGAAGGCTGCTCACGACGCGCTTTACCTTTCCGGTGCGAGGTAGACCTGCCCCGCCAGGATCAGCCAAGTACGCGACGCCACCAAGGCCGCAGCGCAATCGCACGACGTGCCTCGTACAGCTCGTGCAGCACAGAGAGACGGTTGTCGGACCGGAACGCGAGGGCGATCATCCGCCATGTCCCCGTCAGGACAAGAACGCTTGCGAGTCCGAGGATCACCATGTTGAGCCACAGAACTTCACTGCCAATCGCGATCAGAGCGGCCAGGAACCCGACTCCTAGCGCTTGAAACGAAATCGATATGGCCGTCTCAGTGCCTTCCCGCTGTAGCTCTGCTTCGAGCGCAGATATCAGGAGCTCCACCTCTTGTGACGTCGGGGTGTCGGACGTAGCGAGGTAATTCCTCGCGGCGTCTACGAAATCCTTCGCGGCGGGCACATCTGGCAACGGCGAATAGGCAATCACCCGATCACCTTCCCACAAGCTCCGTGCCGTCGTTGGCCCTGCACTGCGACGGCACGGTCTGACTTTCCCCGTACGCAGGGTGCGGGGTTCCCCATGAGCAGGAGGCTCACCATCATGAAGACCACTCAGAAGCGCCACTTCGCCGCGATCGGTCGCGACGGACTCGCCCAGATCGGACCGTCGCACTACCAGCTGCGCGGCATCCGCTTCATCGAGGGTGAAGGCGGCGCCGCACCGGCCGTTCCGGCGGAACCTGCCGCGCCCGCTGCCGCGCCCGCTGCCACACCGCCCGCTCCCGCCCCCCAGCCGACTCCGCCCGCGCCGACTCCCCCGGTGACGCCCCCGGCCCCGCAGGCGCCCGCACAGCCGCCCGTCAACTTCCGGGGCGACCCGGACGAGTACGTGCGCGAACTCCGCGAGGAAGCGAAGAACCACCGCCTCGCCGCCGAGAAGGCCGCGAACGACTTCGCCGCCGCACAGGCCGAACGCGACGCCAACGCCAAGCAGCTGGACGCACTTGCGCGTCAGAACAAGGTGCTCCTCGTCGCCCCGACTCTCGGCGCGAACCCGGCGGCGCTGCTCAACGCCATCGACTTCACAACAGCTTTCGCCACCGTCGACCTCTCCGATGAGGAGAAAGTCAAGGCGGCGATCACCGACGCGATCGAGAAGAACTCGACGTTCAAGGCCGGCCCGGTTCTCCCCTCCATGAGTGGCGGCGGACACCAGGGCGGCACCACATCGAACACCCCAGTCACTCTCGAGGGTGCCGTGAAGACGGCACTCTCTTCCTGATCCGAGGAGGATCCCATGCCCATCTCTCTCGATGAGGGCAAGCTCAACGCCCAGACCGACCTCGACGTCGCTGTCATCGACGAGTTCCGCAAGACCGGTGTCATCCCGGACTCGCTGATCTTCGACGACGCGGTCAACCCCGCCGGCGGCGGTGCGACGCTCACGTACGGCTACCGTCGTCTGATCACTCAGGCCACGGCGGACACTCGTGAGATCAACTCCGAGTACACCGATCAGAACGTCACGACCCAGCACTACACGACTGAGCTCGCCGTCCTCGGTGGCTCGTTCGCGATCGACCGGGTCGTCGCGAAGGTCGGCCCCGCCGCATCCGGTGGCGTCGCCCTGAACATCGCCCAGAAGGTGAAGTCGACGAACGCGAAGTTCGCTGACCTCGTCATCAACGGCGACACCGCGACCGACGCGGCCGGCTTCGACGGTCTCGACAAGGCCCTGACCGGCTCCTCGACCGAGATGAACGCCGGGAAGGTCACCAACTGGACCGACTTCGACACGAACCCTCGTGCCGAGCACGTCGCCCTCGACCTGATCGACGAGTTCCTGTCGCTGCTCGACGGTACCCCCACGGTGATCGTCGGCAACGCCCGCGCGCTCGCTCGTGTCCGTGCTGCCGCTCGCCGCGCCGGCATGTACACGAAGAACCCGATCGACGGCCTCATGGGCGCGGACGGTCGCCCGATCGAGCGTGAGACGTACGGGAACATCCTGTTCGCTGACGCTGGCGCGAAGTCCGGGTCGAACGACCCGATCATCCCGATCGAGAACCGCACCGTCGCCACCGTCGCCGAGACCGGCCTCACCGACCTGTACGCATACCGTGTCGCCCTCGACGGCTTCCACGGTGTGTCGACGGTCGGCGGGCAGATCGCTCAGACGTGGCTGCCGGACTTCTCGACGGCGGGCGCTGTGAAGCGCGGCGAGGTCGAGTTCGGTCCCGTGTCCGTTGCGCTCAAGGCGACCAAGGCCGCCGCGGTGCTCCGCAACATCAAGGTGGCGTGACCATGGCGAACATCACCACCCCCGTGAAGGGGTTCACCGGGTCCGTCGTCGGCGTCACGTTCGTGGACGGGAAGGGCGAGACCGACAACGAGTCGGCGATCGCCTACTTCCACCGTCACGGATACGGCGTCGAGTCGACCGAGAAGGCCGTCGAGATCCCCGAGGGGGCACCGACGACCGACTGGACCGGCGCACAGCTGAAGGCGTACGCCGAGAAGCACGAGGTCGACCTGGGCGCGGCGAAGACCAAGCCCGAGTTCGTCAAGGCGATCGAGGACGCGGCGGCCGCGAAGGCTGCAGCGGACGGCGCCAAGACCGGCGACGAGAACCCGCCGGCATAACTGAATAGATCCCGGCGTGACGTGGCACTGTCCGTCACGCCGGGATCCCAGGCTCCTACCGTTCGACCGCCCACACCTCGTAGGTCTGGCCCGCGACACCGCCGATGTCGTCGCCCTTGACCGTCAGGGCCGTCTGGAACGAATCGTCCGGCATCTGTACGCGCAGGATCAACTCCCCATCGTCGTACTCCGGACCGACCGTCAACCACACCATGTCTTCACTCTGCTCGCTCATGAGCAGAGGCTACCCGTCCAGGAGGCCCCCGTGATCCGCATCAAACACCCGCGCCCGCAGCTGGGCCGACAGTCCGCTCTGGGCGTCGATTTCGTCGACGGCGTCGCGACCGTCGAGACGCTGCACCCGGAGCGTGAGCTCGCGCTGAAGCAGCACGGCTTCACGGTCGAGCGGGTGTCGGCTCCACGTCGGACGAAGCGCCGCTGATGACCATGCGCGTCTACGCCACCCCTGGCGATTACGACGAGGTCGCCGAGGAACCGTGGGACAGCGCGGACACGGCGACGCTCGAGAAGCGCCTCCGGTCGGCATCGATCGAGGTCGAGAAGCTGACCCGGCGTGCGTTGTACGAGACCGACGACGACGGGTTCCCCACGGATCCCGACATCTCGGACGCGTTCACCGAAGCGACATGCGCGATCGCCGAGTACTGGTCGCCGTCTGGCACGGATGACCCGATGGGCGTCGACCTCATCGCCGGCGCCGTGAAGATCGGGTCCGTCTCCCTCGGCACGACCTCGTCATCTTCGGATGGCATGAGCGCGCAGGACAAGCTGCAACGCCGCATCGGATCCAAGGCGATCGACATCCTCACGAACGCCGGTCTCATCCAGGCCGCCGTCGCCCACACGTAGGAGGCTGTCGTGACTCGACTGCGCAAGAAGCATCTCCCGCATCGGGTCGCGATCCAGCCGCTCGACGGTGAAGGCGCTGAGGGCGATATCTGGGGTACGACCCGCACGGATCGGCCGGCGTACGTCGAGCAGAAGACGCGCCTCGTGGTCGACCGCCGCTCGAGCTCCCCCACATCTGGGCAGGAGGTCACCTCGACGACGTTCGTCGTGCTGCTCCTCGACGATGACGCACAGCCCCGCTCACGCGTCACTGTCTGGGGCGGAACCTCGCGGGCCCGCACGTCCGAGGTGATCGATTCGGCGTACTTCGAGTACAAGGGCACGCCTTCGCACGTCGAGCTCTACCTGGAATGAGGCCGCCATGGGTGTTCGTGCTGTCGTCACGATGACGAGCAACTTCGGCACCGTGACGGACGAGATCATGCAGCGCCTCGTCGATGGCGAGAACGAGGCCGCCGAGAGGGGCATGGCGCTCTCTGTCGAGCGGTCCCCCTGGGATCTGGGCACGCTCGCGGGCGCGCACAGCGTCGAACGTGCCACGGATCCCGAGGAAGGCGCCGCGATCGTCGTCGACACGCCCTACGCGGCACGTCTGCACGAGCACCCCGAATACGACTTCTCGACCGACTCGAACCCGAACGCGCAGGGCAAGTGGGTGGAGGACACGATGCTCGAGAACAAGGGCGAGCTTGGCGACATCATCCGCAAGAAGGTGCGTGGTGGCTGACGGCGGCATGCTCCCCGAGAGCGCGCCAATCTGGGCCGAGCCGGATCCGATCGAGACCTACATCCCACTGCCCGACGAGCAGTCCGAGGCATACCGCGAACGGACCCGGGAGATCTGGGCCGACTGTCTGGGGCGGTGGAAGCATGGCTGACTCCCCCGAGAAGCTGCTGAACCGAGCGCTCGCGCAACTGCTCCACGACAACGGCTTGGCCGTCTACGCGCCCACGGGCGTCACCCACGAGCGCGGCATCCGGCTCGACGGCATCATGCCGACCACGCTCAAGGAGTTCACGCTCCTCACGCCGCTCCGCCCGATCCCCGACGGTCGCGCCGACATCGTCTATCGCACGCAGATCTACACGGCGCGCGTTGGCTCCCCGCTCACGATCCGCGACTGGGCCGCCGAGCTCCGGGCCGTCCTCGATCAGAAGGCGTATACCCCGAACGTCCTCGGCATCTCGTGGGCGTGGGAGTTCTCCGGCCTCGACTTCGACCGAGACACCCAGGACCGCGTCGCCACGGCCGCGACGTACCACTTCCGCGGCCGCCGCTGACCCCACCAGACCGCCCCTCTCCGCGAGGGGTCGCCCTCCGGGGCATCCCCACCAGAACAAGGAGATAGACCATGGCAGACACCACGCTTTACGACACCACCACGCCCTCCGAGGGCTCCCTCGCGCTCGCGCACGAGCAGCTGATCCGCCTGAATCTGGGCGGCACGTTCATCAACATCACGGGCGACATCAACAACCTCGCCCTGAATCCGACGAAGATCCCCGTGTCGCGTGAGGTGTACGGCACCAAGGGTCGCCCGTCGGAGCAGATTCTCGGATACTCCTACGCGCCGACGTTCGACGTCGAGGTCGTCCGCGACCCGGCGACGAAGCAGATCGTCGCATCGCAGGCGTGGTTCAAGGATCTCGTGAAGGCTGCGTTCGCGACGGGTGCGGAGAACCTGCGCCGCTTCCAGATCTTCACCGACGCGATGGACGAGGACATGCCGGTCCTCGAAGGCACGTTCTCTGTCGCGTGGACCGGTGGGAACAACGGCTTCGCCGACAAGCGGGTCGTCACGTTCACCCTCACGTCGGACGGTGTCGTGCCGCAGATCCCGTCGCCGCTCGCCGGTGACGGTGCGCCGATCCTCGAATCCGCATCGCCCGCCGGCCAGACCGTCGGCGACCAGGTCGTCATCCGCGGCTACAAGCTCTCCACGACCACGGGCGTCACCATCGACGCCGCCACGGTCACGGAGTTCATCGCCGTCGACGACTACACCCTGGTCGCCGTCATCCCGGCAACCGTCGCGGGCTCCGCCCCGATCATCGTCACCAACGCCGTCGGCGCCTCCACGCCACTGGCCTACACCGCGGCGTAAGCCACGAGAGAGCAGGGACTCACGTGAGCATCACAGCTGAGAAGGTCGGTCGCGACCTTCACATCACTATGGCGGGGGTGGACGGCGCATTCGTCATCCACCCCCTCCCCGGTCGCGCCGGCGTCCAGATCACGGACACGTTCCTCGCGTCCTCCGGCGGCACGGCATCGGCCGAGGCTCTGGAAGCCGCGCTGATCATGGCCGTCGACGGCGCCCGCCACAACGCCATCACTGGCCGGTGGGAGCCGCTCCCCGACGCCGAGCAGACGAACTTCAACCGCATCGGCATGGAGCTCTCCCAGGGCGAGTCTGAGGGCATCCTCATGCCCGCATTCTTCTGGCAGACCGTGCTCGGCCTCGACGGCGTGAAGGCGTACATCGAGGGCGGTGAGGGCCTCGCCGGCACCCTAAAAGCATCGGGGGCGCTGTCTCGACGGCTGGGCCCCTTGGTCCGCAGGACATCGCCCGCTTCGGCATAGGCAAGCCGGACGCGAACGGCGTCTACCCCGAGTACGTCTACCCGAAGGGGTGGAAGGAAGCACGCGCGAAAGCGCTGCCGAAGGCCTCCCCCGGGATGGGCCTGACCGCCCGCGAGCTCTGGCAACTCGCCTGGCCGGAACTCTTCGGCCAGGTCGAACTCGACCTCGCGCACACCGGCCTCATCCCCGATCTCGATCGGGCACTCGACACCCGCACATGGCATTTCGTTCGCTCCGCAGTGGAGCGACTCATCCCCGACAGCCATACCTGGCTTGGGAAGGCGGTTGACGATGAGCTTCGACGCCGGCGCACTTCTCTTCAAGATCCAGACGGTTGGGGCACAGGTCTTTCGACGGGACCAGGCTGACGCCGAGCAGGCAATCGAGAAGACCGGCAAGGCGGCGAAGACCGCCTCCGAGCAGGTCGAGGAGCTCGGCAAGTCCACCGACGAGACGTCCAAGAAATCGAAGCAGTCGAAGGCCCCGCTCACCGAACAGAGCACCGCGACGGAAACCCTCGCGCAGAAGACCGCCCGACTCAAGAAGGAGCAGGCTGAGCAGGCCCGCGCCGCCCGTGAGCAGGCGGAAGCCGCGAACTATCTGTCGACCCGTCTGCTGGCCGTCGGCGCCGCGGCTGCCGCTGTCGTCACCCTGTCGGTGGCGAAGTATGCCGAGTTCGACCAGGGCATGTCGAACGTGCGCGCCGCGACCATGGCGACCGCTGAGGAGCAGAAGGCGCTCGGCGATGCCGCCCTCGAGGCTGGCGCCGACACGTCGTACAGCGCCACCGAAGCCGCCGCGGCTGAGGAGGAGCTCGCGAAGGCCGGTCAGAACGTCGCGGATATCGTCGGCGGCTCCCTGAACGCATCCCTCGCTCTCGCCGCCGCCGGTCAGCTGCAGGTCGCCCGCTCCGCGGAGATCATGGCGACCGCGATGACGCAGTTCACGATCCCAGCCGAGGAAGCTGCGCACGTCTCTGACGTGCTCGCCGCCGGTGCCGGGAAGGCTCAGGGCTCCGTCGATGACCTGGCCCTCGCACTCACGTACGTGGGCCCGCTGGCGAATCAGGCCGGATGGTCGATCGATGAGACCAGCGGATCCCTCGCCTACTTCGCCTCCCAGGGCATCCTCGGTGAGAAGGCCGGAACGTCGCTCCGTGGCGTCCTCGCCGCGCTGCAGGCGCCGTCGACGGTCGCCGCGAAGACGATGGAGCAGTACGGCCTCTCGATCTACGACGCGAACGGCAACATGCTGTCCGCCGCGGAGATCGCCGGCCAACTGCAGACCTCATTCGGGCACCTCTCCCAGGAGGAGCGGAACGCGGCCATGGGCCGCATCTTCGGGAACGAATCGCTCGTCGCCGCGAACCTGCTGTACGCGGGCGGTTCGGAGAAGATCACCGAGTGGACGGACGCCGTCAGCGACTCCGGGTATGCGGCACGGCAGGCCGCCATGCGTCAGGACAACCTCGCAGGCGACATCGAGAAGCTAGGCGGCGCGTTCGACACGGCCCTGATCAAGACAGGGTCGGCTGCGAACGACGTCCTCCGCTCGATGGTGCAGTCGGTCACGTTCCTCGTGGACATGTTCGGCGAGGCACCGGAGCCGGTACAGCAGACGGCCCTCGTTATGGGTGTCGCGGCTGCCGCGATGCTGCTATTCGCCGGTGGCGCTGTGAAGGGCCGTGCCGCGTTCATCGAGCTCAAGGCACAGCTGGACGTCACGAATGCCTCGCTCAAGTCCACAGCACTGCTCGGTGGCTCTGTCGGCCTCGCCCTGACAGGCGTCATCACCATCGTCGGGCTGCTCATGGCCCAGCAGACGGCCGCGGCACAGAAGGCCGACGCGTACGCTGACGCGATCGACCAGGGCGCGGATGCCGTACGTGGGCTGGCCGAAGCCAACCTCCAAGCGGAGAAGACCCTCGCGTTCCTGAACTTCGGGTCGGCGTACGACAACGCCGACAAGCTGGGCATCAGCCTCAACACCGTCACGGATGCCGTCTCCGGCAATGCCGAGGCGATGGACGAACTGAACGGGATCCTCGACGTCGCCTTGGGAGGCGGAGAAGCAGCTACGAAGATGGCCGAGGATCTCGGCATCAGCTACCTCGACTTGTCGCAGAGCGCCGGAACCCTTCGGGATCAGATCGCCGAGGAAACGACCGCGCAAGAGCGGGCAAACGTCATCCGCGACCAGGCCGCACGGTCAGGCGAGACCCTCACCGCGACGACGGAGAACGCGACCGAGGCTTACATCGCCGAGGCGGAGTCCGTCGAGGATCTGAACTCGCAGATGCAGCAGCTGATCGACCGGATCAACGAAGCGAACGGCATCGGCCAGGATGCGATCTCCGCGAACGCCGCCTGGCAGGAAGCCCTCGCGGGCCTCGGCGCGCAGGTCGAAGAGACCGGCACGTCCCTGAACCGGGCTGAGGTCGCAGGTTCGGCGAACGCGGCCGCTCTCGCCGATGTCGCCGCCGCCGCACAGGATGCGGCCAAGGCACAGTTCGAGCAGGACCAGACGATGATGTCCGCCGACGAGGCGACTCAGAAGTACATCGACACTCCGGCCGCTCAACGACAGGCGTTCATCGACTCCGCAGTCGAAGCCGGGTACAACCGGGACGAGGTCACGCTCCTCGCTGACGAGATCTTCCGGCTCCCCTCGGAGAAGGAGATCGCGATCATCGCGGACACGGCCGCTGCCCAGCAGAATGTCGACTCGTTCGTCACGAACACCAACGGCCGCCGGGTCACGATCTACGTCGACGCGGCCACCGGGCAGCAGTCCTGGGACGTCGGCAACCGGACGGTTACGGCGGAGGCTGACGGCGGTGTCGTGAAGTTCTTCGCAGGCGGCGGTGTCGAACACCACGTCGCGCAGATCGCACGAGGCGGAGACGTCCGCGTGTGGGCTGAGCCGGAGACCGAGGGCGAGTCGTACATCCCGCACGCGCTGTCGAAGCGTGGACGGTCCGAGCAGATCATGCACGAGACCGCCGGGATCCTCGGCGGGACGTACATCTCTGCTGGCGCTCGCGGCTTCGCCGACGGCGCGACGGTGGCCGCTCCGGCTGCCGCCGGTGGCGTCAACGTCGTCGAGGTCCGGGAGAAGGGCCGCATCAGCCTGCTGGACTTCATCGAGGTCACAGCGAAGGCACCGACAGACGAGCTCGGATTCGAAGTTGGAGGGCTCTGATGGTGGTACAGGCAGGCGCGATCGTCTCCTTCGGAAGTGGTCTCCGCATCTATGGGGACTACTTCCGGGGTGACGGTTTCCACTTCGAGGACTTCAACTGGAACGACCTGCCGGATATCAAGGCTGACGACGTGTCGCGGCCGAACGCCGACGGCGACTACCAGCCCTTGAGCTTCCTCGAGTCGAAGGATCTGGTCATGCCAGGGTTCGTCGTCGCAAAGTCGCACAGCATCCTCGTCAAGCAGATGAATCAGGTCCGTAGGCTGCGCCGGCGGACCTTCCGCGTCACGGTCGAGGAGCCAGGGCTCACGACGTGGGCGGATGCCGAGCTTCGCGAGGTCCAGTTCGTGCCGCACGGGTTCGCCCCCGAGGCACGGTTCCGGTTCGGGCTCCACATGCCAGATCCGCGCAAGTTCGGCCCGTCCGAGAAGGTGTTCGCCTCCGGTGAGACCGTCTACCACCGAGGCAACTACGACTCGATCCCCGACGCGAAAGTCACCGGCAGCATGCCGTCCGGCTACCGCATCAACGGGCCCGACGGGAAGCACTACGACGTCGCCCAAGCGCTCACCTCGGGCGTCACTCACCGGATCGACTTCGGCACCGGCTACCTGTACCGCAACGGTGTCCTGCAGTCGGCGTCGGCGGTCACCCGCGCCGAGACGTGGACGATCCCACCCGGACCCGGCGTTTCCATGGCGCTCGTCCCGACCTCGGGCAGCGGCGCTCTCGCCGTGAAGGCACCGTACACAGACGCGTAGAAGGGAGCCCGCATGTGGGAGGTGTGGATTCACAACACCCGCTCGGGCTCCCCTGAGCGTCAGATTCCAGTCAGCGCTGCGAGATGGAACCGGCGTCTCGGCTCGCTCGGGTCGGCGTCGCACTCGTTCGCAACGCGCGGGTCCGGGCTCGAGAAGTCGCTGATCAACGAGCTCACCCGCGGCAACAAGTACACGATCGTGCAGCGTTGGGGAAAGCACGTCGCCTACGCCGGCGTCATCCGCGACGACGGGGCGCCGGAGAACTCCCCGGTTCTCCCGCTCCGGTCGAAGGAACTCCGCTCGGCTCTGTTCGGCGCACGTCTCCCCCACGGAGTGAACGAGTACGTGAAGAGCGGCGTCGTGCTGTCGGTGGCCAACCGGTCCTGGGCGGCAGCGCTCCGGGCCGTACTGAACAAGGGTACGAAGGGCGGCGCGGTCCCCGGATGGGAACTCCCCATCGACCTGCCGGCCGACGGCTCGGGCGGGTTCAACGCCGAGTGGCTGTTCGAAGAGGGCCTGTTCGTTGAGAACATGATCGGCCAGATCGAGGACGACGGCGCCGAGACCGACCTGGCGCCGTACCTGACCAGCACCGACTACCTCCGATACGAGGCGCGCGCCGCCCAGACGATCGTCACCGGATCGCCGTTCCTTCTCCCCGCCCGCGCGCCGGGGTCGATCGTCACACTGCTTGAGCCTCACCACGACGTCGACGTGCAGCGTACCGGCATCCTCGCGTTCGGCAACGGCTCCGGTGAAGACCGACTCTGGGCGTTCTCCCCACAGACCGGCGACGGCATCCGCGACATGCCCGTCCAGGACGTACAGGTCACGTTCCCCGACATCATCGACCAGGTCCGACTGCAGGCCGCTGCCGACGCCGAGTTCCGTCGCAGGAACTACCCGATCGAACAGTGGGGCATCCAACTCCACATCGGCGGGTATGGCCCGTCGATCGCCGACATCGGGCGGGTCCTCGACGTGCACGTGTTCGGCAGCGAGCGGCTCGCCGACGGCGTCCACCCTCTCCGCTCTATCGGCCTCTCCGGCGACCTGAGCATGAGCGTCACCCCGGAGGTGCAGAAGCATGGTTGACGACATCACGCGCAAGCTCGGGGACGCCCTCAAGAAGATGCAGCGCCAGATCACCCGGTTGCAGTCCCCGCGATGGCTTGAGAATGCATCGGTTCGCTCTGGTCGCCTCCGGTTCATCGGGGGCGTCCTGCGACTCGACTCCGGCGCGCTCCTCGACCTCATCGGGCAGTGGCGGCTGCGAGGCCCCGGTGCGATCACCGGTGACGTGTTCTCCGAGGGGAAATGGACTCAGGTCGGCCCGTGGGATTTCACCGGTGACGGCGACCTCGCAGGCAACGTCCTCCTCAGCGGAAACTTCGACCTCCTCGGCAAGTTCACCGCCGGGAGCATCCGCATCGAGGGCGGCAAGATCTACGTCGGCGCCGGCGGCTCGCAGATCGTGATCGATGGCGCTACCGGGAAGATCCTCGCCGGCGGCATGGAGGTTGATCCGTCCGGCGGTGGGCAGGTGTCGTTCCCGGGTGGCGCGGTCGTGAAGGCTGGCCCCGGCGGCGGCGTCTCGATGATCCAGGGAAACTACGCGGCCGTCGTCACATCGTCGGGCGCATCGATTGGGAAGACCGGCCTCTCGGTGTCAGCCACCGACGCGAACGGCATCTCGTTCGCCGGGGTGCCCAGCGGATCGCCGGGCCCGCAGTATGCACAAGGCGTCTACTACGAAAACGGTCTCGGCCAACTTCGACGGGCGTCTGGCCTCTAGCTCATGTCCATGTCGGGGCACAGGTGCTTCGCGGCGCCGCCCGCGATCAGTCCGGAAGCGACGTAGCCGATTTCAGTCGGTTGCTCGCCTTCCACGACACGCACTTCCTTGAGCTCCGTGCCACTTCGCATCTGCTCGCATGCGTCCTGGCCGGCGGCGATGAGTTGCTCATCGGTTGCGTCCGGAATGCTGCTGCCACCGTTCGCTTCGAGCGCCGCCCGCACGGCAGTGAGGTACGCCTCGTCGGTGCCTGCCTCGGCATCGGGGATCGTGGGCTCGGCGGTGAGCGGCGCGGCGCTCTCGCTGGCCTGCTCCGGCTCGCTGGACGCGCTCTCCGGGGTCCCGGCGCACCCGGTGAGGGTGAGCAGCAGGAGCGCGGCTACAGCGACGATGCGGGTCTTCATGATTCGTCCTCTTTGAGTGCGCGAAGGATCGCACGACGGATGTAAGTAGCGGCGGGCATCCCGTTGTCGGCAGCGACCTGGCTGACCCGTTCCCAGGTCTCGTCGTCCAACCGTACTGCCCGGACCGGTGTCTTTGCCATGTCGAGAGTGTATGCCGTTCCGCAATACATTTCAACGCCCCTTGTGGCAGAAGTTTGGAGGGCCCATGGCTCAGGTGACCGTCACATACAACGCGTGGGACGCGAACCTCGCAGTGATCCCCGCGAACCTGCAACCAGAGATCTGGTTCCGCCCGGTCGCGACATCGCTCGCCCGCGGCCTGCTCACAGACCGCGAGGTGAAGGGCACCCTGAACCCGACCACCGGCGCGGGATCGGTGAGTCTCGAATCGCAGCCGGGCCTGATGTACGTCCCTGACCTCCGATGGCTTGTCGACGAGTACCAGGCCAACGAAACAGAACCGAACCGCGCTCGCGGACATGCCGAGTGGGAGCCATTCTTCCCCGGCGAGGGTGGCGACATCTCCGGGCTGGGACCGGGCGTCGGGTTGCGGGGCATCCTGTTCGGCTTCGGTCCACCCCCTAAGACGCTCAACAACGTCGTGTACCTCGACATCACCGGCCCGGCGATCAAGATCTACGGCCCGAAGGGAGTTGTCTGATGGCTCTCATCTACTGGGGCGAGGTCGACGCGGCATCCGACATCACGATGGCGTTCACGGTCAACACGATCGGGACGCTGACACGGCAGGCGATCATCGACCTGATCACGCCGATTGCGGCCGACATTATCGCGAACGATCCGACGATCATCGCCGCCGCGAACGCCGCCGTCGAAGACGCGCTGACATCGAAGCTTGCGCTGGGGAAGTGCGTGTATCTCGAAGCGGGCGACTGGGTTTGGGACGGCCCGAACGGCCCCCTCGCAACGCACTACATGTTCCCCGACCACACGGGTGAGTGGGTTGTTCGTCCCACCCCGTTCCCCGTACCGCTGGCCACGCCGGCATTTAACTGGTGAGGAGACCAGACCATGGCTACACCTGAAAACACCCTCTGGGACAAGGGAGCACTGCAGTTCGTGACGAACTCGCAGCGCCGACTGGCGATGATCGTGGCCGGCGTGACAACCGAGCTCGGCAACACGGGGCTGCGGGAGCTCGTCCCGGGCGATGCTGTCGAGTCGGGTCGCGTGTTCTACCAGCGCATCGGCAATGAGAGCGAGGTGCAGCTCGAGGCGGTGAAGTTCGACGGGACGGGGAGCATCGGCTCGACGACGGGCCGTGGCGCGCCTCGGGTCACGAAATTCATGACCATCCGCTCAACAACCGGCGCGGAGATTGCTCGTATCGGTGTGGCGCCCACGTCGGGCACGATCAGCCTGCTCAACGGGGTCGCGGGGACGACGTACTCCGGCGTACTGAAGTTCCAGACCGACGCTCCATGGTGGGACGACGGCCTGCCGCTGCCGGGCGTCGCGTACGGCCAGCCGCTGGTGGTTTGACATGGTGTCCGCTACTTACACGCTGAACGGCACCCTCGACGGCCCGTCGGAGGCGTCGGCGAAGGTGCTCGACGTGCGCTACGTGACCCACGGTCAGATCGGCGGCGGTGGCGGGGAGCTGCTCCCGCCCTGGGCGGGAGACACGGCCCGTCCGCACGTGTGGTCGGCCCCGGTGTACAACGCCGGATCGCCGTGCTTGTCGCTGATCCGTGGGATTGTCGCCGCCGCCCTGTACATCGTGGCCGAGTCCCGGCATGTTGTGTTCGCCGGTGACAGCACGGTCGAGAGCCTCGGCGCTGGCACGTTCGCCGGGTACTCGCTGCCCGGGCAGGTACGGCGCATGCTCGGCGCTGTCGAGGGGTTCATCACCGCTCAGGCCACCGGTCAGAACAACTGGGACGACCGGTGGACCACGACCGGATTCGAGCGAACCACGAACATGCGCGTGGGTGTGGTCGAGAACGGCGCCGGGAGCAGCACTGCCGCGTTCGCGTCCGACTTCAACCACACCGGGGGCTCGTTCTGGGTGTCGTCGGTCGGCGGCGGGTCGATCACGATCAGCGTGGACGGCGGGGCGGCACAGACGTTCCCGATCCCCGCGGGCGGTGCACTGACGCCGATCACTCCCACCGTGACCGGGAACACGCAGCACACCTACGTGCTGTCCTCGCCGCTGCCGGACCTGCACCTGCTCGGCCTCGCCCCGGCCTACCAGGGCGCTCCGCTGAAGGTCACCAACCTCGGTGTGTCCGGCTCGTCCGCGTCGGGCTGGCTGCCGGGCGCGTACACGGCTGTGCCTGGCACGGGCCTGTGGGAGTCGTTTCAGGCGATCGCCGGTGACGCGGATGCGGTGTTCGTCGGGCTGGGTACCAACGTTCCCGGAGATGACGGCCCCACCAACGCCGCCCGGATGGCATCGCTGTACGCGCTGCTTGTCGGTCTCGTCATCCCGGTCGTCGCGCTCGCGCCGGGCGGGATCGAGCAGACGCCGGCCCGGCTGGACTCGTACAAGGCGATCTGGGACGCCGCCGACGCACACAACCTGCCGGTTGTCGACTTCGCCAGCGTGATCGGCGACTGGCAGGAAGCGCACGACCGCGGCCTCATGGATGACAACACCCACCCGAACGCCATCGGGTACGTCTACCAGGCGGCGGCACTGTTCGCGATGCTCGCACCAGCGTCCTGAGCGGGTCGGAGAGGTGGGGGCTCTCCGACCTTTGGGGTCACTTGCCTTGGCGGAAAAGGCCGGAACGTCGAGGTGATGGTGCGGGCTCATCCCCTTTGAGGAGGAATCCAAGACTGGTCAGGTGATCAAGATCCGCCGGATCGAGCACGGACGTGAAGGCAACATTGCGCCGCGCACCCGGCCATACGCGAGGCATCGGTCCGCTCATAACCCGAAGCATCCGATCGACATGTCTCCCGGCGTCGACAGCGCCACCGTCAGAAGCGAGGACCACGTGAACGAGAAGAAACCCGATGCCCCACGACACCAGGTTCAGCGTGCTCAGCTCGTCAAGATCAGTCTCAGCCGGGTCGACGTCCTTAGAGGCGAAGCGGGCATAGCTGTTGGAACCACCCTCGTACGTGAGGTGAGGGAGTACGGCCAATCGAATGACAGTGTGGGGTGGGGGAAGCCGGGTGTCGAAGAACTGGTGGAACAGCGTCTGATGGGCATGTCCAGATAGCGTGCGCTCACCAAGCGTTCGTAAGAGGGCGATTCGTGTCGCCCACCGCGAGATGTCCGCGATCCGACTAGACGGAACCTGTGACCGCGCACCGTTCGCAAGCTCGATCAGCAAATCCTCGACGTGAACGTCAATGTCGTTCATCCACCCGGCATTGCAAGGGCCACAGACTTCCCGGACCGTGATGTCGAAGATAGAAACGGGAATCTCCGTGCTGTCTTCCAATCCGATTCCGCCGGTGCGTACCCGTCCAAGTCCCTGCGATGCCGGAATGCGGCCCTTCAAGGAGCTGCGGAATAGGTGCTCTCTCGTGAGCTTCCGGACCTCCCCGCAGAACGCACAGGGACGCCGCGCACCATCCTGAACCATGGCCACACTCTAGGGCCATACTCAGCCCCGCCACAGTGCGGGGCTTTCGCATGGAAGGACCACGCATGTCCACTCCCGCAGCCGATCTGTCCCGCGAGGACTATCAGGCGATCCGGAGCATCCTGCAGGGCTACCGCGCCGATGGTGTGGAGCGTCCGCTACTCCCGTCCGACGTCGATATCGACGGCGACGGGACAGCGGACTGCTTCGGCCTCGACTCGTTCGGCGAGCTCGTGTACGTGACGAGCTCGCTCGAGGGGACGGTCTACGTCTCCGAGGGTGAAGACGTCGGATCGGAGGGCTGACCGATGGGAGGCTCACCGACCTACGTCCAGCGCGACGGGCAACTGCTCACGCCATGGATGCTCTACGTCATCATGCTGCTCGACGCGGACTTGTTCCGCCTGTTCGGCGTGCACGTCATCGTCACCTCGGCGATCCGCACCTACGCCCGCCAGGAGCAGATCTTCCGGGAACGGTACGTCACCGCCGGGAACATCCGCGGTCGTCGCGTCTACGACACCCGCGTGTGGCGCGGTGTCCGCTGGTACCGGATCTCCCCGGCCGGAACGGTCGCGGTCCCTGGCACCTCGAACCACGAGATCCAGGGCACGAAGGCCGCTGTCGACATCCGCGACACCGGCTCCGATGCAGGGATCACCAACCGAAATTCGGTGCGTGGCCGCTGGATTCGCGAGTGGTGCCGACGGTTCGGCCTGCTGATCGCTTCCGGGGATGGCTTCGGCGAGGGCTGGCACTTCGACGTCCCCAACATCTTCAAGACCCCGCCGTCCGGCGGATCGACCAGCGGCGTCACGCCGACGAAGCCGAAGGAGATCAAGGTGAAGACCTACCACTACCAGGACAAGGATGCTCGCGCCGCCGGTCGCACGGTCAAGCCGGGTGCCGGGTTCTATCTGCACGACAAGGCGGGACTGGCGACGAGCCAGGCGAAGAACGTCGTCGGCGGTATCGGCCCCTACTCGATCACGCCGCACGTCTACGCCACCGGCACCCCCGGCGACGTCCTCGAGCTCACGCTGATCTGGCAGGCCACGAAAGCGCGGCCGGTGAAGAACTCGCCGCACTACGTCGAGCGCCTCGTCGTCGACAAGGACGGGCAGATCCGCGCGTCGCGGGAGTTCAAGCGTGGCCTTGCCGCCGGGGATGCCGTGTACGTGCGGCTCGACGCGCCGAAGACGAACAAGGGCCCCGTCACGGTGACCCTGCTCGACTGCGACGCGTACCTGTTCAGCGTCGCGTGATGCGTGCATTGCTCGACGCGGCCGGGAGGTGAGCCATGGATGAGGTGCTGTCGTTCTTCGCGAACACCACCGTCCGAGACATCGGCGCGGTCGCGATCCTCGTGCTCGTCGTCATGATGATCCTCACCGGTCGGCTGATCCCGAAGACCACACACGACCGCGAGCTTGAGGCGGCCGAGAAGCGCACCGCCGACGCGGTCGCTCGTGGCGACGAGTGGAAGCAGACCGCGAAGGCCACGGAGGAAGTGAACGCCGTCGTGCGCGCGCAGAACAGCGAACTGATCGATGCGAACAAGGTCGTGAAGGCGTTCCTCCAAGCCTCCGGACCCACTGTCGCCGACAGAGCGGGAGGCGCCTGATGTGGCACCGCAAGCAGAAGCCGACACCGACCGAGCCAGTCTCGATCCCCGACGACATCCGGGAGGCGCAGACGATGCGCGCCCGCGCCAACCGTGATCAGCGTGAGCTCGAGTCGCAAGGGCCAGCGATCAACCGGCTGTCCGGGTACCTCCGCGCGCGGCGCGAGTTGAACCACTTCGGCGAGTCCATTCAGATCACGTACACGCGGAGGGGTCATGCCTGAGTTGCTCACCATCACCGACCGCCTCGCCGACATCGGCATCATCGTCGCGTTCATCGCGGCGGCGACGTTCGTGATCTCGTACGCCGTGTTCTTCAACTGGCGGCTGACGCAGGCGGGCCGCTCGCTGATGTACTTCGTGAGCGCGCTGCTCGCCGTCGCCCTCCTGTCGCTCCTCGGCCGATGGCTCGGCCCGGAGTACTGGGGACGCGAGATCCTCCGTCCTCTCACATGGTGGGCAGTCGCCGCCACCGCGATCCGTCTCACCTGGGTGCTGTGGACGTCGTCACACCACGGCCGCCCGCTCGATATCCAATCCCGTCCCCGGAAGGACAGAACATGATCACCTTCACCCTCGATCCGCTGCTGGTTATCCAGCTGCTCGTCAGCACGGTCCTGCCGCTGCTCGTCGGCCTCGTCACGAAGCAGGTCACGCGCCCCGGCGCCAAGGCGCTGCTGCTTGCTCTCCTCGCGCTCGTCACATCCCTGCTCACCGAGCTCGGCACGGCGATCGCCAACGGCATCCCATACGACCTCGGGCAGGGCCTGCTGCTCGCCATCCCGACATTCCTGATCGCCGTCGGCCTGCACTATGGGCTGTGGAAGCCGACTGGCGTATCCGATAAGGCTCAGGCCCTGTTCGACTCGAACACGGTCGTCGTGCAGGAAACCGTCGCGAAGGCCAATGCAAGCGACCCGGCCGTGATCAACGCCGCTCAGGCCGCAATGGACAATGCGCGACGGGAGCCAGGAGCATGACGTTTTGGTCAATGACGGTGGCAGCGATGCTCGGATGTCTCCCCGGGGTCGCGCTGGCGTATTGGATGGGGTTCCGCAGAGGGCGCCGCTAGGACAGCAACCGGCCCAGCCACTTCTTCAGTGAAGGGCGCTCTCTCCACTCGGGGACGAGGTCGTAGGACGCCTTGGTGGCATCGATCCATGTCGACGCGCTGTAGGAAGGCGATTCTGTCCAACTGATGGTCGCAGATGACCATTCTGCGCCATCCGTTAGGAGGTCGGTCTTGGCGCCGCGTTCAAGCCGGGTGCTCATGAGGTCTTGGTGTGGGCTTACGACGCGCTCGCCGTTGTGCCCCAGTGTCACCCGAATGTTGTAGGCAGTCTGACGTGCGGTTCTTTCCAACGACCAGTGCCCGGCCGGGTGCCTCGACAGACGAAAAGCAGGGCGTGGGCGCTTGCCGGCGCGAATTCGGGCTACTGCCCATGTAATGAGCGCGGCTGCCCCGACCGTAGCCAACCCGCTGAGCCATCCCGGCCAGAACTGATCCCAAAATCCCATGCCCGAACTCTACAGATCCCCCTCACCTAGCCTCCGGGCAGGGTGAGGGGGATTTCGTCGTTGTCTGGTGCGCCTCAGCCCCGAGGGTGCGAGTGCAGCCACTCGCCAGAGATTTCGTGCACGACGTGGAGCTCGCCGAGCAGGGTCTTCAGATTCGTCGTCTCACCCAGAATCTCGAACTCACCGGTAATCGGATCGAATCGCCGCTGCCAGATTCCGGAGGTGCCATCCGCAAGGACGATTCCCGTCGACGGGCCGATCATGTCCGTAACCCAACCCGCGCCAGGGCGGGCGTTCGCGATCGCTACTTCCACCCGTTCGTCGTAGTGCTCAACTGTGTTTCGGACCGCGCGATCAAGCAAGGACGGGATGCGTTGCGGATCGAACAGTTCCCGCATGAACCCAGAGCGCGCATCACGAAGACGCCTGACCGCCGGGTCGAGCTTCCGCGTGCTAATGATCGGATCGATCAGCGCGGAAATCCTCCCGGCGTACAGGACTATCTGCTCGACTGCCGCAAAGACGTGCCGCCGGGCATTGCGCTCGGCCTCGGACTGTGTTCCCTCGTCACAGAGAGCGGCGTCGAGCACATCCCCGGTTATTGCGGCCATGAATGCGTGATTATTCACTGTCGCGACCAGGTGGTGCTTCATCACGGCAGACAGCTGCCCGTCGTCATCCATCCAGAGAGTGGCGCCATGCATCGGGTCAGGCTATCGCCTTCCTCCTAAGAGGCTGGAGCGATCAGCGCCGGGTCGTCGGCGGGCGCTGTGCGGGAGTTGTTGACGCGCCGGTCGACGACGTGGTGTCGGATGGTCGCGGCGACGTCGGCGGAGGTGTGGTCGAGCATCGCGAGCATGTCGTTCTTCGCGTCCCCGGTGATCTTCTCCGGGGTGAGCCACTGCTCCCAGGTGTCGGGAGTGAGGAACGCGGGCATGCGGTCGTGGATGTCGCCGCCGGCGTCTCGCGCTTCCCGGGTGATGACGACCATGCAGCGGGAGCGTTCGCCGTTCGGGAGTTCCATCGACCATGTGAGCCCGGCGGCGGAGAGCAGCCCGTTGCCGTGGAGGAAGTGCGGGGTCTTGTCACCCCTCTCTCCGGTCCATTCGTAGTAGCCGCGCATGGGGACGATGCACCGGGCGGCGGAGAACGCGGGTGCCCAGAAGCCTTGCGCGAGTTTCTCCATGCGCGCGTTGATGATCGGTGCACCCTTGGGTCGGTTCGCGGGCTTCTGCCAGTCCCAGCGCACGAGCTCGAGGATGCGGCCTTCTCCACGGTCGCGGACGATCACCGCGTCATCGGTCGGGGCGATCGAGTACGAGCCATGCCAGGACTTCCACCAGTCCTCGGGCTTGCCTCCGTCAGCGACGAACTCGCGCACGAGCTCGTCGGTGTGGGCATCCATCGCGAAGCGTCCGCACATGGTCGTCAGGCTACGCCTGGCCGGCGACATCGTCGACCTCGACGGCGTTGCCCCACACCCAGCACCGGTAGACCTGGTCTTGGGCCTTGAACTCGATGCCCGCAGCGGTCGGCGTGGACCGGAGAAGTGTGGCGTAGACGTGCACTACCTCCGGGCCGAATCGCACCCACGCTTTCACGCGTCGCTGCGAGGCGCGCGGGTAGATCGTGACGGGGTGCCGCTCGAGAGCGAGCTCGCGGTCTGAGAGGGACTGCAGCGGTCCCGCGCTCGCGGCCTTCGCGATGAGCCGTTCTTCGCTCTGCCGGTCGTAGTGTTCGGCGAGTCGCTTGCTGGTCCCCATGGCCGCGTGTGTCCTTCCTCCGGCCTCGATCCAGGCTAGCAAGATTCGAAAGAGTGTTCTATGGTCTTAACCCATGAAGGCGACCGTGATCGAACACCCCGTAACCATATGGATGACCAACGACATCCCCTCCCGCATGGTCTACGCGGGGCAACGGTGGCGCGTCACAGACGTCCCGACACGGCTGCGCGGATCGATCTGGGAAGTCGAGCCCGGCCATCACGGCTCGCTCTACGGGTGGCGATTCCAGGGCACGAACGACGCCGGCGAGTCGATGGTCTTCGACGTCTTCAAGGCCGAGGACGGTTGGCACTTCCACCGCGCCTACACCTGAGTCGGATAGGGCGAGACCCCGACCGCTCTGGGGAAGCTGACCGGGGCCTCGATGCCAGGCTTTGCTGGGGACTCCACCCGGCTGACGTTGCAGAAGTCCCATGCGACGTCACGGCCCAGGCTATCGGCCGGGCGCTACCAGCGTCACCCCTATCGCGATCATGGACATCGGCTGGGCTGAGACGTATCCTTTGCCCAGAGAGCGTCGTGGACGCGGCTCTGGGGAGAACCAGTACACCTGCTCTCGCGCCTTCCGCTGAGCGCGACAGGGACTCACTCAGCGGAAGGCATTCCCCCGGGTCAGAATCCCTTGAACGCGGGACCGCCGAACTCGGGCGGCATCGGCACGCTCGGCACGTTCATCCTGTGCCCACACTCAGGGCACTCGTACGCGCCGGGGATCTCCCGCATCACGACGTCATCATGCGGGCAGTGCTGCTGAGCCGCGGCATCGAGGTTGACCATGCCGACAGCGTATGTCGGTGGTCCGGGAGAGGCTAGACCTCATGCCAGCGGAACCGGACTCTTCCCTCCCCGTCGCTCGCCGTCTCGAAGGCGCGAGGAGTCGCGAACATTGTCTGGAGCGTCTCGCCGACTTCCTGATTGAGATCAGCGGCGAACTAGAGGATCAGTCGGCGCCTGTTGCCCGAGAGGCTGCCGAACACTCAATCGGACTCTCCGCGAGCTAACCCCGTCGCCCGGATCTGCTCGGTGAGCTCCTCAAGCGAGGGCCCGCTAGGGTGCCACACCCTCGCGGCGGCCTCCTCCGGCGTCAGGTGCCGCACGATCTCGGCGACCTCCGCGACGATGAGTCCCACCTCGCGCAGCGCCTGTTCCTTCGTCTTCACGGCCGCCCGCTCTTCGCTTCGAGTTCACGCGCTCGCTTGAGCCGATCTCGAAGGTACCCCTTGTCTGGGAACCGACGTTGCAGATCCTCGATCAGCCGCACCTCAGCCTCGTAGTCGCCCATCTTGCGGAGGATGATCGCCTGACGCTTGTACCATGACCCGGCGGTAGCGACCCCGATGATCGCGTTCGCCCTCTCCATGGCGTCACTGCACGCGTACGCAAGATCGAGCGCCTCCTCGAGCTTGCCCTCACGTTTGAGTTGGTCGACAGCATCGGCCGCGTCCTCGAAGGACATGCCGCGCACGAACCGCATACTCGCCCACTGCGCACGACGCGCCTTGTCTTCCTCGATCTCAGCGACGATCTGTTCGAACCGCTCGTCGGACATCGGTTCCCTGGGGCCGTCCTCACGTGACACAAGCTCGCCGTTACCGTCGTAGACCTCAACGCTCGCGATCGAGACGTCGGGTGCGGACGTCCGCGAGCGTCGCTTCCGGAAGGGCCACATGAGCGTGAGCATAGTCACAGCGCAAGTCCGGCCGCGACCATAGGGTGCAGAATACGGTGCATGCGGAATAATGCGGAAAACGCGACCAGAGCGATTTCCGGTCTGATCAGGTGAGGAAGTGGAGCCGACTGCGGGGTTCGAACCCGCGACATCCTGTTTACAAGACAGGTGCTCTACCAGCTGAGCTAAGTCGGCGTACGGCGCCGGGACGCCGCATGAGAGATTCTATGGCACCGCGCCGACCGGCTCAGGACCGGTCGGCGGATGTCACTCGGCGGGCGTCTCGGTCGCCGGTGTCTCGGTCGTGGCAGGAGTCTCCGACGGCGTCGGGGTCGGCGTCGCCGTCTCGGTCGCCTCGTAGTAGGCGTCGCTGGAGACGGTGAGCACGAACTGCGAGAACTCGGCCGGATCGTTGAGCGAACCGACGTAGGCCTGTCCGTTGACGACGACCATCGGAGCCGCGCTCAGTGCGAGGTCCTCCGAGCCGGGCAGCGGGCCTTCGAGCGCGCGAGCCGTGGCATCCTTCGCCCAGGACACGAAGTCCTGACCCTCGATGCACGAGCGCACCTTCTTGCCTGCGTCGACGCCGACGGCGCCGGCGAGGTCGGCGAGTTCGACATCCGAGCGGCCGTCGCTGTCGACCTCCGGCTGGCCGATGAGCAGCTCGTGGTTGAAGGCGTAGAACTGCGTCGGCGAGTACTCGGCGACGCAGGCCGCCGCGGCGGCTGCACGCAGCGAGTACTTCGTGCCGTTGGAGTTCGCGGTGAGAAGCGACACCGGGTGATAGGTGACGCTCGCTGCGCCCTCGGTGATCCAGCCGGTCAGCTGAAGGGCGTTGGCACGCTCGAACTCACCGGCACCCGGCGACAGGTAGTCGACGTAGATGTGGATGTCGACGGCACCGGCAGCGGTCGGCTCCGGCGTGGGAGTCGCCTCTTCGCCTGCCTCGGTCGGCACCGCCGTCGGCGTCGCGGGGATCTCGCCGTTGGCGATCGTCGCCCCCGTGATCTCGTGGACGACGACGCCGTCGTCGTCCAGGCCGGCGGGGTTCATCGTCGGTTCGGACACCGACGAGTTGACCGCCATCGCCACCGCGGTGCCAACGGCACCGACGGCGACGACCGCCACCAGTCCGATGATGATCCGACGCACGATGCGCGCGCGGGACTGCTTGGCATTGACCTGCTGTGCCTTCTCCCGGACCGCCTCGCGGGTATTGCGGGTGGCGGGGACGTTCGGCGTTTCGTCGCTCGACATCGTTCCTCTTGAAAGTCTGCGGGGACGGGTTCCCCCAAATGGCCACTCAGTGGAGCAGCACTGGTATCGATGCTAACGAGGCAGGCTGGGAAATACCCAGATGCGGCAAGTCATGGCATACTGAACTCGGCCCAACGGTGGGCCACGGCGGGTGCACCCCGCCGCTTCCATCACAACGGATCGTCCGGCACGTACCTGCCGGTGAAGGAGAAATGCAATGGCAACTGTCACTTTCGATGACGCCACCCGCCTGTACCCCGGCGGAACCCGTCCCGCTGTCGACAAGCTCAACCTCGAAGTGGGAGACGGCGAGTTCCTCGTCCTGGTCGGCCCCTCCGGTTGCGGTAAGTCCACGTCGCTTCGTATGCTCGCCGGCCTCGAAGAGGTCAACGCCGGCCGCATCCTCATCGGCGACCGCGACGTCACCGACGTCCCGCCGAAGGATCGCGACATCGCGATGGTCTTCCAGAACTACGCCCTGTACCCGCACATGACGGTCGCCGAGAACATGGGCTTCGCGCTCAAGATCGCCGGCATCGGCAAGGAAGAGCGCGCAGCACGCGTGCTCGAGGCGGCGAAGCTCCTCGACCTCGAGGACTACCTCACCCGCAAGCCGAAGGCCCTCTCCGGTGGTCAGCGTCAGCGCGTCGCCATGGGTCGCGCCATCGTGCGTCAGCCCCAGGTGTTCCTCATGGACGAGCCGCTGTCGAACCTCGACGCCAAGCTCCGTGTCCAGACCCGTACGCAGATCGCGTCGCTTCAGCGCCGCCTCGGCGTCACGACCGTCTACGTCACGCACGACCAGACCGAGGCTCTCACCATGGGTGACCGCATCGCGGTCCTCAAGGACGGCATCCTGCAGCAGGTCGGCACGCCGCGCGACCTGTACGAGAAGCCGAACAACGTGTTCGTCGCCGGCTTCATCGGCTCCCCCGCCATGAACCTGTTCCCGGCAGACCTCGCCGAGGGCGGCGTGCGCTTCGGTTCCGAGGTCGTCCCGCTCGACCGCGACACGGTGGGCCGCGCACACGGCAGCCAGGTCATGGTCGGCGTCCGCCCCGAGGACATCACCGTCGGCCCCGCCGACGGCAAGGGCATCCCGGTCACGGTCGACCTCGTCGAGGAGCTCGGTGCTGACGGCTACCTCTACGGCCACACCGAGATCAACGGCAAGCGCTCCGACATCGTCGCGCGCGTCGACGGCCGCAGCCACCCCAACGCGGGCGAGACCGTCACGCTGGCCGCCAACCCCGGCCACGTGCACGCGTTCGACCTCGAGTCGGGTGAGCGTCTGAACGACAAGCCGATCGTCTCGGCGGCGTAAGCACACCACACACGCGGCGCGGGCTGACCTTCTGGTCGCCCGCGCCGCGTCGTTTGCCAGGATCGACACAAGCGAGGAGACCCGATGCAGGACGCACTGCGCATCACGGCGAGCGCCGTCGACCCCGGACTCCTCGGACTGCCCTGGTCGGTGCCGCTGGCAAAGTGGCCGTCCGAGCACATCGTCTCGCTTCCCAAGGGTCTCTCCCGGCACCTGGTCCGCTTCGCCGATCTCTCCGGACGCGTCGTCGCCGTCAAGGAGACCACCTCCGAGATGGCGCGACGCGAGTACGAGATGCTCGGGAACCTCGCCAAGCTCGACGTGCCGTGCGTGGCCAGGGTCGCCGTCATCGACGGCCGGACGGATGCCGCGGGCACCGTGCTTCCCGCCGCACTCGTCACCTCGCACCTGCGCTTCTCGATGCCGTACCGCGCCCTCTTCACCCGGGTGCTGCGACCGGACACCGCGACCCGTCTCGTCGACGCCCTGGCGCTGCTGCTGGTGCGTCTGCACAACGTCGGCTTCTACTGGGGCGACGTCTCGCTGTCGAACACCCTCTTCCGCCGGGACGCCGGGGCCTTCGCGGCCTACCTGGTGGATGCCGAGACCGGTGAGCTGCACGAGGAAGGACTCACCGAAGGTCAGCGCGCCTACGATCTCGATCTCGCCCGCACGAACATCGCCGGGGAGATCATGGACCTCGCCGCCGGTGGCCGGCTCGAGCACGGCGTGGATGCCGTGGCGATCGCCGATGGCATCGTCTCGTCCTACCATTCCCTCTGGGGTGCTCTCACCGCCCACGAGTCGTTCTCGGCGAACGAGACCTGGCGCATCACCGAGCGCGTCGAGCGGCTGAACGCCCTCGGATTCGACATCGACGAGATGTCCATGTCGACCACGGCGGACGGCACTCTCGTCGAGATCCAGCCGAAGGTCGTCGATGCAGGTCACCACCAGCGACGCCTGATCCGCCTGACGGGCCTCGACGTCGAAGAGAACCAGGCCCGGCGGCTGCTGAACGACCTGGACGAATTCCGCGCGCGGTCGAAGAAGCAATGGGCGGATGAGGAGATGTACGCGCACGAGTGGCTGACGCGCGTCTTCGAGCCGGTCGTCCGCGCGATCCCGTACGACCTGCGAGCCAAGCTCGAACCGGCGGAGGTCTTCCACCAGGTGCTCGAGCACCGCTGGTATCTGTCGCAGGCACAGGGTCGTTCGGTGCCACTCGCCGAAGTGCTGACGAGCTACATCAACGAAGTGCTGCGACACCGTCGCGACGAGGCCACCATCATGGGCCCGCCGACCGAGACGATGGCGATCCCCGTGGTCACCGACGCCGTCCCGGTGTCGGACGATACGGCCGCGCTCGACTGGCGCGATCTGGTGTGACGCAGCACCCGCAGGCGAACGAATCATGCGACCTGCATGAGGCGGCCGCACGCAGCCTGCTCTCAGAATAGGACCGATCCGCATACGGAAAGGAAATCCCATGACCGACACCACCACTGCCACCGGTTGGGTGGGATGGGGCGTCTTCGCCGCCGTCATCCTCATCATCTCGGGTGCACTCAACGTCTTCCACGGACTGCAGGCACTGATCGGCCCCGACACCCTCTACTTCGTCGCCGATGCGGGGTTGTTCTCGCTCGACATCGAAGCGTGGGGCTGGTTCCATCTGATCCTCGGCGCGCTGATCCTGCTGATCGGCTTCGCTCTCGCAGGAGGCGCGACCTGGGCGAGGGTCATCGCGATCATCCTCGTCGCCCTGAACGCGATCGCCCAGCTGACCCTCATCGCAGCGCAGCCCTGGCTCTCGCTGACGGTGCTGGCTCTCGACATCCTCGTCATCTACGCGCTGACCGTGCACGGACGCGAGCTCAAGGTCCGCTGACCCGGGACTGACGCAGCGCTCGTCGCACACGAATGCCCCGGCCCCCGCTTCAGCGGGACCGGGGCATTTCGATCTAGTAGCCGACCGTGAATCGCTCGCGGCGGTGGTTGCCCTGCTCGATCTCGTCGACCATGGCGATGGCGAAGTCCGCCCCCGAGATGAACGACTTGCCGTCGGCATCGCGCACGAGGACGTCGCCGCCGTCGCGGTAGTGACCGGTGCGCTCCCCCTCTGCCCACGGCCCGAAGACCTCGGCGGGGTGGACGAAGAACCAGTCGAGACCGGCATCCGACGCCTCCAGAAGCGCGAGTGAGTCGATGCCCACCTGTGCCTCGTGCTTGTACTCCTCGGGGAAGTCCTGGTCGAACAGCCGAGGGCCGCCGGGGGCGACCAGACTGCCGCCCGCACCGCCGATGACGCCGAGCCGGGTGGAGGTCCCGCTCAGTTTCGCGATGAGCCCGCGGAGTGCGCCGAGCACTGCTTCCGCCATGTCGCCGCGGGGCGAGAGGGCGGACACCACGGCATCCGCACCATCGAAGACGTCGCCGAGAGCGTCGATGTCGAGCACCGAGCCCTGCACGGCCAACGCGCCGTCGACCGGATTCGCGGGCGCCGAACGCGAGACCGAGATCACCTCATGTCCGCGGTTCACCGCCTCCTGGACGATGTGGCGTCCGGCGTAGCCGGTTCCTCCGATGACGACGATGCGAGCCATGTGCTTCCCCTCTGCTACTTCAGCGCGTTTCGGACGGTGGACACCTGGTAAAGCGCGACGGAGGTCGCGATACCGGCGTTCAGCGATTCGGTGGCGGTCGAGATCGGGATAGAGACGATCTGATCGCAGGTCTCGGTGACCAGGCGCGACAGTCCCTTGCCCTCGGATCCGACGACGATGATCACGGGACGATCGGCGAGCTCGAGCTGCGGCAGCAGGACGTCGCCGTCGCCGTCGAGACCGAGCACGAACACGCCCTGCTTCTTGAACTCCTTGAGCTGGGTCGTGAGGTTCGTGGCCAGCGCGACGGGGATGCGCGCCGCGGCTCCGGCGCTCGTCTTCCACGCCGCCGAGTTGACGCCGGCCGAGCGGCGCTGCGGAAGAATGATCCCCTGGCTGCCGAAGGCCGCGGCCGAGCGGATGATCGCGCCCAGGTTGCGCGGGTCGGTCACGCCGTCGAGCGCGACGAACAGCGGCACCTCACCACGAGCGATGACCTTCTCCAGCAGATCCTGCGGGTGGGCGTACTCGTACGGCGGCACCTTGAGCGCGACGCCCTGGTGCACGCCGTCGAAGCCGGCCATGCGGTCCAGTTCCTGACGCGTGACCTCGAGCATCGGGATGTCGCGGTGCTTGGCGATCGCGAGCATCTCCTTGACGCGGTCGTCCATCTCGACGCGCTGCGCGATGTACAGCGCGGTCGCGGGGATCTTCGTACGCAGCGCCTCGAGCACGGAGTTGCGCCCGGTGACCGTCTCGGTGTCGGAGGTGTTGTCCTTCGCGCGTGCCGAGCGGTTCGGGTTGCCGCCCGACGTCTGCCGCTTGCCAGCGACGCCTGGGCGTCCCTTGCCGCCGGACGCCGCGTAGCGCTCGGCTGCGGCCTTGCGCTTACCAGCGACGTGCCAGGCGCGATCCTCCGCCTTCGGCGTCGGTCCGCGGCCCTCGAGCGCCTTGCGCCCGAGCCCGCCGGTTCCCTTGGTCGGGCCCTTCTTCTTGCCCTTGCCCGCTGAGGGGTTGCCTGGCTTAGCCATCGATACTCCAATGTGTTCCGTCCGGAGTGTCCTCCAGAGTGATGCCTGCGGCAGCGACCGCGTCGCGGATGCGATCCGCCGCTGCCCAATCCTTGTCGGCGCGCGCCTGCGCGCGCTGGTCGATCATCGTGCGCACGAGGGTGTCCAGGGCGGATGCCTCGGCTCCTGCGCCGTTCGTCTGCTGCTGCGCGCGAGTGTCGATGCCGAGGATCGACAGCATCGACAGCACCGAACCGAGCGCGGCCCGCACGCCGTCGGCATCGCGAGCGTCCAGCGCGGTGTTGCCGACGCGCACGGTCTCGTGCAGCACCGCGAGCGCCTGAGGAATGCCGAGGTCGTCGTCCAGGGCTGCAGCGAAAGCATCCGGGATACCGGAATCGGATGCTGCTTCGTCGCCGACCACGCGCCCGGCGCGCTCCACGAAGGTTCGGATCCGGCCGAGCGCCGCTTCGGCCTCCGCCCACGACGATTCCGTCAGGTCGAGGCTCGAACGATAGTGCGCCGCGGCGAGCGCGTAGCGCACCACCAGCGGATCGTGCGCCTTGAGGACATCGGCGGCGAGCGTGACGTTGCCCAGCGACTTCGACATCTTCTGGCCGTCCACGGTCACGAGGCCGTTGTGCACCCAGTACCGCGCGAAGCCGTCGCCGGCCGCGGTCGACTGCGCGAGCTCGTTCTCGTGGTGCGGGAAGCGCAGGTCGAGTCCGCCGCCGTGGATGTCGAACTCGGCGCCGAGATACCGCTTCGACATGGCCGAGCATTCGATGTGCCATCCGGGGCGACCGTCGCCCCAGGGCGAGTGCCACACGGCATCCGCCGGCTCGTCCTGCTTGGCGCCCTTCCAGAGGGCGAAGTCCTGCGGGTTGCGCTTGCCTCGAGGGTCGGCGTCTTCCGCGGCCTCCATCGCGTCGATGGACTGCCGCGTGAGTTCGCCGTATGCCGGCCAGGAGCGCACATCGAAGTACACGTCTCCCGATCCGTCCGGAGCCGCGTAGGCGTGCCCGCGCTCGATGAGCGTCTGGATCAGCTCCTGCATCTGCGGAATCGAGCCGGTAGCGCGGGGTTCGTACGTCGGAGGCAGGATGCCGATGCCGGCGTAGGCCGCGGCGAATTCCTGCTCCATCCGATAAGCCAGAGCCCACCAGGGTTCGGCGTCCGTGCCGTTCGCGAGCACCTTGTCATCGATGTCCGTGACATTGCGCACGACCGTGACGCGCCCGTAGCGGTGCTGCAGCCAGCGCCGCAGGATGTCGTAGCTCAGGGCGCTGCGCACATGCCCGATGTGCGGGCCGGACTGCACCGTGGGTCCGCACACGTACATCGTGATGTTCTCGGGGTCGAGAGGCACGAAGTCGCGCAGCTGCTGTGCGCGGGTGTCGTAGAGACGGATGGTCACTGCAACAGCCTACCGGGGCGGTGCTGAACGGCCGCCAGGTGCGACGAATCACGGACGCTGTGACGAATCACGAACGGATCGGGGGAAAATCTCCGTGATTCGTCATCGGATCCGTGAAACGTCCGGCACGAGAACGGCGATCGCGGTCACCGATATCCCCTCGCCGCGGCCGGGGAACCCGAGACCGTCGGTGGTCGTCGCCGACACCGTCACGCGCGCTCCCCCGAGCGCACTCGACAGCGCCTGCTCCGCCTCGGTGCGGCGGGCGCTGAACCGCGGCCGATTCCCCTGGAACTGCACAGACACGTTGCCGATGCTCCAGCCCGCCTCGTTCACCAGTTCGAGCGTGCGGGCGAGGAAGACGTCGGCGTGCGCTCCCGCATACTCCGGATGCGACGTGCCGAAGTGCTGGCCGATGTCGCCGAGGCCTGCGGCCCCCAGCAGCGCGTCGACGATCGCATGGGCCACGGCGTCCCCGTCCGAGTGCCCGGAGAGCGCGGGCTCCCCCGGCCATTCCAGGCCGGCGAGCCAGAGGTTTCCTTCACCGCCGAAGGCATGCACGTCGGTACCGACCCCCACGACCGGGATGACCGGGCCGGACGCCACCGCGCCCAGCAGCTGCCGTGCGCGCTCGAGGTCTGCGGGCGTCGTGATCTTGAAGGCGCGCTCCGACCCGGGGATGTGGTGCACGTCGTGCCCTGCTGCGGCGTACAGCGCCGCATCGTCGGTGTACTCGACGCCCGAGGCGAGAGCGGTCGCGTAGGCGGCTTCCAGCGGAAGCCTCGGGAATGCCTGCGGCGTCTGAGCCGCGGCGAGCTCGGATCGGTCGACGCCGCCCGTGACCGCCGCACCCTCGACGCGCTTGAGGGTGTCGACGACCGGCAGCACCGGGATCGCTCCCGCGTCGCCGGCGACCGCTCGTACGACGGCGTCGATCTGCGCCGAGGGCGTCAGTGCCCGTGCGGCATCGTGCACGAGCACGCGGGTGACATCGGCCCACAGCGCGGCGAGTCCGGCCGCCACCGAGAGCTGTCGCGTGGCCCCGCCCGTGACGACTCGCCCGAAGTCGGCCCGGTCGCCGGCCGCCGCGAGCAGCTCGCTTTCGGCCTCCCCCTCGAATCCCGCCGGTGCGACGACGATCACCTGCATCGGCGCTGCAGCGAACACGCCGTCGAGCGCATGGCGCAGGATCGAACGCTCATCGATCCCCACGAGTGCCTTGGGGGCGCCGGCGCCGAGACGCGTGCCCGATCCGGCCGCGACGACGATGATGGCGGTATCGGGTACGGGCAGCACGGTCACGCTCTCACGTTACCTGCGCAGACGAGAAAAGGCGGATGCCGAAGCATCCGCCTTTTCTCGTAAGTCATCCGCTCAGGAAGCGAGCACCTCGTCGAGGAGGGCGCCGGCCTTGTCCTCGTCGATCTTCTCTGCGAGCGCGAGCTCGGAGATGAGGATCTGACGAGCCTTCGCCAGCATGCGCTTCTCGCCCGCGGACAGCCCGCGGTCCTGATCGCGGCGCCAGAGATCGCGAACGACCTCGCTGACCTTGATCACGTCCCCCGAAGCGAGCTTTTCGAGGTTCGCCTTGTAGCGACGCGACCAGTTGGTCGGCTCCTCGGTGAACGGGGCGCGCAGCACCTCGAACACGTGGTCGAGCCCTTCTTTGCCGATCACGTCGCGAACCCCGACGAGGTCGACGTTCTCGGCGGGGACCTCGATGATCAGATCCCCCTGCGTGACGTTGAGCTTCAGATACTTCTTCGTCTCGCCCTTGATGATACGGTCCTTGACCTCGATGATCGTCGCGGCTCCGTGGTGCGGATAGACGACGGTCTCGCCAACCTCAAAAAGCATAAAAGCGTGTCCTTTCGGCAACCTCCAGGATACCACAGGCGACATGCACTAAGGTTTGCGCCCCCTCCGTCCCGACGGCCGCCCCGGCGTACGCATAGAATGGACGTGCATTTCCCGCCGCATCTCAGGAGGACCCGTGAAATCGCGCCTTGTTGCGTCTGTCGTTCTCAGCGCTGTCGTGCTGACGGGTGCGACGGGGTGCACCTTCATCACCCCCCAGGCGAGCACCATCGCCTACTCCGCATCCGACGGGGTGAACGTCGCCGACTCGTCCGGCCCCGTCGCCATCCGCAACGCGATGATCATCGCCGACGAGAGCGGCGAACTGGGCAACCTGGTCGCGGCGTTCGTGAACCCGACCGACGAGGACGTCGTCGTCACGGTGGAGCTGCAGGGTCTCGAGCCCTTCGAGATCGAGGTCCCCGCCGAAGAGACCGTCAGCCTCGGCGCGAACGAGGAACCTCTGCTGCTGGACAGCGCGGACGCCGACGGCGACCTGACCTTCGCCCCCGGCTCCACGGTCGAGGTCTACTTCCAGTCCGGCGACGGAACCGGCGACGCAGTCGACGTCCCCGTGCTGGACGGCGCCCTCCCCTACTACTCCGACCTCGTGCCGGAGCCCGCTGAGGAGGAGATCCGCATCGACGACGAGGTCACCGTCCCCACCGAGACGCCGGTGCCCACCGACAAGCCGGACGCTTCGGAGTCCGAGGAGCACTGAGCCTCGGCATCCTGACATCGAAGAAGGCCGGTCCCCGAAACGGGTGACCGGCCTTCTTCGTCCGTCGTGCGCTGAGCCCGTCGAGGGGTCAGCCCTCGAAGCGATAACCGAGACCGCGGACAGTCACGAGCATCGTCGGGTCGGACGGGTTCTCCTCGATGCGCGATCGGATGCGCTTGATGTGCACGTCCAGCGTCTTCGTGTCGCCGAAGTAGTCGCTGCCCCAGACGCGATCGATCAGCTGCCCCCGGGTGAGCACGCGACCCGAGTTGCGCATCAGGACCTCGAGCAGCTCGAATTCCTTCAGCGGCATGTTGATCTGGGAACCTGCGACCGTGACGGTGTGCCGGTCGATGTCGAGGCTCACGCGCCCGCCGTCCAGCACGCGTTCGTCGAGTTCGCTCTCGGCCTGCACGACGCGGCGCAACACGGCGCGCATGCGCGCGAGCAGTTCGCGGGACGAATAGGGCTTGGTGATGTAGTCGTCCGCACCGAGCTCGAGCCCGACGACGATGTCCACTTCGGAGTCCTTCGCCGTGAGCATGATGATCGGAACCGCCGAGGTCGATCGGATCTGGCGGCACACCTCGGTGCCCGGCATCCCGGGGAGCATCAGGTCGAGCAGCACGATGTCGGCGCCCTGCTCCCGGAACGCGTTCAGCGCACCGGGGCCGTCTTCGGCGATCTCGACCTCGTAGCCCTCACGACGCAGCAGATAGGCGAGGGGATCGGCGAGATCTGGTTCGTCCTCGACGAGAAGGATGCGGGTCATACGCTCTCTCCGGTTCGTGCGCGGGCCGCTTTCGCGGCCTTCTTCGTGCGCTTCTTCTTGGTCTTCCTGCTGATGTCCTCCGGCTCGGGGGCATCGATTCGCGGAAGGCGGATGGTGAAGGTCGATCCACGGCCGGGGCGGGACCAGACCCGCACCTCGCCGCTGTGGCGATGGATCGCGTGCTTGACGATCGACAGACCGAGCCCGGTGCCACCGGTGCGGCGGGAGCGGGCTTCGTCCGCGCGGTAGAAGCGCTCGAAGATCCGCTCACGGTCGGATTCCGAGATGCCGATGCCCTGGTCGGACACGGCGATCTCGACGACCCCCTCGGCGGCCCTGACGCCGACGCCGACGCGCGATCCGCGCGGTGAGTAGACGATCGCGTTCGCGATGAGGTTTCCGACGGCCTCGATCAGGATCTGCGCGTCGCCGCGCACCCAGATGTCGCGGTCGCCGCCTCTGGCGAGCTCGACCCCTGCGGAATCGGCCTGGATGGCATGCGCCTCGATGGATGCCGCGACCACTTCGTCGATCGCGACGATGGCGACGTCGGTGAGCCCGTCGGCCGCCTGGAGCCGCGAGAGGCTCATGATGCGCCCCGTGAGCTGCCCGAGACGCGTCGCCTCCGCCGAGATGCGGCTCGCGAACGCCCGCACCTGAGCCGGATCGTCGGCAGCCGACTCGATGGCCTCGGCCAGCAGACTCACCGAGGCCACAGGGGTCTTGAGCTCATGGCTGGTGTTCGCGACGAAGTCGCGGCGCATCTCATCGAGGCGCTCCTGTTCCGTGACGTCGCGGATGACGAGGAGGGTCAGCCGGGCGCCCACCGCGCTGGCACGCGCGGACACGAGCCGGGGGTCCAGCGTCGTGCCGGTGCGCCTGATGCGCATGGTCTCGGTCTCCGATGCGCCGGTGGAGCGGACGGTGCGCACCAGCTGACGCAGTTCCTGGTTCTCCAGCGTCGAGCCGCTCACGATCCCGAAGAGCTCGGCGGCGTGCGAAGTCGCCAGCACGAGTCCGGAGGCGTCGACGACGCAGGCCGCATCCTCCATGCTGAGCAGGACGTCCGTGATGCCCGGCGGAATCGTCGTCGACGTCTCGGCTTCGGCCTCCGCACGCGCCCGGTAGGCGAGCAGTATCAGGCCGCAGATCCCCGCGCCGATGAGCACACCGATGGCGAGGGCGAGCAGCGCGATCTGCGGCGTGGTCATAGAACAAGCGTAGAGTGCGTTCACCACGACTTCTGCGGGTTTCCGCGCCACAGCGGGTCGTGGCGAACTACTATTCACGTTCTGGGCACCGTTCGTTAACCTTCGACGAACACAATCGCTTCGGGCCCGCACGAGGCGCTGCGCCCACCGATCGGCCGTACCACGCCGCTGAGACCCGAAAGGTTGCGCCGCACATGCGCGAAGTCTTCCACCAGTCCCTTGAGGACCTTCAGTCCCGCCTCGTGGAGATCGCCGATCTCGTCACGGTTTCGATCGACAAGGCGACCCGCGCCTTCGCGACGAGCGACGTCGGTCTCGCCGAAGAGGTCATCGCCGATGACGCCAAGATCGACCTGCTCGCGGTCGCCCTGGACGAGCAGGCCATCGAGATCCTGGCACGCCAGCAGCCGGTCGCCCGCGACCTGCGCATCGTCGTCACGGCCCTGCGCGTGAGCGCGTCTCTGGAGCGGATGGGCGACATGAGCGAGCACATCGCCCAGCTCGCACGACTGCGCTTCCCCGAGCGCGCCATCCCGAAGGGCCTCAAGGGCACCTTCACCAAGATGGGCGAGCTGGATGTCGAGATCTCGCGCACCCTCAGCGAGTTGCTGCGCACGCAGGACCTCCGCTTCGCCGACGCGATCCGCAACGCGGACGACGACGTCGACGAGCTGCACGCCAGCGTCTTCGAGAAGGTGCTCAGCGACAACTGGAAGGGCGAGGCGCATGCGACCGTCGACGCGACGCTCGCCAGCCGCTACCACGAGCGCTTCGCCGACCACGCGGTCGCCGTCGCCAAGAAGGTCGTCTACCTCTCCACCGGCGATTGGGCCGTCCAGGAAGAGGACATCGCGCTGGCGCTCGAAGCCCAGGTGGCAGAGCAGCAGGAGCTCGGGCACGCCTGACCCGTTCATGACGAAGGCCGGATGCTGTCACAGCATCCGGCCTTCGTCGTGTCGTCCTACTTCTTGCCCTGCGCGGCGACCGCGGCGGCGCCGGCTGCGGCGGCCTCGGGGTCGAGGTAGCGACCAGGGCCGGTGGGGACGTTGTTCTCGTCGAGCTCGTACACCAGCGGGATGCCGGTGGGGATGTTGAGTTCGGCGATGTCGTCGTCGCTGATGCCCTCGAGGTGCTTGACGAGGCCGCGCAGCGAGTTGCCGTGCGCCGTGACGAGGACCGTCTTGCCGGCCTCCAGGTCGGGGACGATCGCGCTCTCCCAGTACGGCAGCAGGCGGTCGATCACGAGCTTGAGGGACTCGGTGCGCGGCACCTCGCCGTCGATGCCCGCGTACCGCGGGTCGTTCACCTGGCTGAACTCGCTGGCGTCGTCGAGCTCGGGCGGCGGCACGTCGAATGAGCGACGCCACAGCTGGAACTGCTCGGGTCCGAACTGCTCGAGCGTCTCGGCCTTGTCCTTGCCCTGCAACTCGCCGTAATGCCGCTCGTTCAGACGCCACGAACGGGTCACGGGGATCCACAGGCGGTCGGCTGCGTCCAGCGCGATGTTGGCGGTCTGGATCGCGCGGCTCAGCAGCGAGGTGTGCAGCACGTCGGGCAGGAGGTCCGCCTCGGCGAGCAGCTCGCCGCCGCGGCGTGCCTCGGCCTCGCCCTGTGCGTTCAGGCGGACGTCCACCCATCCGGTGAACAGGTTCAGTTCGTTCCATTCGCTCCGGCCATGGCGGAGCAGGATCAGGGTGCGCGTCATGATTCCAGCTTATCGAGCAGCCCTGCCAGGATTGACCCATGGCGTCATCTCCGCTCGGCAGGCCGACGCGCGGCACCACCGGCACCAACCGCCTGCGGCGCAACGATCGGTGGATCGCCGCTTCGGCCGTGTTCCGCGCGGCTTCGGACCCTCTCGTCATCGACCTCGGCTACGGCGCCAGCGGGGTCACGGCGTTCGAGCTCGCCGCGCGGCTCGCTCGTGTGCGCCCGGATGCCGAGGTCCTCGGCCTCGAACTCGACCCCGCGCGCGTGTCGACGGCCCGCGCCCAGCTCGCCGAGGTCCGTGCCGGTCGCACCGCCTTCGACGCCGGCATCCGGGTGTCATTCGAGCGAGGCGGATTCGAGGTGCCCGTCTCGGGCGGACGTCGTCCCGCGATCATCCGGGCGATGAACGTGCTGCGTCAGTACGACGAGGCGGACGTCGCAGACGCGTGGCGCACGGTCGCGAGCAGGTTGGCGACCGGCGGACTGTTCGTCGAGGGAACGTGCGACGAGATCGGCCGGATCGCGAGCTGGGTGGATGTGACCGCGGACGGAGTGCCGGCGCGCTTCACCATCTCACTGCGACTGGCCGAGCTCGAGAGGCCGGGAATCGTCGCAGAGCGCCTGCCGAAGGCGCTCATCCATCGGAACGTCCCCGGCGAGCGTGTGCACGATCTGCTCGTCGGCCTCGACCGGGAGTGGGACAGAGCCGCTCCCCTGTCGACGTTCGGTGCGACTCAGCGGTTCATCGCCGCGGTGACGGCACTGAAGGCGCAGGGATGGCCGGTTCTGGGCGGCCGCAGCCGGTGGCGCCTGGGTGAGCTGACCGTGCCGTGGTCGGCGGTCGCGCCGGACTAGGTGCGGCGGGAGAGGCGCGTCAGCTTGGGGACATCTGCTGTGGCACCGGCATCGGCCGGGACGATGATCTGCTGCGCCGCGGCGATGTCCACACCGTCGACGCGAACGACGAGGTCGCCTTCCGGCGCGCGGCGCGAAAGGATCGCCAACGCGATCGGGCCGTCCTCGTGGTGGCGTGCGACCGACGTCACGTGCCCGACCTCGGCATCCCCTGCGAACACGGGCGAACCGGGCGCGGGCAGAACATCGTCACTGCCGTCCAGGTGCAGCGCAGCGAGGCGGCGCGGTGGGTGACCAAGGTTGTGCACCTTCGCCACCGTCTCCTGTCCGCGATAACAGCCCTTGCTCAGGTGCACGGCGCTGCGGATCCAATCGGTCTCGTGCGGCAGCGATCGCTCGTCGACCTCGGAGGCCCACCGCGGACGCCAGGCGGCGATCCGCAGCGCCTCGGCCGCCAGCAGCCCTGCGGCTTCCACGGATCCGGCGAGGGATGCCGCGGCATCCGCTTCGAGAATGGCGATGCGCCAGGCGTAACCCGCGGACGGGTGCTCGGCGACGTCGGCGTACTGATGCCCACCAGCCTGCACGTGCTCCCAGGGATCCGCCCAGACGAGCGCTCCGGCGAGCGCGGCCTCGGCCGCACCGCCCGCGAAGAACCCGAGCAGTGCGCGCTCGGGGTGCGGTTCGATCGTGACCTGCGAGCGGAACACCATGCGCTTCAGCCAGCCCAGCAGCGCCTCGGCATCGCCGGTGTCGACGATGAGCCAGGCCGATGCACCGTCGTCGACGATGCCCGCGGCGTGCTCGACGCGCCCCTGCGGGTCGAGGATCAGCAATTCGCTGCTCTCCCCCGGTGCGAGCCGCGCGGTGGCCTGGGACGTGAACGAGTCGAGCCAGCTCAGTCGCTCCGGACCGGCGACCTCGATGACGGTGCGGTCGCCGTGCAGCACGACGGCGTCTCCAGACAGCAGACGCCGCTGTTCGCGCATCGGCTCGCCGTAGTGCGCGACGACGCCGTCGTCCAGCACGGCGCCGGGGAGATCCGCGAAACCCGTCATACCTTGGCCAGACGAGCGGACGCGTGAGAGCCGAGCTCGGAACCGAGCGCCGCGATGTCCCACGCCCAGAGCAGGTGGCCGTCGACCAAACCGTACATGCGGGTGGCCGCGGCGTAGTCCTTGCCTCCGGCGCCGCGGACGATGGCATCGGTCGCGATGTCGATGCGCGGACCGGCGATCTCACCGAGGTACAGTTCGAGCGCGCCGTCGGAGTGCGCGATCGAGACCTCGAGCGGGAATCCACCGGACTCAGCGCGCAGCAGCTCCACGTCGTCGACCGTGCGGGCGGGGGCGTCTTCGATCGGCGGCAGCAGCGCGGGGCCCGCGTCGGTCGGACCGGCCGGACGCGCGATGCGCCAGAATCCGGTCTCGGCGACCAGGGGCACCGACTCCTCGCCATCGCCGCGGGCGAGCCATCCGGTCGCGGAGTAGTTCAGATACGGTCCGCCGTCGTGGCTGAAGCTCACGCGATGCGTGAACTCGCCCTCGTAGTGGTGGTCACCGACCTGATAGTCGATGACTCCGGTGCCCTCCCAGACACCCAGGAGCCAGGAGAGCGGAACGAGATCCGCGGGGAGGTCGGTCGGCAGCTCGAGCACGATCGATCAGCGCTGGCCGCGGAAGAGGTTCCGCAGGACGACTCCGGAGACGAACACGATCGCGAGGCTCGCGAGGCCGAGCAGACCGATGAAGAAGAGCTCGAGCGCGAAAAGATCCATACCGTCACTCTACCCCGCGGTGGAGATGGCGGCGAGGCCGAAGCCGACCGAGATGACGCCCATCAGCAGCAGCGCTCCCATGATGCTGGCCGAGACCCGCACGATGAAGCCGTGCGTCAGGCCGTATCCTAGCTGCGTGGCGAACGCGAGCAGCACGACGCCGCCGAACGCCACCAGCAGGGACGGCATGCGCCACGGCTCGACGACGAAGATGCCGATCGCCACGGCCGCGAGCAGCGCCACCGCCCAGACGACGATCATCCCGGTGAAGGCGTTGCGAGGAGCCAGAGCGGGTTCGGACATGCCTTCATTGTCCCCCATCCGACCCTCCGCGCGACATGTACGGCACCGGCATCGGTATCATGGGCGCACGGCGTCGCTCGCGATCGTCGTCAAGGGCGACGGTCATGGACGCCCGAAAGGACGTTGCGTGGCCCTGCTTCTGGTTCTGACATCTGCTCCCACTGCGGAGTCGGTCCTGCCCGCCCTCGATCTGCTCAGCCACCGTGTTCGTCAGATCCCCGCGGAGCCGGCCCAGCTCGTCTCCGCGCCCGAGAGCGACATCGTCATCGTCGATGGCCGGCACGACCTCGCCGGCGCGAAGTCGCTGTGCAAACTGCTGCGCACCACGGGTCAGGATGCTCCGCTGCTGCTCGTCGTCACAGAGGGCGGGATGAGCGCGGTGTCGGGCGATTGGGGCATCGACGACGTCCTGCTGTCGACCGCGGGGCCCGCCGAGGCCGACGCCCGCATCCGACTCGCGATCGCCCGCAGCGAGGAGAAGTCGGAGCCCGCTCGCGTGCAGGCCTCAGGCGTCACGATCGATGAGCAGTCGTACTCCGCCAAGCTCCACGGCCGCGCGCTGGACCTCACGTACAAGGAGTTCCAGCTCCTGCACTTCCTCGCCACCCACCCGTCGCGCGTCTTCACCCGCGAGCAGCTGCTCAGCGAGGTGTGGGGGTACGACTACTTCGGAGGAACCCGCACCGTCGACGTGCACGTCAGGCGCCTGCGCGCCAAACTCGGCGATGCCGAACAGATCATCGGCACGGTCCGCAACGTCGGCTACCGCTTCAACATCTACGAGGATGACCAACTCGCCGGTGCCCGCTGAGGCGACGCCGTTCACGCGCGCGTCACCTGGCGGTGCTTAGATGAATCCCATGATGGATCCCTCACTCGCCGATGCCGGTCTCGGAGACGCGGAGGACGACGACTTCGACGCTCTCGGCTTCGAGGACGCGCAGCTTCCCGACCACCGCTACCTCGATCGTGAGCTCAGCTGGCTCGCGTTCAATCAGCGCGTGCTCGAGCTGGCCGAAGATCCGGCGCTCCCCGAGCTCGAGCGGGCCAACTTCCTCGCGATCTTCGCGAGCAACCTCGACGAGTTCTTCATGGTCCGCGTGGCCGGCCTCAAGCGCCGCATCATCACGGGCCTCGCCGTTCCGACCAACGTCGGGCGCGCCCCGTCGGACGTGCTCTCGGACATCTCGCGGGAGGCGCACGCTCTGCAACTCCGACACGCCGGTGTCTGGACGAACTCGGTCCGCCCCGCGCTGGCGGATGCCGGGATCGAGATCTCGGAGTGGAGCGAGCTCACCGCCGGCGAGCGCGACGCCCTGGGCGAGTACTTTCAGGCCCATGTTTTCCCGGTGCTCATGCCCCTCGCCGTCGATCCGGCGCACCCGTTCCCCTACATCTCCGGCCTGTCGCTGAACCTCGCCATCCGCATCCGCAACGCACGTACCGGACGGCAGGAGTTCGCGCGCCTCAAGGTGCCGCCGATGCTCCCCCGCTTCGTCGAGGTCCCAGGGGCCAGCGAGATCAAGCGGTTCCTCCGCCTCGAGGAGCTCATCGCGAACCACCTCGGCGACCTGTTCCCCGGCATGGAGGTCCTCGACCACCACGCGTTCCGCCTCACGCGCAACGAGGACGTCGAGATCGAAGAGGATGAGAGCGAGAACCTCATCCAGGCGCTGGAGGCCGAGCTGCTGCGCCGCCGGTTCGGTCCGCCGATCCGTCTCGAGATCACGGACGACATGGACGACCTCACGCTCGACCTGCTCGTGAAGGAGCTCGACATCACGGACAAGGAGGTCTACCGCCTCCCCGGGCCGCTCGATCTGCGCGGTCTGTTCGATCTCAGCCGCATCCAGCGCCCCGATCTGCGCTACCCGCCGCACCTGCCGACGACCGCGCTGGCCTTCCAGCCGGGCGACAACAACGAGCGCAGGGACATCTTCACCAGCATCCGCAAGCGCGACGTGCTCGTGCACCACCCGTACGAGTCCTTCGCGACCAGCGTGCAGGCGTTCCTCGAACAGGCCGCGCGCGACCCTCACGTGCTCGCCATCAAGCAGACCCTGTACCGCACCTCGGGCGACAGCCCTGTGGTGCAGGCGCTCATCGATGCGGCCGAAGCCGGCAAGCAGGTGCTCGCGCTGGTCGAGGTGAAGGCGCGTTTCGACGAGGCCAACAACATCGTGTGGGCGCGCAAGCTCGAGAAGGCCGGCGTCCATGTGGTCTACGGCCTGGTCGGGTTGAAGACGCACTGCAAGCTCGCTCTCGTCATCCGCGAGGAAGACGGGATGCTGCGGCACTACTCGCACGTCGGAACGGGCAACTACAACCCGAAGACCAGCCGCATCTACGAGGACTTCGGCCTGTTCACCGCCGACCCGCAGGTCGGCAAGGACCTCACGCGCCTGTTCAACGAGCTCAGCGGATACGCGATCGAGAAGAAGTTCAAGCGCCTGCTCGTCGCACCGCTGCACCTGCGCAAGGGTCTGCTGCGCCATATCGAGAACGAGCGGCAGAACGCCGTCGACGGCAAGCCGGCGCACATCCGGATAAAGGTCAACTCCATGGTCGATGAGGAGATCATCGACGGGCTGTATCGCGCCAGCGCGGCCGGCGTGAAGGTCGACGTGTGGGTGCGGGGCATCTGCAGCCTGCGCGCGGATCTGCCGGGGATCACGGACAACATCACCGTGCGCAGCATCCTGGGCCGGTACCTCGAGCACTCCCGGATCTTCGCCTTCCACAACAACGGAGACCCGCAGGTGCACATCGGCAGCGCCGACATGATGCACCGCAACCTGGACCGCCGTGTCGAGGCGCTGGTGCGCGTCGTCGATCCAGCGCACGTCGAGGAGCTCATCACGCTGTTCGACCTCGCGATGGACGACGGAACCAACTCCTGGCATCTCGGCGAAGGCGGCGTCTGGATGCGCCACACCGTGGATGCCGCGGGCAAGCCGCTCATCGACCTGCAGGATAAGACCATGAGCCAGATCCGCAGGCGGCGTCGGAGCCGTTCGGTGCGATGAGCCTCGGGCGGACGCAGCACGGCGCACCCCTCGAGGTGGTGCGCGACGACAAGGCCGTGTATGCGGCAGGGGCCGTCGTGTGGCGCCTGGTCGATTCCAAGCTGCGCATCCTGCTGATCCACCGCACGAAGTACCGCGACGTCACGCTCCCCAAGGGCAAGGTCGATCCGGGCGAGATGCTCGCAGAAACCGCCGTCCGAGAGGTGCACGAGGAGACCGGCATCCGGGTCGCGCTCGGAGTTCCCGTCGGGGTGAGCCGCTACTTCATGCGTCCGAAGCGCCAGAAGGTCGTGCACTACTGGGCTGCGGAGGCGACCGAGGAGGCGATCCGCCGCTCGAGCTTCGTCCCGAACGGCGAGATCGCCGCGATCGAGTGGGTGAGCCTGAAGAAGGCGCGCGCCCAGCTGAGCTACCCCGTGGACACCGAGATCCTGGATTCGTTCGAGACGCTCGTGGACGACGGCGTGCTGCACACGTTCCCCGTGATCGCGCTGCGTCATGCGAAGGCGATGTCCCGGTCGGAGTGGGATGGTCCGGATGCCGGTCGCCCGCTGACCGAGCGGGGCAAGCGCCAGGCGAAGGCGATCGTCGGCCCGCTGCGCGCGTTCGGCGTGCGCAAGATCGTCACCAGCGACGCCGTCCGGTGCGTGCAGACCGTCGCGCCGCTCGCGAGAGCGCTGGAACGAGTGCCGGTCGAGACCCCTCGCCTGAGCCAGGATGCCTGGGAGGACGGATTCTCCGACGTCCGCGCCGTCATCGGCAAACGCGTGCGGTCGCGGAAGCCCGCGGTGATCTGCAGCCACGGACCTGTGCTGCCCGATGTGCTCACCGAGATCGCGCTGGCGACCGGGACGCTGCGCGGCTCCTACGTGTCCAGTGCGTCCGCGCTCGAGGTCGCCGCATTCTCCGTCGTGCATCTGTCCACGACGAACCCCGGCTCGGGGATCATCGCGATCGAGACGCACGTCCCGACGGTCTGACGGCGTGCGGCGGGCACCCCAGAGGGTTGCCGCCCGTTCACCTCTCGTTTACCTGCGCGGGAGAGTCTCGTTAACCGTCACCCCTAGCGTCACTGTGTGCCCTGCACCGGGCCCCACCCATCATCGATCGAAGGATCCACAGTGAAGATCTCCCGAATCGCACGTATCGGCGCCGTCGGCGCCGTCGCCGCTCTCGCACTCGCCGGCTGTGCCGCGAACGAGGCTCCCGCCGGCGGCTCCTCCGAAGAGCCCTCCGAGTCCACGCTGTCCGGCACGCTGGACGCGACCGGCGCGTCCTCGCAGACGGCCGCCCAGGAGGCCTGGGTCGCCGCGTTCCAGACCGCGAACGAGGGCGTCACGATCAACTACGAGCCCACCGGCTCCGGCACGGGCCGCGAGAACTTCCTCGCCGGTGCGAGCAACTTCATCGGCTCCGACCGCGCGTTCAACGCCGAGGAGATCACCGCAGGCGGCTTCAAGACCTGCGTCACCGATGACATCGTCGAGATCCCGGTCTACATCTCGCCGGTCGCCGTCGCCTTCAACCTCGAGGGCGTCGACGCGCTGAACCTGGATGCCGCCACCATCGCGGGCATCTTCGCCGGCACGATCACCAACTGGAACTCCGAGGCCATCGCCACGCTGAACCCGGACGCCACGCTGCCCGACCTCGCGATCACCCCCGTGCACCGTTCGGACCCGTCCGGCACGCAGGAGACCTTCGCGAACTACCTCTCGGCGACCGCGCCGGAGATCTGGACCTACGAGGTCTCGGACGAGTGGCCGATCCAGGGCGGCGAGGCCGCACAGGGCACCTCGGGCGTCGTTCAGGCCATCACCTCCGGCAACGGCACCATCGGCTTCGCCGACGCGTCGCAGATCGGCGACCTCGGCCAGGTGCACGTCGGAGTGAACGGCGAGTTCGTCGCGTACTCGGCAGAGGCCGCTTCGCAGCTCGTCGAGGGCGCTGCTCTCGAAGAGGGCCGCGGCGAGGGCGACCTCGCATTCGACGTCGACCCCGCTGCCGCTGCCGACGGCGCCTACCCGATCGCACTGGTCAGCTACCTGATCGGCTGCGAGCAGTACGAGGACGAGAACGTCGCGACCCTCGTCAAGGAGTACTTCACGTACGTCGCCAGCGCCGAGGGCCAGGACGCCGCCGCCGAGAACGCCGGCAACGCCCCCATCTCGGACGGCCTTCGCGAGAAGGTCAACGCCGCGATCGACCTCATCCAGGTCGGCTGACATCAGCCTTCCGGCTGAACGCTGACGCTGATGCCCTCGCGTCCTGATCGGACACGAGGGCATCAGCGGGTCCAGAATCCGCTCTTCACCCACCCGCCCGAAACAGGGAGACCATGAGCACGACCGAGCAGGCCCCCGTCGTCACCACGACGGCGACGGAACCCCCCGCACCGATCAAGGCCAAGCAGCGGCTCGGTGACCGCGTCTTCTCCGGCACCGCGCTCGGCGCGGGCATCATCATCCTCATCGTCCTCGCCGCTGTCGCGACGTTCCTCATCATCCAGAGCATCCCGGCATTCGAGGCCGACACCTCGGGCAACCACATCCTCCGCGGCGAGTCGTTCTGGGTCTACGTGTGGCCGCTCGTGTTCGGCACCCTGTGGGCATCCTTCATGGCGCTCGTCATGGCGGCGCCGATCGCCATCGGCATCGCACTGTTCATCTCGCACTACGCGCCGCGTCGCCTCGCATCGGTGCTCGGATACCTCATCGACCTGCTCGCCGCCGTCCCCTCTGTCGTCTTCGGCCTCTGGGGCGGACTCGTACTGGCACCCCTCCTGCAGCCCGTATACGCCTGGCTGAACGCCAACGCGGCCTGGATCCCCATCTTCGGCGGCCAGGTGTCCCCCACCGGCCGCACCATCTTCACCGCGGCCATCGTGCTCGCCGTGATGATCATCCCGATCATGACCGCGATCTGCCGGGAAGTGTTCCTGCAGACTCCCAAGCTCCACGAGGAGGCCGCGCTCGCGTTGGGCTCCACCCGCTGGGAGATGGTCCGCATGGCGGTGCTGCCCTTCGCCCGCGGCGGCATGGTCTCCGCGGCCATGCTGGCGCTCGGGCGAGCCCTCGGCGAGACGATGGCCGTGACGATGGTGCTCTCGCCCTCGGCCGTGGTCAGCTTCCTCGTGCTCACCTCGACGAACCCGACGCCGATCCCCGCGAACATCGCGCTGGCGTTCCCCGAAGCCCACGACACGGGCGTCAACACGCTCATCGCGACCGGACTCATCCTGTTCGTCGTGACCTTCGCCGTCAATGCGCTGGCACGCTGGATCGTCGCCCGCCGTGCCGAATTCTCCGGAGCGAACTGACATGACTGTTATCACCGCCCCCGCGCCTTCGGCCGCTCTCACCTCGGGCAAGCTTCCGAAGTGGGCCCCGTGGGCCCTGCTCGCCGGATGCTTCGCCATCTCGTTCGCGATCTTCGCCGTCGCCTCCATCGGCGTGGACATCGCGGACTTCAACATCGCCGGAGCCGTCTTCGTCGGCATCGTGTTCTACATGGTGCTGATCACGGTGATCTCCTCGATCGCCGAAAGCCGCCGCAAGGCCGTCGACCGCCTCATGACGGCGCTCGTCGCGACGGCGTTCGTCATCGCCCTGCTGCCCCTGATCTCGCTGCTGTGGACCGTGGTCGCCAACGGCCTCGCCCGTTTCGACGCCGAGTTCTTCTCCTCCTCGATGCGCAACGTCGTCGGAGACGGCGGCGGCATCGTGCACGCCATCTGGGGCACGGTGCTGATCACCCTGATGGCCGCGGTCATCTCGATCCCGGTCGGACTGATGACGTCGATCTACCTGGTCGAGTACGGCCGAGGGAAGATCGCGAAGGGCATCACGTTCTTCGTCGACGTGATGACCGGCATCCCGTCGATCGTCGCCGGTCTGTTCATCTACGCGGTGTTCGCGCTGATCCTCGGCCCCGGCATCTCGATGGGCTTCATGGGTGCCCTCGCCCTGGCAGTGCTGATGACCCCGGTCGTCGTGCGAGGCAGCGAGGAGCTGCTGCGCATCGTCCCCAACGAGCTGCGCGAGGCATCGTACGCGCTGGGCGTGCCGAAGTGGCTGACGATCCTCAAGGTGGTGCTGCCGACGTCGATCGCCGGTATCACGACGTCGATCATGCTCTCGATCTCGCGCGTCATCGGCGAGACCGCCCCGTTGCTGCTGACCGCCGGGTTCACGCAGAGCCTGAACACGAATCTGTTCAGCGGTCAGATGATGACCCTGCCGGTTTTCGCCTACAACCAGTACATGAACCAGGGCACGAACCCCGAAGCGGCCCTCGACCGCGCATGGGCGTCCGCGCTCACACTGATCTTGATCGTCATGGTCCTGAACCTGCTCGCGCGTCTGATCGCGAAGTGGTTCGCCCCGAAGACCAACGGCCGCTGAGCCGCAACCCGAAGGAACTGAAGTGTCCAAGAGCATCGAAGTCAATGACCTCAACGTCTACTACGGCGACTTCCTCGCCGTGGAGGGCGTCTCCCTCGACATCCAGCCGCGCAGCGTCACCGCCTTCATCGGCCCGTCCGGCTGCGGCAAGTCCACGTTCCTGCGCACCCTGAACCGCATGCACGAGGTGATCCCCGGTGCGCGCGTCCAGGGCGAGGTGCTGCTGGACGGCAAGGACCTGTACGCACCGGGCGTCGACCCGGTGCTCGTGCGCCGGCAGGTCGGAATGGTGTTCCAGCGTCCGAACCCGTTCCCGACGATGTCGATCAAGGAGAACGTGCTCGCCGGCGTCAAGCTGAACAACAAGCGCATCACCAAGAGCGAGGCCGACGACCTGGTCGAGAAGTCCCTGACCGGCGCGAACCTCTGGAACGAGGTCAAGGACCGTCTGGACCGCCCCGGCTCGGGTCTGTCCGGTGGGCAGCAGCAGCGTCTGTGCATCGCCCGTGCCATCGCCGTCTCGCCCGAGGTGCTGCTGATGGACGAGCCGTGCTCCGCGCTCGACCCGATCTCGACCTACGCGATCGAGGAACTCATCGGCGAGCTGAAGAACGAGTTCACGATCGTGATCGTCACGCACAACATGCAGCAGGCGTCGCGCGTTTCGGACCGGACGGCGTTCTTCAACATCGCCGGCACGGGCAAGCCGGGCAAGCTGATCGAGTACGACGACACCACGTCGATCTTCACGACGCCGACCGTGCAGGCCACCGAGGACTACGTCTCGGGGCGCTTCGGATGATCTGAGCCACGGTTCGATTCTCGTTTTTGGAGAACCCGGATCATCTGGAGTCCGTCTCGCGTGTCACTTCTCGACACGCGGATGGATGCCCGGATGGTCCGGGTTTTTCGTTGGGCTGACTAGCCCTGCACCATTGCGCATTCAACGGAAGTTGTCCACAGAAGCCGTAGGCCGATCCTCTGATCGGTCCCGATGCAGCATGCTCTCGCCATGTCTCTCCCCGCCGCGGCCGTCCTGCGCGCGCTCGGACGCATGGCGCGAACCTCCGAGCTGCGCCGCCGCGGCGTGGCCGAAGCCGATCTGACCAGAGCTGTCCGCGCCGGAGAGATCCTGCGCCCGCGCCAGGGCGTCTACGCTTCGGTGGACACAGCGCCCGCCCTGCTGCATGCGGCAGAACACGGCGGCACGCTCGGATGTTGTGCGGCCGGAGCCCTGCACGGACTCTGGATCCTGCGGGCGCCGGATCAGCACCACATCTGGTTGGGCGCGAAGGGAACCGCCCGCTCCACGTGCAAGACCTGTCGGATCCACTGGGATGCCGGGAGGGTCAGCGTCGGAATTCTCCCGCCTGTCGCGAACGTGCTGCTGCAGATCGCGAACTGCGCGGATGAGGACACGTTCTTCGCCGCCTTGGAATCCGCACTCCGTCACAGCCGGCTCGCACCAGGCGACCTCGCCTGGCTGTGGCGGCATCTTCCTATCCGGATGCGCTGGCTCGTCGGCTTCGCACGGGCCGATGCAGACAGCGGGCTGGAGTCTCTTGTTCGGCTGCGTCTGCACCGAATCGGCATCACCGTACGCACCCAGGTCCTGATCCCCGGTGTCGGCGAAGTCGATTTCGTCATCGGCAGCCGCCTCATCGTCGAGGCCGACGGTCGTGAGAACCACGAAGGCGATGACAAACGCCACAAGGACCTCGTCCGGGATGCGGTGGCTGCGACTCTCGGCTATGAGACGCTTCGGTTCGACTACGACTTGATCCTGCACGACTGGCCGGTCGTGGAAGCGGCTATTCTCGCCGCCTTGACCCGAGGGGAAAACCGGGATGCTCCAACCCCGGCTCAGGGTGTCGCAGGGCGACGCTCCGAGCCGAAACAGAATCATCCCGGTTTTCCGTACGGCGAAAGCGGTCAGTCCCGTGGGGACAGCAGGTAGCGGTTCAGTGCGTCCGTGAACGCGCGATCGACGGGGATCGGACGACCGTCGATCGCCGTGATCGGCGCCGCCAGGCGGACGCTCGACACCAGCCACGCGGCATCCGCCTTCGCCAGATCGGATGCCGGGACCTGCGCGTAGTCGGTTGTGAACCCCTGGGATGCCAGGTGGTCGTACACGCTCAGCTGCGTCGTGCCGTGCAGGATGCCGCCGTTCGGCGCCGGCGTGACGAACCGGTCGCCGACACGCAGGATCAGCGACGCGGTCGGGGCCTCGAGCACGAATCCGTCACTGGAAAGGAAGATCGCATCATCGGCTCCGCGCCTGGCCGCCTCGCGCAGCGCCGCCATGTTCACGGCATACGAGAGCGTCTTCGCTCCCAGCAGCAGCCACGGCGCACGTTCGGCCGCGTCGAGGCCGTAACCCCGGTCCAGCGTCACGACGCGGACGCCTTCCGTGCGCACCCAGGAGAAATCGGATGCCGGGGCGGCCGTCACCCAGGCTGTCGGCGTCGGCCCCTGCTCGACACCACGGCTGAGGATCAGCTTGATGACCGACTCCCCCGGCGGGCACGCTGCGGCGGCCACCTGGACGGCCTGCCGCCACTGCTCGATGTTCGGCGCCGGGAGGTCGCACAGCTGCGCCGAATGCGCGAGGCGATGCAGGTGCGGCACGAGTTCCTGCGGATGCGAGTCGACGACGCCGATCGATTCGAAGACGCCGTCTCCCCGCTGCGTGCTGAGCTCTCCGACGCTGAGCGCCGGGGCCGCGGCATCCACTTCGGTGAACGTATCGGAGTAGTCCGCGCGCTCGTCGGAGGCCGATACCGGGTCGATGATCAGGGCGAAGCGCTGGGCCATGGATCGACTCTACGACCGATGCCGCCGTCGGGAATACCTGCCGCGCCCTCGCGTTACAATGAATTGGCCGGGCCGCATAACCCCGGGCTCCAACTTCTGCCGCTGCGAGCGGCCTTCCGCCGAGAGGCGTTCTTGCGGCCCGGTCTTTTCATGTCCTCGTGCGTGTCAGGTGAGGATGCCTGCACGCCAGGCGTTGGCGCAGGCGGCGAGGTCCTTCGCGTAGGTGCTCAGGCGGAGGGCGCGCGTGGTCAGTTCGCTGGCGCGTTCCGGCTCGGTGGCCTCGTAGTCATCCGCGACATGAGTGGCGCCCGAAGCGTGCACTCTGCAGAACGCCGCGGCTCGTTCGAGAGCGATCGCGAAGTCTCCGCGGAAGGCGCCGCGCAGGATCTCATCGATCAGGACGACGAGTTCCTCCGGAGACGCCGGTGCGGGTGCACCCGCCACGACCGTGTCGGCCGTCGCGAGTTCGACCCTGCCGCGCTCATAGAGCAGCGCCACGGTCTGCGGGTCGTTATGGATGGCGAGCTGCAGGAGATAGAGCCGCCAGAGCGCCCCGGGCAGGGAGACCGCAGGAGCCGCGGACCACAGTTCGGCGATCTCATCGATCCCGTGATCGGCGGTGAAGGCGATCAGGCGCTCGGTGCTCTCGCCGCTCTCGTCCGCACGTGCGCGGGCGATCAGCGCCGACGCGGTGGCGTGCGCGATGCGCGATTTCTCGGCGGCTCCTGCCGACCCGGCGAAGTTGTCGAAGGACGCGGAGGGCCGACGGACGGGGCGGCGGAACTCGGGCATCCCTCCAGGCTACTCGCGCTCAGGCGGTCGGGATCACGATGATCGGATCGGTCGTCGGGGCTCCGGTCGGAGAGCCGCCGGCTGCCTCGATCGTGACCGCGATCGCATCACCCGCCTGCATCTGGCCTTCGAGGAGCGCCGTGCTCGTCTCGCCGTCGACGTCGAAGACTCCGGCCGACACCGGCGCGTCTCCCCGCACGTACCAGAGCTCGTACGTCAGGTCGTCGTCGAGCTGTTCCAACCCATCGGCGACCAGCACCGCTTCGCCGAGGGATTCGGACCAGTGAGCCGTCGCGACTCCCCCCGATTCGAACTCGACCGAGGCCTCCTGCGCATCCGGTGCGCTCTCGATCTGCTCCAGGGCCACCACCGATGCCGGTCGCTGCAGCTGCCCGATGACCACCGCGGCTCCGGCACCGATGCCGACGATGAGGACGAGACAGGCGGCGAGCACGAACATCAACCGGCTCCGGCGGCGTGCGGTCGAGGGGGCCGGTGGATCGTCAACCGATGCTTGGTCTCCCGAAAGTGCCGCTGTCGTCGTCGGCCGCCCCGAGGCAGGCGCGCCCTGCGGTGTCTGCGCGATCCGCGCCAACAGGGCATCGCGAACCGATGCCGGAGGCGTGACTTCGGCGACCGTCGATGCCAGGTGCACGGAGGCCTCGGCATCCGTTTCGGTCAGCTCGCGCCACTCCGGATGCGTATGGAGAGCGTCCGCGTACCGGCGCTCGTCCTCGGCGGACAGAGCGTTCAGCGCGTGTCCGGCCGACAGTTCGGCGAACTCCCGCTCGTTCATGCGATCACCCCCATCTCGCTCCGCAGGCGTGTGAGCCCGTCTCTCATCCGTGTCTTGATCGTCCCCAGCGGCGTCTTGCTCAGGACGGCGATCTCGCTCTGGCTGTAGCCGCCGTAGTAGGCGAGCACGAGAGCCTCGCGCTGCGCTTCGGGGAGCATCCCCAGCGCCGCGACCACCTGCTCCCCCGCCATGCTCAACTCGACCTGCTCTGCGACGCTGTCATGCGCGATCCCCAGATCACGGAACCCCGCCTTCACATCGCGATCGGCACTCGCCTGCGAGGCGCGAACCCGGTCGACTGCACGACGATGGGCGATGGTGAGGATCCATGTCCTTCCCTGCCCCTTGTTCGGAGCGAAGCGCGCAGCGGATTGCCACACCTCCAGGAAGACCTCCTGCAGCACCTCTTCGCTCTGCGAGCGGTTGACGAGGACGCGCAGGATGAGGCCGAAGACGCGCGAGGACAGCATGTCGTAGAGCTCCGCGAACGCCTGCTGATCTCCGTCGGCGACGCGAACGAGGAGGTCGGCGGCGAGATCTCCCGCCGAGCCGTCCTCCGGCACGTCCACGCCGTCGATGACCATCTCCCCAAGCATGCCGCATCCACCTCCTCTCGCTCGCATCCGGCGCACCGCTCACCCGAAGGTGAACGAGTACACCTCGACGCCCGCGGGTACGTCGACCGTGAGGATGCCTCGGTCGTTGGCGTCCTGCTTCACGATCTCGTAGGAGCGCGGCGTGCCATCGACGGTGACGGTGCGTTCGGTGCCGTCGGCATCCCGGACGATGATCTCCCCCGCGCCGGCGAGCACCATGCGGACTTCGGAAGCCTGGTAGTCGAGCCGGATCGTGCCGGTCGGATCCTCTGGCGTCGCGTACTGCGTCTCGATCTTCCAGGCGCCCTCGAGTGCGAAGCTGTCCTCCGGCTGCTCATCGGGGAACTCGAACGTCGACGCTCCGGCTCCGTAGCGATCCTCGCCCCCGTAGTTGACGTCCTTCGACGAACCGAGGAAGGTCTCCCGTGTCGTCGAACCGACCTCCGGAGTGGTGTCATCGATGTCCGTCGGTTCCGGGAGCGCGACACCGGGGTCGGCCTGCTCGAGCAACTCACGGATCAGCTTCTCCGTCGCGGCGTAGTTGCCCTCGCCGAACGAGATGTGGCGCACGACGCCCTCGGCGTCGATCAGATAATGCGCCGGCCAGTACCGGTTGCGATAGTTCGTCCAGGTCGACAGGGTGTTGTCGAGCGCGACGGGGTACTCGATCCCGAAGTCGGCGATGCCGGCGGCGACGTTGCCCGGGTCCTTCTCGAAGGCGTACTCCGGCGAGTGCACGCCGATGACCTGCAACCCGGCATCCTCATAGGCCTGATCCCACGCCACGACGTGCGGGATGGATCGCTGGCAGTTGATGCAGGAGTACGCCCAGAAATCGATGAGCACGACCTGACCGCGCAGGTCCGCGAGGTCCACGGCAATACCGTCCGGGGTGTTCATCCATTCCTGGATGCCCCGGATCGACGGCGCGGTGCCGCAGGACTCCAGCTCCTCGGCGCCGTTCGTGCAGTTGTCCAGTTCGCGGTTCTCATCGGTGACGAGACCGCCGAGGTCGAGGGCATCCGCCTGCTCCTCGGCGAGATCCTGCTGCAGCCCCGCGGTGTAGTCGGGCAGCAGGCGCTGAAGCATCTGCGGCACGTTGAAGATGAGCCCCACGGCGAGCGCGATCATCGCGATGCCGGCGGCGATGCGCAGGCCGCGCTCACGGCTGCGGAAGGCCTTGATCCGTTCGATGAGTCCGCGTCCGGCGAGCGCGAACGCGAGAAGAGGGATCGCCACCCCGATGGCGAAGGAGACGGTCAGCAGCACCGTTCCGATGCCGATCTGCCCGGTGGAGCCGGCGACGATGATCGCCGCGAGCACGGGGCCCGCACATGGCACGAAGACAGCGCCGAGGGCGAGCCCGACGCCGAATCCGCTTCCGCGGTTCTGGACTTCCTTCTTCGGAAGCCACTGAAAGGGCTTCTCGAGCAGCTGCTCGAACTTGGGGATGAGCAGCCCGACGCCGATGAGGATGAGCACGGCGATGCCGACCCACCGGATGATGTCCTGCGGCAGATTGAGCAGCCCGAGGATCAGGGATCCGACGAGCGTCACGAGGCTGAAGCTCAGGACGAGACCGGCGATGACGAAGTACGGTCGGCTGCGCCGCGCAGGGAGGAAGTCTCCCCCGCCCTCGAACCTCGCCGATTGCGCGCCTCCCGTGAGGAAGATGACCGGCAGCACCGGCAGGATGCAGGGTGAGATCCCTGTGATGAGGCCGCCGAGCAGCCCGATGATGATGAGGTCCATTTCCTCGCCTTCCGTCGCGAGTACTTCGGCTCCGACCCCTCGATCGGATTGGCCCGAAAAAATCTTCCGATCCGTCCCATCCGATTCCGCAGAGGCTCCGAAGAAGCTGTGACGCCGCGGGAAGGCCGCGGCACCGATCTCCGGAGGTAGAGAGATGTTCAGCACCAAGAAGAAGATGACCGCAGCACTGTCGCTCGGCTTCGCCAGCGTTCTCGTGCTGGCAGGCTGTTCCATGAGCAGCGATACGGCGGAAGAGCCGTCTGAGCCCAGCGCGCCCGAGACGTCCGAGGAGACGACGGAGACGCCCGAGACGATTGATCCGGCCGCGAACCTCGTCGGCCCCGGCTGCGAGGCGTATGCGGAGGCCGTTCCGGAGGGCGACGGATCGATCCAGGGCATGTCCCAGGACCCCGTGGCGGTGGCCGCCTCCAACAACCCGCTCCTGAAGACGCTCGTCGCCGCGGTGAGCGGTCAGCTCAACCCGGACGTGAACCTCGTCGACACGCTCAACGGCGACGAGTTCACCGTCTTCGCACCGGTGGACAATGCCTTCGCCGCGATCGACCCCGCGACCATCGAGGGCCTCAAGACGGATTCGGCCACGCTGTCGTCGATCCTGACGTACCACGTGGTTCCCGGCCAGATCGAGCCTGCCGACATCGCCGGTGCGCACACGACTGTGCAGGGTGCCGACCTCGAGGTCACCGGCGAAGGCGACATGTGGATGGTCAACGACGCCAACATCGTCTGCGGCGGCGTCCAGACCGCGAACGCGACCGTGTACCTGATCGACTCGGTGCTCATGCCCCCGGCGCAGTGAGCCGGGGCCGCGCCGTCCTCGGGGGAGGAAACGGCGTGGCATCAGTCGCATGGGGATGCGCTGAGAACCAAAGGGCCGTCGGCGAGCAGTGTCGCCGACGGCCCTCAGCCGCCCCCTAGAATGGAACAACGGGCCTCTAGCTCAGTTGGCAGAGCATCGGACTTCAACACAATAGGAGCGCCTCGAGGGAAACCTCGGGGATGACACCACTCAAAGTCGGGGAACCCTTCCTGGGAGACCAGATGGCAATCCCGAGCCAAGCCGGACGCGAGTCCGGAAGGTGTAGAGACTGGACGGGTGGCACCTACAGCGAAAGCCATGGTGAAGGGACAGTCCAGACCACGAACATCCGTGAGGATGGCGGCGAAAGTCGAAGTGGCAGGTTAATCCGCGGGTCGTGGGTTCGAGCCCCACGGGGCCCACCGTATTCCGGCGCGTAGACACGATGTCTGCGGCCGGCGCTATCTTCTTCGAAACACCGGTTCCCGGAGAAGTCATGGCGGAGACAGGTTCGACCGACCCACGCGCCGCGCGTAAACGATGCGGCACCTGCGGTGTCGAGAAGGCGCTCTCGGACTTCAACCGCAAATCCGCGCGGACCGACGGACTTCAGGAAGTCTGTCGGGACTGAAATCGGGAGTCGTCGCGGCGCTACTATCGCCGCAATCGGGAGCACCATATCGCGGTCATCCGTGCGCGTACCGACGCTCAAAAGGCCAAAGCGATCGCCTTCATCGCCGCCTATCTGTCCGTTCATCCCTGCGTTGCTTGCGGCGTTCAGCTCCACTGATCCGGAATACCCCCCGGGGGTATACGGTTACTCCTCGAAGACCCCATCGAGGAGGAATCATGGAAATCACGGGAACGTCGATCTCTCAGGACGACTATCTGCTCGCAGACGTCTCCGCACCGCAGAAGGCGGGCGAAGCAGGACCGCTGACCTTCACGGTCCGCACGGCGGACGGAAGCGCCGCCGCCGCGTTCACGGAACGCCACGGGAAAGCACTCCACCTGATCGTGGTGCGGACCGACGGCTCGGAGTACCGGCACCTGCACCCGGACCTCAACACCACCACAGGCATGTGGACGGCATCGATCACCTGGGACGCCGCCGGCACCTACCGGATCTTCGCCGATACGAGCCCAGAGGATGCCGCACCGATCACGCTCAGCCACACGATCGATGTCGCAGGCGATTTCCACCCCGCCATCGACGGCGATGAACGCCGGCACGCCGTCGTCGACCGTTTCGACGTGCATCTGGACGGTGCGCTGCGCGCCGACGAAGCCGGACTCCTGACCGTCGCGATCACAGAGGACGGGCGGCCGGTGCAGCGCCTGGAGCCCTACCTCGGAGCATTCGGCCATCTCGTCGCGCTGCGTCGCGGGGATCTCGCCTATCTGCATGTGCACGCCCTCGGTGACGACCCCGCACCCGGCGCCGTCTCCGGCCCGGAGATCGCCTTCCACGCCGTCGCGCCCACGGCGGGACGCTACTTCCTCTATCTCGACTTCCAGGTCGACGGGACGGTGCGCACAGCATCCTTCGTGCTCGATGTTGCGGCTGGGGATGCCGAGGCGACCGTTCCCGATGCTCGCGCCGCCCACCTCGCGCATGCCCACTGACGCACACCACTCACGAAACCGGACAGGAACATGACAACCACAACCACAACCCCCGTCCCCAGCCGCCGCCGATGGTGGGCGCTCGGCCTCATCGCCGCCGCACAGTTCATGGTGATCATGGACACGTCGATCATCGGCGTCGCACTCCCCCGCATGCAGGAGGATCTCGGGTTCACCCCGAGCAACCTCTCCTGGGTGTTCAACGCCTACGTCATCGCCTTCGGCGGCCTGCTGCTGCTCGGTGGCCGCCTGTCGGACCTCTTCGGTGCGCGCCGCCTGTTCGTCACGGGCTGGGTGATCCTCCTGGTGGGATCCGTCGTCGCCGGGGCCGCCGGCAACGTGATGATAGAGCTCAGCGGGCGCGTGATCCAGGGGGCCGGAGCCGCACTGATCGCCCCATCGGCGCTCACGCTGCTGATGATGCTGTTCGGCGCGACGCCCAAGGAACTCACCAAGGCGCTGGCGCTCTACGGCGCGGCGGCACCGGCCGGAGGCACCGCTGGGGTGTTCCTCGGCGGACTCATCACCGAGTACGCATCGTGGCCGTGGGTGTTCTACGTCAACATCCCGGTGGCGATCGTCGCGATCTTCTCGGCCCGTTCGCTCCTTCCCGGTGGCTCGGGCGGAGCGCGCGGAAGCATCGACATCCTCGGCGCTCTGACCGCCACCCTCGGACTCGGAGCGCTGGTGTACGGCATCGTCCGAGCACCGGAGGCCGGCTGGGGCTCGCTCGAGACGCTCATCGCGGTCGGCGGTGGCGTCCTGCTGATCGTGCTGTTCCTGGTCATCCAGGCCCGGTCGGGCAATCCGCTGATGCCGCTGTCGATCTTCCGTGCACCACGACTGGGGGCGGCGAACGTCGCCCAGTTCTTCCTCGGCGGCGCCTGGATCCCGATGTGGTTCTTCCTGAATCTGTACCTGCAGCAGGTGCTCGGCTACAGCGCGTTCCCCAGTGGCGCCGCTCTGCTGCCGATGACGGCTCTGGTCATGCTCGCGATGATCGTCCTCGCACCGCGGGTGATCGCACGATTCGGAATGAAGATGCCGATCGTGGCCGGCCTCCTGCTGCTGGCAGCAGGGCTGGGCTGGTTGTCGATGGTGCGACCCGACGGAACCTACCTCGTCGACGTGCTGCCGGCATCGCTTGTCGCTGCGCTCGGGATGTCGCTCGCCTTCATTCCTTCGCTCGGCACCGCGATCTCGGCGGCTCGGCCAGAGCAAGGCGGACTGGCGTCCGGCATCGTGAACACGAGCTACCAGGTCGGATCGGCCCTGGGGCTGGCCGCGATGACGGCCGTGGCCGCCTCGTTCGGCGCGGACCGGATCGGAGATCTGCCGGCTCTCACCGAGGGATACTCCGCGGCCTTCCTGGGGTCGGCCGCGGTCGCTCTCGTCGGCGGGATGCTGACGCTGGCGTTCTTCCGTCGCTCTGGGAGTGCGGATGTCTCGGCATCCGATCGGGATGAAGAACCCGCGATGAGCTGACCGACGACTCTTCGACGGCAGGCGGTGGTTCGTGCGGACCGCCGCCTGCCGTCCGCCGTATACGAACCACACCCCCGCCGGGCGGACCACGGGCCTAAGCTCCCGTCATGGGACTTCTGACGTTCAGCATCAATGTCACCCTGGACGGGTGCGTCGATCACGAAGAGGGAATCGCCGACGACGAGACCCATGCGTATTTCACGCGCCTCATGGACGAGGCCGGTGCGATGCTCTGGGGCCGCGTCACCTACGAACTCATGGAGGGCGCCTGGCCGGCGATCGCGCGCGGCGACGAAGAGGCGCCTCCGGCGCTGCGCGAGTGGGCTGTCAAGCTGGACGCCAAGCCGAAGTACGTGGTGTCGTCCACGCGAACGGACTTCCCGTGGGCGAACAGTCATCGCATCACCGGCGATCTGCGCAACGGTGTGCAGCAGCTCAAGGACGACACTCCGGCCGGGGTGCTCCTGGGCAGCGGTGCACTCGCGACCGAGCTGGACCGAATGGATCTGATCGACGAGTACAGGTTCCTCATCCACCCGAGAATCGCCGGCCACGGCCCGACGCTGTATCAGCACGGCCTGCCCAGCACACGACGCCTCGAATTGGTCTCGGCGAGCCCGCTCCACGACGGCGTGGTCGCCATGCACTACCGCCGGTCTCGCTGACTCGCTATCGCTCTCTTCCGCGGGGCGCGATCCCCTACCCCGATCGCGTCTCCCTGAGCGAGTGTTGGGACGCCCACGAACGGACATCCGACTCCCCGGAACGGATCCTGCGATGACCCACCTCACAGACGCCTCCGTCGCGTTCTGGCGACCGACGGATTCGAGGACAGCGAACGGACGAGCCCGTGGCAGGCGGTGACCGGCGCCGGCGCGGCCGCGACCATGATCTCCCCGAAGCGCGATGACATCACCGGGAAGAACGGGCACGTGCAGACCGTCGACATCCCGGTCGCGGATGCCGCGGCTGATGCCTTCGATGCGCTCGTGCTCCCCGGCGGGGTCGTGAACGCCGATCACCTCCGCATGGACCAGGACTCGATCACCTTCGCCCGGGCGTTCTTCGAACAGCACAAGCCCGTCGGCGTCATCTGCCACGGCGCGTGGATCCTGATCGAGGCGGGGACGGCCGAACGATCACCAGCTACCCGAGTCTCGCGACCGACCTGCGAAACGCAGGTGCGGCCTGGGTCGACCAGGAGGTCATCGTCGATCAGGGCCTCGTGTCCAGCCGCACCCCTGACGATCTGCCGGCGTTCAACGCGAAGGTGATCGAGGGGATCGGCGAGGGCGTGCACCGCGGGCAGCACGCCTGAGCCCGCCCATCTGATTCATGCCCGCGCCCTGTGCCGCCGCACGGCGGCTCGGTTCGCGCAGCGCACGGAGCAGAAGCGCTGACGACCGTTGCGCGTGATGTCGACCACGACGTTCGTGCACGGTTCGGCCGCGCATCGCCCGAGCCGGCTCATACCCCTGGTCGCCAGGTGCAGAGATGTGCCCACGCTGATGACTGCCCGAAGGACGAACGGCAAGGAGTCGTTCTCGTCGCGGTAGTGCAGATGCCAGCCTTCGCCGTCGTGATCGGTCAGACGCGGGTACGCCGCGGCCTGCGCCATCTGCGCGTTCAGCAGCAGCGCGCGCTGCTCCGGCGCCGAAGCATCCACGATCTCGAGCCAGTCGTCGATGACGCCGCGCACGGCGGCATGATCGTCCGCCCCCGGAGGGAAGACCATCGTCATGCCCATCTCGCGTGTGCGCGCCTCGATTCCGGCGCGAGTCGTCGGCCAGTCGTTCGCGAGAGACGCCGCGAGAAGCACCGCGTATTCGCCGTAAGGGTTGAGATGCATAAGACCATTACATCACGATGGTTCCATGACCTCATTGCACACTCGTCCGATCCCTCGCCCGGACGTCCGCCGCGTCCACGAGCACGGCTGGATCGTCGAATCCCGTCACGCAACGAGCGATGGGTTCGTCGTGTACGTCCGCTGCGGCGATTGCGGCGCCCGGCGAGTCGATCTGCAGCGCGACTCGACGAGTCCTCCCTCGGCCATGAGCGACGTCGTGGAAGACGCGATGTTCTAGCGTGGAGGCATGACGCCCGATCCCCACGACCCGGCCTCGATCGCCCGGTTCGTCGCTGCCGCCGGCTGCGGCGTCGTCGCCACCGTCTCGTCCGACGGTTCGCCGGAAGCGGCGCTGGTGGGAATGGCCGCGCTGGAGGACGGCACGCTGATCTTCAACACACCGGATGCCGCGCGCAAGGTCGAGAACCTACGCGCGAACCGCCGCGTCGCGGTCGTCATCGGCACCCCCGGGGATGTGAGCGTGCAGGTCGAGGGTGATGCGTCCATCGTCGAGGACGAGGAGCGTCAGCACTACGGCCGCGCCTATGACCACCGCTTCCCTGGTTCGCGCGCGCTCGCGGACGGATTCCTCGTGGTCGTCGTCCGGCCCTCCTGGGTGCGCGTCTACGACGCGGAGCAGCACCCCGCCGTCGTCCGCGAAGCGGCGTGGTGAGGCAGCGACGTGAAGACGTGCGGAAGACTCAGCGAGGCACGTCGATCACGCGGGACGCACCTGTGACGACCGGGCGCCACGCACCGGATGACCACGCGGCGACGTCCGCCTCGAGCTTCGGAAGCTCGGCCTCGGGTGCCCACACCTCGAAAACCGTGTCCACCGCATAGTCCGTCGCACCAAGGACCGCAGCGTGCGCGCCGACCCAGTCCCGCAACAGGTTGTCGCAGCGACCGGCCTCGGCGTGAGGAACGTGCGTCGATGTCTGCACCAGCATCCGCCGGTCGACCAGCGCCGCACGATCCAGCGCTTCCGAGACGGCCGACGAGTACGCCCGGACAAGCCCACCGGCCCCGAGCTTCACCCCGCCGAAATAGCGGGTCACGACGGCGACGAGATCGGTCAGCTCGCGGCGCCGCAGGACCTCGAGCATCGGGATGCCTGCCGTGCCGGACGGCTCGCCGTCGTCCGATGATCGCGCGCGGTCCCCCAGCGTCCCGGTCACCTGGGCGGAGCAGTTGTGCCGCGCGTCCCAGAACTGCTTCTTGACCCTGGCGATGAGGGCATCCGCCTCGTCGGGCGATGCCACCGGCGACACGTGCGCGATGAAGCGGGACTTCTTGATCACCAGCTCGTGCTCGACTGGAGCGCCGATCGTCGCCGGATACGCCGTCATGCCGTGAGCTCGGCGAGCGTGCGGACGGTGCGCAGATTGCGGGCGGTGCCTGCCACACCGAGCGCACGGTCGAACGCCGCCTTGGTGAGCTTGGTTCCTTGCACACCGGACGCGTAGTCGATCCAGAGGTCGTGTCCGATCAGCGCGAGCCGCTCGCCGGGAACCAGCCGCTCCTCCAGCGCCTGTACCGCGCCCGCAGTCGGCGCCCCGGCCAGGAACATCGCATGCACGTACTTGTCAAGCCCGTCCGCGAACGGCTGCGCATCGAGAGAGGCGACCAGCTCGTCATGCGTGCGCGCGACCACCGACGTGCCCACACCGAATTCCGCCGCGATCGTGTTCTGAACCAGGATGCAGGATCCCGCGGCATCCGCCGGTGAGTCGCAGATGATGTTCCCGCTCGCGATGTACGTGCTGACGCCGGTCAGGTCCGTCTCCTCCGCCAGCACCTCGCGCAACCGCGCCATGGGCACGCGGTTGTGACCCGAGACGTTCACCGCACGCAGGAGCAGGACACTGCGCGTCACGGGCGCTCGTCTTCGATCAGCTCGGCGCCCGCGTGGGCGAGCTCGGCGAGGGCCGCCGCGCTGGAATCCTCGCCAACCCCCGCGACGAGCCCGGTGAGGATGCGCACGTGCACGCCGTGCGCGATCGCATCCAGGGCGGATGCCCGCACGCAGTGGTCCGTCGCGATGCCGACGACGTCGGCCGTCAGCACGCCGTTCGCGGTGAGGATCCCTGCGACCGTCTCGCCGTCATCCGCCACCCCCTCGAACATCGAGTACGCGGGCTTTCCCTGCCCTTTGCGCACGTGGTGCGTCACGGCATCCGTCGCGAGCAGCGGGTCGTACTCGGCACCGAACGTTCCAGCAACGCAGTGCACCGGCCAGGTGTCGACGTAGTCCGGCTCGGCGGCGAAGTGTCCGCCGTTGTCGCCATCCGGATCATGCCAGTCGCGCGAGGCGATGATGACGGCGTACTCATCGGCATGGTCCACGAGCAGAGCCGAGACGGCGGCGGCCACTGCATCACCGCCTTCGACGGCGAGTGCGCCGCCCTCCGTGAAGTCGTTCTGCACGTCGACGATGAGAAGAGCCCTGGTCATACCTCGAGGGTACGCCGACGGCCCCGGACCCGCACGGGTGCCGGGGCCGTCGCGGAGATCACTCGTAGGTGTGGAAGCCCTCGCCCGTCGCGATGCCGAGCTTGCCCTTGTCGATGTAGTTCTCCTTGAGCCAGGCGGCGATCTGCTGATGGTGCTCATCGCCGTTCACCATGATGTTGTACGGCGTCGTCAGCCCGATGATGTCCAGCAGCTGGAACGGCCCCTTCGGGGAACCGGTGGCGATCCGCCAGACGTTGTCGATGTCGGCCGGCTCCGCGTATCCGCCGAACGCAAGCTCCTGCGCGGCGTCGAGGAACGGCACGAGCAGCGAGTTGAGCAGCCAGCCCGGCTTCTCCTTGCGGATCGGGATGGGAACCATGCCGATCTCGGCGGCGAACGCGAGCAGCGTGTCGAACACGGCGGGGTCCGTGTCGGTCGTGGCCATGACCTCGCCGGTGTTGAACTTCCACACCTGGTTCGCGAAGTGCAGACCGATGAACTTCGCCGGACGACCCGTGAAGTCCTTGAGATCGCTCAGCGCCAGGGTCGACGAGTTCGACGCGAAGATCGTCTTCTCCGGCGCCACTGCTGCCAGCTTCTCGTAGGTCTGCTGTTTGATCGCGAGCACCTCCGGAACCGCCTCGATGACGAGGTCGGCGTCCTTCACGGCGTCCGCGAGGTCGGCCGAGTAGCGGATGCGCTCGAGCGCCTGCTCGCCCTTGCCCTCGTCGGCGCCCTCGACGCCGTCGGCGCGATAGGCGTCGGTCAGTCCCTCGAAGCGCTCCTTCGCCTTGGCCAGAGCCTCGTCGCTGATGTCGTACGCGGTCACCTGGAATCCGCTGTAAGCGGTCTGGAACGCGATCTGCGATCCCAGCACACCCGTACCCAGCACGGTGACATTCGTGATGTCGGTCATTGCTGTTCCTTCCCTTGCGTTCCCGCGCGGGTTTCGGCGCGGAAGCCTGTGATGATCTGCTCGATCTGTCGCCGCAACTGCGCGGCGTCCGCCGCGGTGTGCGGCTGGAATGCGAGGCGCGCGATGGCCAGGTGCACGACCGCGAAAATCGCGCGCGCGGCTGCGTGCGCGCCGTCGTCCTCTGCGGGTGCCGCCGATTCCCGGTCCGCGCGCAGCAGCGCCGCGAGCTTCGCTTCGAACTCGGCGACGAGCGCGAGCCCCTCCGCACGGAAGCTCTCGGTCGCGCCGCCGAACATCAACTCGCGCTGATACGCGGTGCTGTTCTCGGGATGCTGCTGGGCCCAGTCGATGACAGGCGCGACGAACGCCGAGGCAGCGGTGAACGCGTCGGCCTCGCGCTCCGCGCGGGCCGCACCCTCGTCGATGACCGCCCGGTAGCGCTCGTTGTAGACCATGAGGAGGAGTTCCCCCTTGGTCGATGCGTAGCGGAAGAGCGTGCCGGCGGCCACATCGGCCCGATCGGAGATCTGCTGGGTCGTGACAGCCGCGAATCCGCGGTCTTCGAAGAGATCGGATGCTGCGGCGACGATACGAGACTGCTTCTCCTGCATGTTGCGGTCGCGGCGGCCGGCCATCTCATCACCTCACTCGTGGAGTTTCCTCATTAATGAGTATACTCCGCAATGGAGGTGCCGGCACCACGAAGAGGACCCCGTTCTCCCTGGTGGGAGAACGGGGTCCTGCTCTGGAGCCGCCTGTCAGAATCGAACTGACGACCTTCTCATTACGAGTGAGATGCTCTGCCGACTGAGCTAAGGCGGCGTGCGCTGCGAACAGCGGCACGATCAACGATATTACCCTGTCGATGGGCCTACCGCGAAATCACTCGCAGCGCAGACCGTCCTCCGGGACAGTGTCGTCGAGCAGGAACGCCTCCACCGCATCGTCGACGCAGCTGTTGCCCTTGTTGTAACCGGTGTGGCCCTCGCCGACTCGAGTGATGAGGACGCCCTCTTCGAGCTGCTCCGCCAGCGCCTCGGACCATGCGTACGGCGTCGCAGGGTCGTTCGTCGTCCCGACGACCAGGATGGGACCGGCGCCTTCCGCGTGGATCTCCTCACGGGCGCCGGTCGGCGGGTACGGCCAGACCGAGCAGGAATCCGGGCCGGACCAGTACGGCGCGACCGTCGGTGCCTTCTCGGCGAGCAGCTTCTCGGCTGCAGCCTCGGCATCCGGATCGTTCTCCACCGGGTAATCCATGCAGTTGTAGGCGCGGAACGCCTCGCTGGAGTTGTCGATGTAGGCGCCTTCCTCGCGGCCGTTGTAGAAGTCGGCGAGCACGAACATCGTGTAGGGGTCGCCCTGCAGAGCCTCGGTGAGCCCCTGCGTGAGGTACGTCCAGCTGTCCTGGGAATACAGCGCCGCGATGACGCCGGTCATCATCGAATCCGCGCCCATCTCGCGGCCGTCGCCGTTCGGGAGCGGGCTGCGATCGGCGGATGCCAGCAGCGCGCCGAGGTCGGCCATCGCGTCGTCGACGGATCCGTTGAACGGGCACTCCGCCGAATCGAGGCAGGACTGCATGTAGGCACGCAGCGCGGACTCGAATCCGATGCCCTGCGTGGTGCTCACCTCGAGGCCAGGCGTGGACGGATCGATCGCACCGTCGAGCACCAGCCGGCCGGCCTTGTCCGGGTACAGCTCGGCGTAGGTCGCGCCGAGGAAGGTGCCGTACGAGTACCCGAGATAGTTCAGCTGCTTGTCGCCGAGCACGGCGCGCAGCAGATCCATGTCGCGGGCCGAGTTGATGGTGGTGATGTGCGGCAGGATGCCACCGCTGTTGGCATCGCAGGCGTCGGCGAAGGCCTGGTGCGCACCGAGCAGTTCGTTCTCCCACTCCTCGGTGCCGCGAGGGGCGGAGGGGATGTCGTACAGGTACTTGTCCATGTTCGCCGCGTCGAAGCACGCCACGGCGGTCGAATCGCCGACCCCGCGCGGATCGAATCCGATCACGTCGTAGTTCTCGATCAGGTCGGCGCCGACCGCGTAGTCCAGGCTGTCGCGGATGAGGTCGACGCCGCTCGCGCCGGGTCCGCCCGGGTTCGTCAGCAGCGAGCCGAGCGCGGTGCCGGTCGCCTGGTTGCGCACGACGGACAGCTCGATGGTCTCGCCGGAGCCCGGATTCTCCCAGTCCAGCGGCGCCGTGACGTACGTGCAGTCGAAGCCGCCCCCGCACTGCGCCCAGGTCAGCTCCTGCCCGTAGAACGGCAGGAGGTCCGCGGCGACTCCTTCGGTGTCGGGTGCCTTCGTCGTGGACGGCCGCGGCGCGGCTTCCTCGGGGATGGCTGCGTACAGGCATCCGGACAGGACGAGGGATGCCGCGGCGAGCGCAGCCGTCGCAGCCGCGATGCGGCGCAGGCGAGAAGTCATTCGAGTGGTCACGGTTTCCTCCCGCTCGCGATGGTCACGAGCAAGCTCTCCAAGGCCAGGAGCGCCGCGACGTTGCGCTCCAGCGATTCCCTGGTCTCGGTCAGGTGGTCCAGCACGACCAGCGTACGGGCCACCGACCAGTCGGCGGCGAGCGCACTCAGTTCGGGCGCGAGTTCTCGGTTGATCAGATCGTCGCCGCGACCGTACTGCAGCATGACCACGTCGCGGTACAACGACTGCAGATCCGTGAGCACGCGGTCGATCCCGTCGCGCAGGCTGCGGGTCGCGCGCTTGCGCTGCTCGTCCTCGAGGGCGGAGACCTGCGCGCGCAGGGCTTGCGGTACCGCCTGCCCCTCGGCGACGCCGACCGTGCGCAGCAGTGAAGCGCGCTCGGCTTCGTCGCGCTCAGCCGTCAGCGCCTTGGCGTCCTCGGTGGCGACCTGGATGATGGTGCCGGCGACGTCGACGGCGTCTCGCACACCCCGCACCCCCAGCACCGACCGCAGCGTGTCGTCGCGACGACGGCGCGCCGCGTCATCCGTGGCGAGCCGCTGCGCCATGCCGATGTGCCGCTGCGCGTGCCTGGCGGCCTGCTCGGCGGTGACCTCGTCGACACCGGTGCGCAGCGTGATGAGCCGGGCCACGTCGGCCACGTCCGGTTCGCGCAGCCGCAGCGACCGGACGCGCGAGCGGATCGTCGGCAGCAGGTCGGCCTCGCTCGGGGCGCAGAGCACCCAGACGGTGCGCTCTGGCGGCTCCTCCAATGCCTTCAGCAGCACGTTCGAGGTGCGTTCGACCATGCGATCGGCGTCCTCGACGACGATCACGCGGTAGCGGCCGGTCGACGGAGCGAAGTACGAACGCTCAACGAGCGAGCGCGCTTCGGCGATCGTGATGATGACCTTGTCGGTGCGCAGGGCCGTGACATCGGGATGCGTTCCGGCGAGCACCTGCCGCATGGTGTGTTCATCGTCCGCCCCGCTCGAGATGAGCGCGGCGGCGAACGCATAAGCGAGCGTCGAACGCCCGGAACCGGGTGGCCCGGTGATGAGCCAGGCGTGCGACATCGACGCCGGATCGGATGCCGCGGTCCGCAGCGTCTCGACCGCGTCCTCCTGCCCCCAGACGTCGGCCCACGGGAACGGGGCGACGGGGGCGGTGGTCATTGCTCCAGCCTAACGGCCGCCGCCGACCTCGCAGCGGCGCAGACTGTCAGGGATCGGTGACGAGCGATGCGACGCGGGTGCGGACGGCATCCGCGATCTCGGACGGGGATGCCGCGGCATCCAGCACGATGAAGCGAGCCGACTCGGCGTCCGCGAGCGCCAGGAAGGCCTCGCGCACGCGCACGTGGAACTCGAGCTTCTCGGCCTCGAGCCGGTCGAAGGGCTTGTCTGCGGCGTCGAGGCGCGTCCGTGCGACCTGCGGGTCGAGGTCCAGCAGCACCGTCAGATCGGGAAGCGCGCCCTCGGTCGCCCAGAGCGACAGCTTGCGGATCTCGTCGGCATCCAGCACGCGGCCGGCGCCCTGGTAAGCGACGGAGGAGTCCAGGTAGCGATCCTGGATGACGACGTCGCCGCGCTCGAGGGCAGGGCGCACCACCGTGGCGACGTGGTGTGCGCGGTCGGCCGCGTACAGCAGCGCTTCGGCACGGGGTGCGATGTCGCCTCGATGATGCAGCACGATGTCGCGGATCAGCTGGCCGACCTCGCTGCCGCCTGGCTCTCGGGTGCGCAGCACCGTGCGACCCGCTTCGGACAGCCAGGTCTCGAGCAGGTTCGCCTGCGTCGTCTTGCCTGCACCGTCACCGCCCTCGAGCGTGATCCACAGGCCGCGCCGATCGGTCACGACTTCTTCGCGGCAGCGTTCGCGGCGCGCGTCGCCGCGGCCTTCTTCGCTGCGGCAGACCGGGCTGCGGCCTTCTCGGCATCCGTCTTCGTCGAAGCCGTTGCGGACTTCTTGGCCGCGGGCTTCTTGGCTGGCGCCTTCTTGGCTGGCGCCTTCTTCGCAGGAGCCTTCTTGGCGGCACCGCGCTTCACGGGACCCTTGGCGCGCTTGTCGGCGAGCATCTGGACGGCGATCTCGAAGGTGATGTCCTGCACCTGCTGGCCGCGTGGGATCGTGACGTTCGTCTCCCCATCGGTCACGTAGGCACCGAAGCGGCCGTCGCGGATGCGGATGGGCTTGCCGCTGACCGGGTCCGCTTCGAACTCGGCGAGCGCGCTCGATGCGCGGCGGGAGCCGGCACCGTACTTCGGCTGCGAGTAGATCTCGAGGGCCTGCTCGAGCGTGACGTCGAAGATCTGCGATTCGCTCTCCAGCGACCGCGAATCGGTGCCCTTCTTCAGGTAGGGCCCGAACCGGCCGTTCTGCGCGGTGATCTCCTCACCCGACTCGGGATCGGCGCCGACGACGCGCGGCAGGCTCAGCAGCTGCAGCGCGGTGTCGAGATCGATGGTCTCGACGGACATCGAGCGGAACAGGGACGCCGTGCGCGGCTTGGGAGCCGTGTCCTTCTTGGCGCCGCGCTTCGGCTTCGGCTTCTCGGCGACTTCGCCGGTGGCCTCATCGACGGCATCCGGATCGACCGGGTCGTTCTCCTGCACGTACGGACCGAATCGGCCGTCCTTGACGACGACGATCTTGCCGTTGTCGGGGTTCTCCCCCAGTACACGGTCCCCCGCGACCGGCGCGTCGATGAGCTCCTGCGCCTTGCCGGCGGTGAGTTCGTCCGGCGCGAGGTCCTCAGGAACGTTCACGATCCGCGGCTTGGCGTCCGGGTCGTCCGGGTCAGCGACCTCGAGGTACGGCCCGTACTTGCCGAAGCGGAGCGTCGCGGTGTCGGTGATGCGCGTCGAGTTCAGCGCTCGCGCGTCGATCTCGCCGAGGTTGTCGACGACCTGGCGCAGACCCACCTGCTGCTCGGAGCCGAAGTAGAACTCCTTCAACCATTCGACGCGGTTCTGCTCACCGCGCGCGATGGCATCCAGGTCGTCTTCGAGCGCTGCCGTGAAGTCGTAGTCGATGAGATCGGCGAAGTGCTCCTCGAGAAGCTTCACCACGCTGAAGGCGAGCCATGTCGGCACCAGCGCCTGTCCGCGCTTGGTCGCGTAGCCGCGGTCGATCACTGTACCGATGATGCTCGCGAACGTCGAGGGTCGGCCGATGCCGTGCTCCTCGAGCGCCTTGACCAGCGACGCCTCCGTGTAGCGGGGCTTCGGTGTGGTGCGGTGGCCCTTGGCCTCGGCATCCGCCATCCCCAACTCGTCGCCGACGGCGACGACGGGAAGCGACTGGTTCTCCGCGGCGTCCTGCGAGTTGCGCTTCTCGTCGCGACCCTCTTCGTACGCCTCGAGGAAGCCCTTGAAGGTGTAGACCGTGCCGGATGCGGTGAACTCGGCCAGTTGCCCGTCCGCCTGAACGGCGATCGTGACCGTGGTGGTCTCGTACTTCGCATCGGCCATCTGACTGGCGACGGTGCGCTTCCAGATCAGGTCGTAGACGCGCAGCTCTTCGCGATCCAGCTCTGCGGAAACCGACGCCGGCGTGCGGAAAGTCTCGCCCGAGGGGCGGATCGCCTCGTGCGCCTCCTGCGCGTTCTTGCTCTTCGACTTGTAGACGCGCGGCTTCAGCGGCACAGCGCTGTCGCCGTAGAGCGAGACCGCCTGACTCCGCGCCGCCTGCACCGCCTGGGTGCTCAGCGCCGTGGAGTCGGTGCGCATATAAGTGATGAAACCCTTCTCGTACAGGCGCTGGGCGACGCTCATCGCCTGCTTCGCGCTCATCGAGAGCTTCCGACCCGCCTCCTGCTGGAGGGTCGACGTGGTGAAGGGTGCGTAGGGGCTGCGCGTGCCCGGCTTGGCCTCGACCTTGGTGACGGTACCCGTACCGGCGGCGTCCACAGCGTGAGCGAGCGCCTGCGCCTTCTTCTCGTCGAGGATGATGACGGCCTTCTTGAGCTTGCCGGTGTCATCGAAGTCGGTGCCGCGAGCGAGCTGACCGCCATCGACGCGCACCAGACGCACCTTGAAGGCCGAGGCGGATGACGCGAGCGCCTCCACATCCCAGTAGTCAGCCGAGACGAACGCCATGCGCTCGCGCTCGCGGTCGACGATCATGCGGGTCGCCGCGGACTGCACACGACCGGCGGACAGGCCGGACTTCACCTTGTACCAGAGCACGGGCGAGACGTCCCAGCCGTACAGCCGGTCGAGGATGCGGCGCGTCTCCTGGGCATCGACGAGCGCGAGATCGAGCTCGCGGGTGTTGCCGATCGCCGCCTGGATCGCGTCCTTGGTGATCTCGTGGAACACCATGCGCTTGACGGGGACCTTCGGCTTGAGGGTCTCCAGCAGGTGCCAGGCGATCGCCTCGCCTTCGCGGTCCTCATCAGTGGCGAGCAGGAGTTCGTCTGCGGACTTCAGCGCACGCTTGAGCTCGGCGACGGTCTTCGACTTGCGGTCAGAGACGACGTAGTAGGGGTCGAACCCGTTCTCGATGTCGATCGAGTACTTCCCGTACGCCTGCTTGTCGGCGGCGGGGATGTCCTTCTTGTCCGCGAGATCGCGGATGTGCCCGACGGAGCTGAGTACTTCGTACCCATCGCCGAGGTAGCCCTGGATCGACCGCATCTTCGTCGGCGACTCGACGATGACGAGCTTCTTGCCTTCAGCCAAGGGTGCGTCCTTTCTTCGAAGCACACCATACACACCGCTGTTCGGATGTGTTCACAGCGGCTGTGTGGAATCGACCGTCAGAATCCCTCGGGTGGCCCGGCGCGGGCTCGGGAGACGGCTGCGAGTCCAGCGTACTTCGCCTGGACGGTCACCGTCGCCACGAGTCCCGCCAGATCGCACTGCGTGAGTTCGGTTCCGGATGCCGAAGCCACCCGCGCCGCCAGCGCACAGGGCCCCTCCGGTGCAGGCACCGCCCCCGATGCCGCATCAGCGGCGGCGAGCGCTGCGGCATCGGCTGCTCCGGCGGCGCGCTGCGCCGTCACTGCCGCGCCGCCGACGGCCGCGAGACCGAACGTGAGCGTCGCCGCAACCGCGAGGACGCCCGCCGCGATGCTCGTCCCGGCCATCACAGACCTCCGGCCAGGGCGCAACTGGAGGCCTGCACCGGGATCGAGATGAAACTCCCCACCTGCACATCGGCGTGCGCGGTGACGCAGGCGAGATCCTCTCGCATGCCTGTGCTGACGCTGGCACCCTCTACGGCCCGTGTGACCGCGGCGGTCGCGACCGCCGCGGATTCACCACGACCGAGCAGGCGGGCGGCGTCGGCCGCGGCATCCTGGAGGCTCACCTGCCTGGCGGCTGCCCCCAGCGCCGAGACGCCGATGAGCAGCACCACCAGGACGGCGGGCACCGCGACCGCCAGTTCGGCGGCGACGGAGCCCTCGTCCCGCGGCCGACGCCCGCTCATCACGACACCGTCAGCGCCCGGCGCACGAGATCGGTCAGGATGCCGCGCACTTCATCCGACCGCATGATGACGACCAGCAGGCCGGCGAAGGCGACCGCCGCCATCGTCGTGATCGCGTACTCGGCTGTCGCCGCACCGGATTCGTCGGCGAACAGTCGTGCTGCTCTGGCGCGGGTGAGCGCCGGGAGCGATGCTTTTCGATTCATGGTGTTCCTCTTCTCTTCCTTCTTCTCTGTATGGATCGCTGGACGATCCGGGGTCACAGCAACGGCAGGGGCGTCGTGGCGAGCACGCTCAGCAGCAACGGCGCGACTCCGAGCAGCAGGAACGCCGGCAGCGTGCAGACGCCGAGGGGAATGAGCAGCCGACTCGACAGCTTCGCGGCCTTCAACCGACCGCCGATACGCGCATCCTGGCGGTCCTGTGCGGACGACGCGCGAAGCAGCTCGATCGCCGGGATGCCCGCCGCACGCGAGAGCTCGAGAACTCCGCCGGTTCGTGCTGAGGCCTCGCCGCCGCCCGGCAGACTGTCCGCGACGAGACGCATCGCACGCTCGATCGAGACGCCGCCCGAGAGCGCGACGGCGACGAGCTCGGTGTGCATGCCAGGGGTGCGTCCGTCGGGTTCGGCAGCACCCACGAGGCGGCTCGTCCAGAACCGGGCTGCGAGCACGAGCAGCAATCCGCCGACGACGCAGGCGATGCCGATCGGCTGTGTCGTGATGACTCTCAGCGTGTCGAATCCGAGCGCGAAGCCGAGCAGCAGTCCGAACGGGGGCATCCACAGCAGCAGGCGGGCCGTGCCGGCCGGCTCGGCGAGCGCGATGCGCACGTCGTCCGCTGCGGATGCGGCGTCCTGCAGCGCTTCTGCGAGCGATCGCAGGACATCGGCGAGCGGCGCGCCGACGTGTGCGGCGATCTCCCACGCCGCTGCGACGTCCCGCCACGCTCCGCCCTCGACCTCGATCGCGATCGGCAGCGGATCCCCCCGGTCGCACCGCTCGATGACACGTGCCGCGCGTTCATCGCCGGTCGCGGCGAGGTGTCGCCAGGCCGTGACTGGTGCTGCGCCGGCTTGCAGCAGCACCGCGAGCATGCGGACGGTGACTGCCGCGTGCGCAGCGGAGGCACCGGCGTCCGGCGCCTTCTTCCGGTGGAGAGTCACCACGGGCTCACTTCCTGGATGCCGAGCCGCTCCCCCACGAGTTCGAATCGCCCGGCGCTCTCGATACGCCGCACGCCATCGGCTCCGCGCGCCAGATGAAGCACGATCGTGAACGCGCTCACCACCTGGCGGGCAAGAGCAGTCGCATCCATGCCGGCGAGCGCACCGAGCGCCTCGAGCCGGGCGGGAACATCAGCGAGCCCCGAGGCGTGCAGCGTGCCCGCTCCGCCGTCATGCCCGGTGTTCAACGCGGTCAGCAGTTCGCGCACCTCTTCTCCTCTGCACTCCCCGACGACGAGGCGGTCGGGTCGCATGCGCAGGGACTCGCGCACGAGTCGGGCGAGCGTGATCCCTCCGGCACCCTCGAGATTGGCCTGCCGCGCCTCCAGCGCGACGTGATGCGGGTGGTGCGGGCGCAGTTCGGCGACGTCCTCGATCGTCACGATCCGGTCGTGCGCGGGCGCGGCGGACAGCAACGCGCTCAGCAGTGTGGTCTTGCCCGTTCCTGTGCCGCCGGTGATGAGGAGGTTGGCCCGTCTGGCGACGAGGTCCTCCAACCAGACGCGACGGCGCTGGTCGAAGCATCCGAGTGCCGACAGCGCGGCGAGATCTCCGGCGTGCACGCGCGGAATCCGGATCGACAGTGCCGTGCCGGCCGTCGAGACGGGTGCGAGCACGGCGTGGACCCGGATGCCGTGCTCGAGACGGACGTCGACGCAGGGCGAGCGGTCATCGAGGTGCCGCCCGCCGAGTCCGACGAGCGCGACCGCGAGATCGCGCACCTCGCGTTCGGACGCGCGCCATCCGTCGACCGGCTCGGCACCTCGCCCGCGGTCGAGGAACAGACCAGCGGTGCCGTTGACGAAGACATCCGTGACGGTCTCGTCTGCGCAGTGGACCGCGAGCGGGCCGAACGCGGGGTCGATCGCGACAGCATCGGACGCTGACTCGGCGCCCAGCGGGGCGATGACGAACGGAGTGGTCATGCCTCGACGCTAGAAGCCGCCGAGGACGCTGGAGCGGCCCGAACCCACGACCTGTGCACAAGATCCGCGCGCCCGGAATCGGTGCAGAAGGAGTCGACCTGCGCGGCGCGACCGCGCCGGACAACCGAATGGGCGGCACCTCACGGGGGGAATGAGATGCCGCCCACGACGTGCCCCGATCGGGGGATGGAGGGCACGCCAAGGCCAGAATGAGAATTCGGCTGTCGTCGAGTGTACGCAACGCCACCGTCCTGACAAAACCCGTGTCCGTACCGACTTTCGGCGGTAATGGATGTCCGGGGCGCACACTAGATTCACCGTGTCACGGTCGTGTGCCCTGCACGACCACGTCCCGCCGCAAAGGAGCGCGTGCATGAGCAGTCAGATCGACCACCTCCTCGACGAGACCCGTCAGTTTCCGCCGTCTGCGGCGTTCGCCGCGGATGCCGTGGCGAAACCCGAACTCTACGAGCGCGCCGCGTCGGACCGGGAAGGATTCTGGGGCGAGCAGGCCCGCGAGCTGCTGCACTGGCACACCCCGTTCACGAACGTGCTCGACTGGTCGAACCCTCCGTTTGCGAAGTGGTTCGACGACGGCGAGCTGAACGTCGCATACAACTGCCTGGACCGCCACGTCGAGGCCGGCAACGGCGACCGCGTCGCGCTGCTCTGGGAGGGCGAGCCGGGCGATTCCCGCCGCATCACCTACGCCGAGCTGACCGAAGAGGTCAAGCGCACGGCCAACGTGCTCTCCGACCTCGGTGTCGGTCACGGCGACCGCGTGGCGATCTATCTGCCGATGATCCCCGAAGCGGTCGTGTCGATGCTCGCGGTCGCACGTCTGGGCGCGATCCACTCCGTCGTCTTCGGCGGTTTCAGCGCGGACAGCCTGCGTTCGCGCATCGACGACGCCGGCGCGAAGCTCGTCATCACCGCGGACGGCGGCTATCGCAAGGGCCGCGTCTCCGCGCTGAAGCCGGCCGTCGATCAGGCGCTGAGCGACCGCGGGGACGGGGATCAGAAGACCGTCGAGCACGTCCTCGTCGTGCGCCGAGGCGAGAACGAGGTCGACTGGGTCGATGGGCGGGACATCTGGTGGCACGATGCGGTGCCCGCGGCATCCGCAGAGCACACCGTCGAGGCCTTCCCCGCCGAGAATCCGCTGTTCATCCTCTACACGTCCGGCACGACAGGGAAGCCCAAGGGGATCCTGCACACCTCCGGCGGCTACCTCGCCCAGGCCGCATACACGCACAAGAACGTGTTCGACCTGCATCCGGAGACGGACGTGTACTGGTGCACCGCCGACATCGGCTGGATCACCGGGCACAGCTACGTCGCATACGGCCCGCTCGCCAACGGCGCCACCCAGGTGATGTACGAGGGCACACCGGATGCGCCGCACCCCGGCCGCTGGTGGGAGATCATCGAGAAGTACGGCGTCACGATCTTCTACACCGCGCCGACGGCGATCCGCTCGTTCATGAAGACCGGCCGGAGCGTTCCGAAGAAGTTCGACCTGTCCAGCCTCCGCCTGCTCGGGTCGGTCGGCGAACCGATCAACCCCGAGGCGTGGATCTGGTACCGCGATGTGATCGGCGCGGGCAAGACCCCCATCGTGGACACCTGGTGGCAGACCGAGACCGGCGCGATCATGGTGTCGCCGCTGCCCGGCATCACGGCGGCCAAGCCCGGATCCGCACAGGTGCCGCTTCCTGGCATCTCGATCGACGTCGTCGACGAATCGGGCGCCGAGGTGGGCAACGGCAACGGCGGCCTCCTGGTCGTCACCGAACCGTGGCCGAGCATGCTGCGCGGCATCTGGGGCGACCCCGAGCGCTACGTCGAGACCTACTGGGAGAAGTTCGCCGACCAGGGCTACTACTTCGCGGGAGACGGCGCGCGGCTCGACGAGGACGGCGACCTCTGGCTGCTCGGCCGAGTGGATGACGTGATGAACGTCTCGGGCCACCGGCTGTCGACCGCCGAGATCGAATCGGCGCTGGTCGCGCACGAGGCCACGGCGGAGGCCGCGGTCGTCGGAGCCACGGACGAGACCACCGGTCAGGCTGTCGTGGCGTTCGTGATCCTCAAGGAGAGCTTCCTCTCGGAGCACACCCCCGAGGGCTTGGCCCAGCAATTGCGCATCTGGGTGGGCGAGCAGATCGGCGCGATCGCTCGCCCGCGCGACGTGTACATCGTCGGCGAGCTGCCCAAGACCCGCTCGGGCAAGATCATGCGACGCCTGCTGCGCGATGTCGCCGAAGGACGCGAGGTCGGCGACACCACGACCCTCGCCGACACGGCGGTCATGAGCATCATCTCGGCGCAGGTGAAGTAGAGACCCGCACGACGAAGGCCTCCTCCCTCGGATGGGAGGAGGCCTTCGTCGTAACGTGGCCGATCACGCGAGGATGAACGTGACCTCGACCTCGACCGGGCTGTCCAGCGGCAGCACCGGAACGCCGACGGCCGCGCGTGCGTGCCTGCCGGCATCCCCGAAGATCTCGCCGAGAACCTCGCTGGCGCCGTTGATGACTCCGGGCTGGCCAGTGAACGACGGATCGGATGCCACGAAGCCACCGAGCCGCAGCACGCCGGCGATCTTCTCGAGGCCGCCGGCGGCATCCGCGGCGGCAGCGAGCGCGTTGAGCGCGCAGGTGCGGGCATAGCCCTTGGCATCATCCGCAGAGACGCCGGCGCCCACCTTGCCGGTCGCGGGCAGCTCACCAGCCGTGAACGGCAGCTGGCCGGACGTGTAGACGAGGTCGCCGTGCACGACGGCCGGCACGTATGCCGCGACCGGAGCCGCGACGGCCGGCAGCTCGATTCCCAGCTCTTCCAGGCGCGAGGCGAGGGTCATGCTTCGCCGCCCTCGAACTGGCGAGCGGCCTGTTCGGCCGCCGCGAGACCGGCACTGTTCGCACCGTCTTCGGCGGTGGGGCGCTTGAAGTAGGCGACGAGCCCGCCTTCGGGGCCCTGGACGACCTGCACCAGCTCCCAGCCCTGCTTTCCCCAGTTGTTGAGGATCGCAGCGGTGTTGTGGATCAACAGCGGCGTGGTGAGATATTCCCACGTGGTCATGGCACTCCTGCACGTCGGCGACGTCGTGGCCGGGGCCCGCGTCGAGGTGGTTTTTCAGGGAACTCCCCTACGATCTAGCGTATGCCTCAGAACAATCGCACGCTGAAGGGTGTGCTCGGCGGACTCCTCGGACTCGTCGGGCTCAGTGTCGTCGCCGGAGTTCTCGTCACGGCAACCGTGACCCCAGCGATCGCGATGACCGGCCTCACCGGCTCGGCCGCCGTCGACCTCTTCGAGGACATTCCGAACGACCTCAAGCCGGATGCTCCCATGGAGCCGACCACGCTCTGGGCGTCGCATTCGGACGGCCGCACGGAGAAGCTCGCGTCGTTCTACGACCAGAACCGCATCCCTGTGACCTATGAGCAGGTCGCGCCGATCCTCTACGACGCGATCCTCTCCAGTGAGGACAAGACGTTCTACGATCACAGCGGCATCAACATCGGCGCCACTGCCAAGGCGCTCCTGGACTATGCCAAGGGCACGTCCAGCCGTGGCGCGTCGACGATCAGCCAGCAGTACGTGAAGAACGTGCTCGTGCAGCGCTGCGAGAAGGACACGTCTCCGAACGACGCGGAGTTCAAGAACGAAGACGGCGTGTACGACGCCCAGAAGTACCAGAAGGCGCTGCTCGACTGCTGGACCGACGCTACGAACGCTTCGGGCACCGACGGCATGAAGCGCAAGCTGCAGGAGATGCGCTACGCCCTGCAGATCGAGAAGGAATACTCGAAGAACGACATCCTGCTCGGCTACCTGAACCTGTCGAACTTCGGCGGCACCACCTACGGCATCGAAGCGGCGTCGCAGTACTACTACAGCGTCCCGGCGGCGAACCTGAACATCAACCAGGCGGCGACGCTGGCCGGCATGGTGCAGAATCCGAACTCCTACCGCATCGACATGCCGAACGGCTCGATGACGCATGAAGACGGCACCCTGTTCAACAGTGCCGCCGACGGATACTCCGAAACGCTCGACCGCCGCAATTACGTGCTCGGTCGTCTCCTCGCGGACGGCAAGATCACGCAGGAGCAGTACGACACGACGCTGGCGGAACCGATCGTTCCCGCCATCAACCCTGCTACGCAGGGCTGTGCCGAGGCAGGGAAGAACGCGTACTTCTGCCAGTACGTGAAGTCGGTCATCCAGTCCGATGAAGCCTTCGGTGCCACGCCGGAGGAGCGCCGCGACACGCTGCAGCGCGGCGGGCTGGACATCTACACGACTCTGAACCTGGACATCCAGCAGGCGGCCGTCGACACGATGACGAGGAACGTCGTCGCTACCCACCCCAACCTGTACCTCGGCGCCGCCGGCGTGCAGCTCGAGGTCGGCACCAGCCGCATCCTGTCGCTGACCCAGAACACGGACTTCAACGAGTCCGCCAACCCGGTCCCTGGACAGTCGGCTCAGGTGTGGGCGGCCGACGCGAAGCACGGGAGCTCGGCAGGGTTCAACGTCGGATCGACCTACAAGCTGTTCACCTTGCTCGACTGGCTGGAGCAGGGGCACTCTGTCAACGAGGTCCTGAACGGCACGTTCCGATTGATCACCCCGTTCACGATCTGCGGGGACACCGTGACCAACACCCACAAGTTCGAGAACTCGGGCAAGGTCGGCGGCTACACAGGCACGCCGATGCGATTCACCTCGTCGTCGCTCAACACCGGATACCTCGCGATGGCGCAGCAGCTCGACATCTGCGACATCAACAAGATGGCTGATCGCCTCGGTGTGACGCTCGGCGGCATCGACAAGGACACGGGCGAGCTCGAGAAGGTCACCAAGTCGAACAATCAGGGCGACGTGATCGGATCCAAGAACATCGCGCCGCTTGCCATGGCGAACGCCTATGCGACCGTGGCCAACAAGGGGATCTACTGCACCCCGCGTGCGATCGACAAGATCGTCGACCAGGATGGCACCGAGCTGCCGCTGCCGGAGTCGAAGTGCGAGCAGGCGATCTCCCCCGAGGTGGCCGCCACGGCTGCCTACGCCCTGCGCGGAGTCATGTACGGCGGAACGGGTGGACAGGCGAACCCGAATGACGGCATTCCCGTCATCGGCAAGACCGGTACGCACGAGACGACGCAGACCATGATGATCGAGTCCAGCACCAAGGTCACCACCGCGGTCTGGGTCGGCAACGTCGAAGGCCCTGGGGTTCTGCGCAACTTCTCGTCGAACGGCACTCGCCTGAACAGCCTCCGCTTCCCCATCGCAGAGGACATGCAGCGCACAGCGAACGCGTGGTACCTCGGCGACGCGTTCCCCGAGCCGGACAAGAACCTGACCAGGACGATCCTGCGCGACCTTCCCGACGTCGTCGGCAAGACGATCGAGGACGCCACGAAGACGCTCGAGGACGCGGGATTCACGGTGACCGTCGGCGCCCCGGTCGACAGCAACCTGCCGACGGATCAGATCGCCGCGCAGTCCCCCGGTGCGGGCCGGATCGCGGGCGGTGCCACCGTCACGATCTCGCCGAGCAACGGACAGGGCGCAACCGTGCCCGATGTCGTCGGTGAGAAGGCGAGCAAGGCGCAGAGCGAACTCGCCAGCGCCGGGCTCAGCAACCTCGCCTGGGATGCCTCATGCGGCCTCCCGAACGCCGAAGTCGAGTCGACCAACCCGCCGGCCGGCACCGCGGTGAACCGCAGCACGACCATCGCCGTGGTCTGCAAGGCCGACGGCGGCGGCGACAACGGCAATGGAAACGGCAACGACGACTGATGGCGAAGCCTTCTTCGGCTCATCCGGCCCTCATCGCGCTCGGCGCGGTGGGGGCCGCGGGCGTCGCGGCCGCCGTCTGGGGCATCGGCATCGAGCGCTACCTCTTCACCGTGCGCGCTGTGTCCGCTCCGGCGCTCCCGGCCGGGTCAGCGCCCATCAGGGTGCTGCACATCTCGGACGCGCATATGGCACCGTGGCAGCACCGCAAGCAGGACTGGCTCGCATCGCTCGCTGAGCTCGAACCCGACCTGATCATCAACACCGGCGACAATCTCGGCCACGAGCGAGGGATCGACGGCATCCGTCGTGCCTTCGCTCCTCTGGCCGGCATCCCCGGGGTGTTCGTCCACGGCTCCAACGACGTGCTCGCGCCGTCGCCGCGCAACCCGCTGAAGTACTTCACCGGCCCGTCGGAGCGGCCTGAAGAGCCCGACTTCCTCGACACCGACGCGATGAATCACTACTTCACCGACGAACTCGGCTGGACGGACCTGAACAACACGGCGGCACGCCTGCAGGTAGCCGGTACCGACGTCGACTTCGTCGGGGTGAGCGACGCGCACCGCGACTGGGACGAACTGGAGGTTCTTCCCGACGCGCTGGCCGCGCTCGGCGCGCGCAGCGACACCACTCCCCTGCTGGGCGTCACGCACGCCCCGTACCAGCGCGTGCTGAACGCGTACGTCGACCTCGGAGCCGATGCCATCTTGGGCGGTCACACCCACGGCGGACAGGTGTGCCTGCCCGGCTTCGGGGCGCTCGTCGCGAACTGCGACATCCCGCTGAAGCAGGCGAAGGGCCTGAGCACGTGGACGCACGACGACCGCACGGTCCCGTTGAACGTCAGCGCCGGCTGCGGCCACTCGATCTACGCCCCGATCCGGTTCGCCTGCCGCCCTGAGGCGACGCTGCTGACCCTCACGGCCCGCGCGTGACCGAGGAGCCGCCTCGATTCGGTCTCTCGGAAGATTCGTTGTAGACTCGAACGGTTGTCAAACGGGGTGTGGCGCAGCTTGGTAGCGCGCTTCGTTCGGGACGAAGAGGCCGCAGGTTCAAATCCTGTCACCCCGACAACAGAGAGGGTCCGCCGCAAGGCGGGCCCTCTCGCGTATCCACCGCACTGGAGAGCAGATGACCCCCACGCGCCTCGTCGCCTTCGACCTCGATGACACGCTCGCCCCGTCGAAGGGCGCCATCGATCCCCGGATCGCCGACCTGCTGCGCGCTCTGCTGCGCACGGTCGAGGTCGCCATCATCTCCGGCGGCAACGAGGACCAGTTCCGCGCGCAGGTCATCGCCCAGCTCGGCGACGCGGATACCGCGGAACTCGGCCGACTGCACCTCCTCCCCACGTGCGGCACCCGCTACCTGCGGCACGACGGCGAGGACTTCGCCGCGGTCTACGCGCACGATCTCGCCCAGGACGAGAAGGATGCCGCGCTCACCGCCCTGCGCGAAGAAGCCGAGCGCCTCGGCCTGTGGGAGTCCGCTCCCTGGGGCGAGATCCTCGAGGACCGCGGCTCGCAGATCACCTTCTCCGCGCTCGGCCAGCAGGCCCCGCGCGAGGCCAAGCACGCCTGGGATCCGACCGGCGAGAAGCGTCTGGCGTTGCGGGATGCCGTCGCAGCACGTCTGCCCGGCCTGGAAGTCCGTGCCGGCGGTTCGACCTCGATCGACATCACCCGCGCCGGCATCGACAAGGCGTACGGCATGTCGGCTCTGACCGAGCACACCGGCATCCCGCTGTCGGACATGCTCTTCTACGGCGACCGGCTCGACGTCGGCGGCAACGACTACCCGGTCCTGGCGCTCGGCGTGCGCTCGATCGCCGTCGAAGGCTGGGAAGACACCGCCGACAAGCTCGACGAACTGCTCGCTACCCTCTGACCCCGTCGGGCGCTGGACGCCCTACGATGGCGGCATGGACCCGCTCACCCTGGTCATCATCGTCGCGGCCGCCGCCAGTGCGGCCTGCTGGGTTCTTTCGCTCATCACGCGCGACACCTCCTGGGTGGATCGCGCGTGGTCGATCGTGCCGGTGATCTACGTCTGGATCTTCACCACGGATGCGCTGGCGTCCGGGATCGATGCGACGCGTCTCGTGGTGATGGCGCTGCTCGTCACCGCCTGGGGCGTGCGGCTCACGTTCAACTTCGCCCGCAAGGGCGGCTACACCGGCACAGAGGACTACCGCTGGGCGATCCTCCGCTCCCGCCTCCCCGCCTGGTTGTTCCAGGTGTTCAATCTGCTGTTCATCGTCGCGTTCCAGATGACGCTGCTCGTGCTCATCACGCTCCCCGCGGACGTCGCGCTGCGCAACCCCGTACCGTTCACCGGATGGGATGCCGTGTTCACCGCGCTGTTCGTCGCGCTGCTGGTCGGCGAGACGATCGCCGACCAGCAGCAGTGGAACTTCTACCAGCGCAAGAAAGCCGCCGGCGGCGCACTCGGCGATGGGTTCCTCAGCGAGGGCCTGTTCCGGTACAGCCGCCATCCGAACTTCTTCTTCGAACAGGCGCAGTGGTGGGTGTTCTATGCGTTCGGCGCGACCGCCGCCGTGGCATCCGGTGCGGGATTCCTCGGGGGCATGGTCAACGCCTCGATCGTCGGCGCTGTGCTGCTGACCGCGCTGTTCATCGGCTCGACGATCTTCACCGAGTCGATCTCCGCTTCGCGATACCCCGCGTACGCCGCTTATCGCCGGCGCACGTCGATGATCGTGCCGTGGCCGCCGCGGCAATCCATCGCTCGTTGAGCGAGGCCGGCGGAGCCGCACCCTCCTCGCTCAGCGAACGAGGGGGCGGACGACGGCCTCCGCGCCGACGCCGGCGACCGGGACCAGACGCTGCAGCTGCGTGACGTGGCCGGGCTCGAGCTCTGCGATCGACGAGACGCCCAGCAGGCGCATGGTGCGCTCGATCTCGGTGCGCAGGATCGTGATGGTGCGGTCGACACCCTGGCGCCCGCCGGCCATGAGCCCGTACAGGTAAGCGCGACCGATCATCGTGAAGTCCGCGCCGAGCGCCATGGCGGCGACGATGTCCGCACCGTTCATGATGCCGGTGTCGATCATGACGGTGAAGTCGTCGCCCACCGCCTGCCGCACCTTCGGCAGCAGGTGGAATGGGATCGGGGCACGATCGAGCTGGCGTCCGCCGTGGTTGGACAGCACGATGCCGTCGACTCCGGCATCCTTCAGCAGGACCGAGTCCTCCACGTTCTGAACGCCCTTGATGACGATCTTGCCGGGCCACAGGTCGCGGATCACCGCGAGGTCGTCGTAGCTGATCGTCGGGTCCATCGCGGCATCCAGCAACTCGCCGACCGTGCCGCCCGTGGTGCTGAGAGAAGCGAACTCGAGTTTGGGCGTGGTGAGGAAGTCGTACCACCACCAGGGCCGAGGGATGGCGTTGATGATCGTGCCGAGCGTGAGCTGCGGCGGGATCGAGAACCCGTTGCGCTTGTCGCGCAGGCGGGCGCCGGCGACCGGTGTGTCGACCGTGAACTGCAGCGTGTCGAACCCGGCGTCCGCGGCACGGCGGGTGAGCTCGTACGAGATCTCCCTGTCGCGCATCACGTACAGCTGGAACCAGTTGCGTCCGTGGGGGTTCGCCGCCTTCACCCCCTCGATCGAGGTGGTGCCGAGCGTGGACAGCGTGAACGGGATCCCGGCGGCGGCCGCGGCTCCCGCTCCGGCCTCCTCCCCCTCGGTCTGCATCAGGCGGGTGAAACCGGTCGGTGCGATGCCGAACGGCAGCGCGGACGGACCGCCGAGGATCTCGACGGACGTGTCGACCTCGGGGGCCGGCCTGAGGATGCCGGGGTGGAACTCGACGTCCTCGAACGCCTGCCGGGCGCGCGACAGCGACAGTTCGCCCTCGGCGGCGCCGTCGGTGTAGTCGAACGCCGCCTTCGGAGTGCGGCGCTTGGCGATCGTGCGCAGATCGGAAATCGTCAGGGCCGCATCCAGGCGGCGCTTGCGACCGTCCAGCTCCGGCTTCTTGAACTTCATCAGGTCGAGGATCTCGACCGGGTTGGGCAGCTGGCGCTTGACCATCATGGTCCTTTCGGGGTGCTCAGGTTCGGGTGGTGGGCACGCGGGTCAGGCCCGCTGCGGTGTAGTAACCGGTGATGTGGGTCTTGAGGAGCGTGCGGGCGTGCTCGCCGTCTCCCGCGTCGATCGCCTCGACGATGGTGTGATGCTCGGCTCGCAGGTACGCGGCCATCGCCGACCAGTCGTCGATGCCGGCGACTCCGGCCTGCACGTAGGACTCGATCGCGGTCCGCAGCCCCGCCATCATCGCCGCGATCACGGCGTTGCCGGACGCCTCGGCCAGTGCGAGGTGCAGCTGCGCGTCGAGGGCGAGGAACTCCCCCGGTGTCAGGGTGTCCGAGTCCATCGCGGCGAGGATGCGGTGCGCCTCGCCGGTGTCGCGGTCGGGGTCGGCGGCGAGAGCGGTGGCCACGGCATCCTCGAGGACGAGCCGGGTCTTCACGACATCCGCCAGCGGGAAGCCCTGTGCGGCCACCTGGAGGCGCAGCAGTGCCGACATGCCCCCGGTGGGCGTCGCGATGACGATCGCGCCGGCCTGCGGCCCCGAGCCGGTCGCCGTGCGGATCAGCCCCATCACCTCGAGGACGCGCAGCGCCTCGCGGACGCTGGAGCGGCCGACGCCGAGATCGGCCGACAGATCCCGTTCGGACGGGAGGCGGTCGCCCGGTCCGAGACGGCCCTCGAGCAGGTCCGTCTCGATGTGCTCGAGCACCGTGCGCCAGGCACGTGGCGTGGGCTCCGGCATCCGATCCTCCTGTGGTCTGACCACAGATTAGCCTGTGTGGTCAGACCACGCAAGCGCAGATGTCCGCGCAGGTGCGTCCGGGTTGGTGCGGGTGAACGGATGCGCGACTCGCAGATACCCGGACACGCAGTCGGGCATGTCCGGGTCTACGCGGGTTCAGGACCCGGGAACCCGCACGAACCCGGACGCGCTCCAGTACGGGAACCGACATGGAGCCGGCGCCACGGGACTCAGCCCAGACGACCGCCGGACTCCTCGAGGTAGCAATTGCCGCACAGCGACTCGTAGGTGACGACATCGACCGGCGCAGAACCACCCGCGCCCTGGTCGATCGCGACCTGATCGCCGTCGAAGACGAAGCGCCCGCCGACGACCCGTCCGTTGAAGACCGCCTTGCGTCCGCAGCGGCAGATCGTCTTGAGCTCCTCCAGAGAATGCGCGATGGCCAGCAGGCGGGCGGAGCCGGGGAAGGCATGCGTCAGGAAATCGTTGCGGATGCCGTAGGCCATCACCGGGATGCCGTCGACGACCGCGACGCGGAACAGATCGTCAACCTGATCCGGCGTGAGGAACTGAGCCTCGTCGATGAGCAGGCAGGCGACATCCGCCGGCCGCTCGGACGGGATGAGTCCCTCGTCGTCGTGCCGCCGCATCCGCTCCCGGTGGTGCAGGAACAGCTCTCGGGCGTCGTCCTGCGGGCCGATCAGGAAGTCGACGTCACGGGTGACACCGAGACGGCTCTCGATCTGCGAAGCGCCCTTGGTGTCGATCGCGGGCTTGGCGAGCAGAACGTGCTGACCACGCTCTTCGTAGTTGTATGCGGCCTGCAGCAGCGACGTGGACTTGCCCGAGTTCATCGCGCCGTAGCGGAAGTAGAGCTTCGCCACGGTCGCCTGCTAGCGGTTGATGCCGAGGGTCGCGGCCGTGGACGTCATCGACTGCGCAGCGGCCGCGGCATCCTCGTTGAGCTTCTCGCCGTAGGTCGGGATGAGCTCGCGCAGCGTCGGCTCCCACGACGGGTAGTCCTCGGGGAAGCACTTCTGCAGCAGCTCGAGCATGATCGGAACGGCCGTGGATGCTCCAGGCGACGCACCGAGGAGCCCGGCGATCGAACCGTCGGCGGCGGAGACGACCTCGGTGCCGAACTGCAGGATGCCGCCCTTCTCCGGGTCCTTCTTCATGACCTGAGCGCGCTGGCCGGCCTGGATCAGCGTCCAGTCCTCGTCCTTCGCGGTCGGCACGAACTCGCGCAGGCTGTCGACCTTCTTGCCGTGGTTCTTCACCAGCTCGCTGACGAGGTACGTGATGAGATCCGGGTTCGCGAACGCGACCCGCAGCATCGGCCAGAGGTTGTGCGTACGGACCTGCCCGACGATGTCGAACCACGATCCGTTCTTGAGGAACTTCGGGCTGAAGGTGGCGAACGGCCCGAACAGCAGCGATTCCTCGCCGTCGACGACGCGGGTGTCCAGGTGCGGCACCGACATCGGCGGAGCTCCGACCGACGCCTGCGAGTACACCTTCGCCTTGTGCTGGGCCACGACCTTCGGGTTCGTCGTCTTGAGGAACTGCCCGCCGATCGGGAAGACGCCGTAGCCCTTGATCTCGGGGATGCCGGAACGCTGCAGCAGCTTCAGCGCCCATCCGCCGGCGCCGACGAAGACGAAACGCGCCTTCACCTCGCTCGGGGTGAGGCCGAGGCCGGTGCGGTACTTGACCAGCCAGGTGCCGTCCTTCTGGCGTTTGAGGCTGCGGACCTCCTGGTTGGTGCGCAGATCGACGCCGCTGGAGGTGAGGTGATCGAAGAGCTGGTGGGTGAGCGCACCGAAGTCGACGTCGGTACCGGCCGGCACGCGCGTCGCCGCGAACGGCTCGCCCTTGCGGCGGCGCTGCATGAGCAGCGGGGCCCAGGTGTTGATGACGCGGGAGTCGTCGGAGAACTCGATGCCCTCGAACAGCGGCTGCTGCTTGAGCACCTCGTAGCGCTCCTTGAGGTAGGCGACATCCTTCTCGCCGCGCACGAACGTCATGTGCGGCGTGGCGTTGATGAACGTCGACGGCTCGTCGAGCACGCCCTTGTCCACCAGCGAGGACCAGAACTGGCGGCTCTGCTGGAACTGCTCGTTGATCGACACCGCCTTGGCGGGATCGAGCGGGCCGTTCGGGTTCTTCGGCATGTAGTTGAGCTCGCAGAGGGCGGCATGCCCCGTGCCCGCGTTGTTCCACGGGTTGGAGCTCTCCTGCGCCACCTCGCTCAGCCGCTCGAAGGCGACGATCTTCCAGTCCGGCTGCAGTTCGTGCAGCAGCGTACCGAGGGTGGCGCTCATGATGCCGCCACCGATGAGGACGACGTCGACGGTTTCAGTCACCCGTCCAGTCTAGTTCGCCTCGGCATCCGCTCCGACCGGCGGCCGTCCGGCGGCCGCCGACCGGGTTCAGACGGCGACGGCGAGACGCGCGGCGACGATCTCGGCGATCTGGACGGCGTTCAGCGCCGCACCCTTGCGCAGGTTGTCGTTGCTGATGAACAGCACGAGGCCCTTGCCCTCCGGGGCGGACTGGTCGGCGCGAATGCGACCGACGAAGCTCGGGTCCTTGCCTGCGGCGTACAGCGGGGTGGGGACTTCCTCGAGCACGACGCCGGGTGCGGCATCCAGCACTTCACGCGCACGGTCGGGGGTGATGTCGCCCGCGAACTCGGCGTGGATGGACAGCGAGTGGCCGGTGAAGACCGGAACACGCACGCACGTGCCGGCGACGCGCAGCTCAGGGAGTTCGAGGATCTTGCGACTCTCGTTGCGGAGCTTCTTCTCCTCGTCGGTCTCGTTCTGGCCGTCATCGACGAGGTTGCCTGCGAACGGGATCACGTCGAATGCGATGGGCGCGACGTACTTCTCCGGCTGCGGGAAGTCGATGGACGATCCGTCGTGCACGAGGCGGAGCGTGTCGCCCTGCGCGAGGACGCCTTCGACCTGTCCGAGCAGCTCCTGCGCACCGGCGAGGCCGGAGCCGGACACTGCCTGGTACGTCGACACGATGAGCCGCTCGAGACCTGCCTCGGCGTGCAGCGCCTTGAGCACCGGCATCGCGGCCATCGTCGTGCAGTTCGGGTTGGCGATGATGCCCTTGGGGCGCTCGTCGATCGCGTGCGGGTTGACCTCGCTGACCACGAGCGGAACCTCGGGGTCGTTGCGCCAGGCGCTGGAGTTGTCGATGACGACGGCTCCGGCCTCGGCGAAGCGCGGCGCGTAAGCGCGGCTGGCCGTGGCCCCGGCGGAGAACAGCGCGATCTCGATACCGGTCGGGTCTGCCGTCTCGACGTCCTCGGCGATGACCGTGACGCCGCCGAACTCGATCGCGCTGCCCGCCGAGCGTGCGGACGAGAACAGACGCAGCTCGCGGATCGGGAACGACCGCTCGCTGAGAATCTCGCGCATCACGGTGCCCACCTGTCCGGTGGCGCCGACGATGGCGACGGAGAATCCTGAGTCGGAGATACGGGTCATGGGCTTTCCTCGGGCTGATGCAGAACTGCAGGCGAGGCGCTCGGCGCGGCGTCGGAGTGCGGATGCCGCGCCTGGCGCCGATGTCAGGGTTTCGGCGAGTCTACCGCGCCGTGTCAGCGGCCGGTGCCGGCGTGGACCGTCGCCTCGATCTCGTTGTCGAGGCCGTAGGCGGTGTGCACGGCGCGCGCGGCGTCGGCGAGCTCGTCGCCGCGCAGCACGACCGAGATGCGGATCTCAGACGTCGAGATCATCTCGATGTTCACACCCGCGATCGACAGCGCCTCGAACAGCTTCGCCGAGACGCCGGAGTGCGTGCGCATGCCGGCGCCGACGACCGAGAGCTTGCCGATCTGGTCGTCGTGGACGAGGCTCTCGAAGCCGATGTCCGACTGCTCGCCGGCGAGCGCCTTGAGCGCGGCCGAGGCATCCGCCTTGGGAAGCGTGAAGGAGATGTCGGTGCGGCCGGTGGCCGCGGCCGACACGTTCTGCACGATCATGTCGACGTTCGCGCCCGATTTCGCGACGATCTGGAAGATCTCCGCCGCCTTCCCCGGCACATCGGGAACGCCGATGATCGTGATCTTGGCCTGGCTGAGGTCGGTGGCGACGCCTGCGACGATCGGTTCTTCCATGACTTCTCCCTCAGATTCGCGGGGGTTGAGCATCCCCCGACCAAGAACATACGTGCCTTCCGCCGCCGAGAACGACGAACGGGCGTGGATCAGGACGCCGTGGCGGCGTGCGTACTCGACGGCGCGGATGTACAGGACCTTGGCGCCGTTGGCGGCGAGTTCGAGCATCTCCTCGCTGGAGACGTGATCGAGCTTGCGCGCCTTCGGAATGACGCGCGGGTCTGCGGTGAAGATGCCGTCGACGTCGCTGTAGATCTCGCAGACGTCGGCCTTGAGCGCAGCGGCCAGCGCGACGGCGGTGGTGTCCGACCCGCCGCGGCCGAGCGTCGTGATGTCCTGCGTGTCGTCGTTGAGTCCCTGGAATCCGGCGACGATGACGATCGCGCCCTCGTCGAGCGCCTCGCGCACGCGCTTGGGGTTGACCTCGACGATGCGGGCCGAGCCGTACTTGTCATCGGTTCGCATTCCGGCCTGCGGTCCGGTGTAGGAGCGCGCCTCGAAGCCCATCGAGTGGATGGCCATCGCCAGCAGCGCCATCGAGATGCGCTCACCGCTGGAGAGCAGCATGTCCATCTCGCGCGGAGCCGGGATCGGGGCGACCTCGGCCGCGAGATCCAGCAGTTCGTCGGTCGTATCGCCCATCGCGCTCACCGCGACGACGACGTCGTGGCCGGCACGACGCGTGTCGACGATGCGCTTGGCGACGCGCTTGATGCTCTCTGCGTCGGCGACAGACGAGCCGCCGTACTTCTGCACGATGAGGGCCACGGAAACACTCCCAGATATTTCGGGCGGATCCGCCCACCGCACATTCTACTTTCGCGCCATATGCCCGATTGCGTATGTGACGTCGGCCACGACGGCGCTGGGCCGGTCAGCCGGTCGAGGATGCCGGGATCACGGCGTCGGCGGAGGACTCGGCGTCACGGCGGGGGCCGAGCGCAGGCGTCCGCCGGTGGCTGCGAACCAGCATCCGATGATCACGAGCGGGAACCCGATCAGCAGGCCGGGTGTGATCGGCTCCGAGAGCACGAGCGCGCCGAGGATGATGGCGACGATCGGGTTGACGTAGGTGAACAGGGGCGCTCGCACCGGCCCGACCTCGCGGATCAGCGCGAAGAAGGCGAGGAAGGCGATCGCCGTGCAGATGACCGCGAGGGCGAGCAGTGCTCCGGTCGACTCGAGCGTCGGCATCTCGTGCTGGGTCGCGAAGGCGATAGGCAGGTAGATGATGCCGATCGCGAGCAGCGCGAGGGTGATCGTGCCGAGCGACGGCACGTCGCCGAGCTTGCGCGCGATGATGAACGGTGCGATCGCGTACAGCACGGCGACCAGCAGCACCTCCCCCGCCGCGATCAGGTCGCCGGAGGCGAGGCCGGGTCCTGCGACGACGATCGCGACGCCGACGAAGCCGACCAGCAGTCCGCCGAGGCGAAGCGGCCGCAGCACGGAGCGATCGCCACCGCCCAGCGCGATCAGCGCGGCGAACAGCGGCACGGTCGCGACCAGCAGACCTGTCGGCCCGGAGTGCAGAGTCTGCTCGGCGTGGCCGAGGAGCACGAACGGTCCGCCCATCTCGACCAGTCCGAACGCGAGCACCCACGGCCACTTCCTGAGCGCAGGTCTCAGAGCGCCGCTGCGGATCGCGAACGGCAGCAGCAGGAGAGCCGCCACGAGTGTGCGACCGGCCACGATCGCCGGAGGCGAGTACGACTCCACGGCGATGCGGATGAACAGGTACGGCACGCCCCACAACAGCGCCATGGCGCCGAACAACAGCCAGCCCCGCCGACTCACCGTGGTGTGCGCGTTCACCGGGTTTCCTGTGCGTCGATCGTCACAGCGTGCGGCGGCCTTCGAAGGCGCGACCGAGGGTGACCTCGTCCGCGTATTCGAGGTCGCCGCCGACAGGGAGACCGGATGCCAGGCGCGACACCGTGATCTGCATGGTCGTCAGCAGGCGGCTGAGGTAGCTCGCGGTCGCCTCGCCCTCGAGATTCGGATTCGTGGCGAGGATGACCTCCTGCACGGTGCCGTCCGCGAGGCGCGTCATGAGCTGGGCGATCCGCAGATCGTCGGGGCCGATGCCGGCGATCGGGCTGATCGCGCCGCCGAGCACGTGGTACAGACCGCGGAACTCGCGCGTGCGTTCGATCGCCGCGACGTCCTTGGCGTCCTCGACGACGCAGATGAGGGCGGCGTTGCGCCGCGGATCGCGGCAGATCGTGCAGCGGTCCTGTTCGGAGACGTTGCCGCAGACCTCGCAGAACCGCACGCGGGCGCGGACCTCTGTGAGCAGCTCGGACAGCCGCGCGACGTCGAACGACGGGGTCTGCAGGATGTGGAAGGCGATGCGCTGCGCCGACTTCGGGCCGATCCCGGGAAGGCGGCCGAACTCGTCGATGAGCTCTTGGACGATGCCGTCGTACATCAGCTGAACCTCGTCGCTGTCGGGGGCTCGTACGGCTCTTCGCGCACGAACGTCGCGCCCAGCACCTGGCGGATCACGGCTTCGCCGTAGCGCTGGATACCCTCTGGGGCCACGGAGCGAGCGGTGACGACAGGCGCTTGCGGTGCGGGACGCGCCGCAAGGGATGCCTGCGGCGTCGGCGTGCTGACGACAGCGGATGGCGCGGGCGCGGACGGTGCGGATGCCGAAGCAGGCGCGGCCCCGTATCCCCCAGGGCCGGGCTCATCCGACGGATCGTACGGCGGTTCGTCTTCGTCCGGAGCCTGGTCGTCGTCCGGAAGCGGCGGTTCGTCGTCCGAGACGCGCCCGTCGACGGGCGGCTCTGGCGCCGACGCGGCCGACTCGACCTCCGCCGGTTCGTCATCGACCGGCAGCGGAGTCTGTGGCGTCTCGTTCCCCTTCGGAATGGGCGCGACGGCCCATTCGGTCACCGGCGAAGACGATAACGCGCTCGGCCGCGGGGCAGGTTCGGATGCCGGAGTCGCCGGTGCTGCGGTGGAGGGCACGGCCGCCGCGGCCGGAGGCAGCGGAGCAGGCTTGTACTTCACCTTCACGCCGAGCTCCTGCTCGATCGCGGTGCGCAGGTGATCCGAGGGTCCGGGGCCCGGCGTCGGCCCTTTGAACCGGGTGACGTCCTGCGGGCCGGCGAAGCCGAGCGTCAGCACCTCGGTGTCCGTCTCGTACGCCAACGGCTGGATCGCGGTCACCATCAGCCATGCTGTGCGGCTGATCGACTCGAGACGCTTCAGCACGGCCTGCCAGGCGGAGCGGATCCGGTCGAAGTCCACCGGGGTCGGTGCGGCCGGCGGTGTGACGGAGACGGGTTCCGGTGCGGGTTCTGAAGCCGGAGCGGGTTCAGGAGCCGGAGCGGGTTCAGGGGCCGGAGCGGGTTCTGAAGCCGGAGCGGGTTCAGGAGCCGGTGCGGGTGCCTCTGGTGACGGGGTCGTCTCAGCAGGAACGCGTTTCGACTCGCCTGCGGCTCGCTCAACGAGCGAAGAGGGAGGTGCCACCGGAGCAGGCGAAGAGGGAGGCGTGGCCTGAGCCGCGGGCGCAACAGCAGGAGCGGCGGCAGCGGGAGCGGCCTGAGCCGCGGGCGCAACAGCGGGAGCAGCGGCCATGGCGGGGGCGAGCACACGGGCGATCATGAGCTCGAGGTGCAGGCGCGGTGAGGTCGCGCCGGACATGTCGTCGAGCGCGGCACTCACGATGTCGGCGGTCTGCGAGAGACGCGCCTGGCCGAAGGACGAAGCCTGCGACTGCATCCGCTGCATCTCGTCGGAGGGAATGCCGCGCAGCACGGCTGCGGCTCCGTCCCCGACGGCCGCGATCACGATGAGGTCGCGCAGCCGCTCGAGCAGGTCGTCCACGAAGCGACGCGGATCCTGACCGGTCTGGACGACGCGGTCGACGGCCGGGAACGCGGCAGCGGCATCGCCGGCCGCCAGGGCGTCGACGATCTCGTCCAGCAGCGCGGCGTGCGTGTAGCCGAGCAGCGAGACCGCGCGCTCATACGCGACGTGGTCTCCATCGGACCCGGCGATCAGCTGGTCCAGCAGCGACAGGGTGTCGCGCGGCGACCCCCCGCCGGCGCGCACCACGAGCGGCAGCACGCCCTGCTCGACCTCGACGCCCTCTTCGACGCACAGCTTCTCGACGTATTCGAGCATCGCCGCCGGCGGCACGAGCCGGAAGGGATAGTGGTGTGTGCGCGAGCGGATCGTGCCGAGCACCTTCTCGGGCTCTGTCGTGGCGAAGATGAACTTCACGTGAGCCGGCGGCTCCTCCACGAGCTTGAGCAGCGCGTTGAACCCCTGCGGCGTCACCATGTGCGCCTCATCGAGGATGAAGATCTTGAAGCGGTCGCGGCTCGGGGCGAACGTCGCGCGCTCGCGCAGATCGCGCGCGTCGTCGACGCCGTTGTGGCTGGCGGCGTCGATCTCGACGACGTCGAGCGAGCCGCCGCCGCTGCGGGACAGCTCGACACAGCTCGGGCAGACGCCGCAGGGCGTGTCGGTGGGGCCGTCGGCGCAGTTCAGGCAGCGGGCGAGGATGCGGGCCGACGTCGTCTTTCCGCACCCGCGCGGACCGGAGAACAGATAGGCGTGTCCGACGCGATCACCGCGCAGCGCCGTCATGAGCGGCTCGGTCACCTGCGACTGCCCGATCATCTCCGCGAAGTTCTCAGGCCGATAGCGGCGGTAAAGGGCTGTGGTCACCCGTCCAGCCTACGGCGTACCGCCGACATCGAGACCTCAGTCCGGGAAGCCGGTGATCACCGGGATCGCACTCGTCACGACCGGCACGGATGCCGACATCAGCGTGCCGTCATCGCGCCGCGCGTCGGCGAACTGACGCAGCGACGGACGCCCGGGGATCACAGGTCCCTGACCGGCCAGCGCGACCACGGCATCCTGCCCTTCGGATGCCGTGTACGACGCGCCCCGAACCGTGAACGCCACCGGATCGCCCGAGCGGACGTGGATGCGCAGTTCGTTGCGCGTCACGGTGACATCGAGCGCCGCACCGCGCCACTGCAGCGGGTACGACAGCGACGGCCAGTCCACCGGGAGCCGCGGATCGAAGCTCAGCTCGCCCCCGTGATCCCGCATGCCGCCGAAGCCGCTCACGAGCGCCGTCCACACGCCGCCGGCCGAAGCCACGTGCACGCCGTCCGCCGCGTTGTGGTGCAGGTCGCCGAGGTCCACGAACAGCGACTGCTCGAAATATTCCTTGGCGAGGTCCTGGTACCCCACTTCGGCGGCGAGGATCGACTGCACGACGGCCGACAGCGTGGAGTCGCCGGTGGTCAGCGGGTCGTAGTACTCGAAGTCCGCGAGCTTCTCCTCCGCCGAGAAGTGATTGCCCTGCAGGAACAGCGCGAGCACCACGTCCGCCTGCTTGAGCACCTGGAATCGGTAGATCACCAGCGGATGGAAGTGCAGCAGCAGCGGGCGCTGGTCATCCGGCGTGTGCGCCAGATCCCACACCTCGCGCTCCAGGAACAGCGAATCCTGAGGATGGATGCCGAGGCCCTCGCTGAACGGGATGTACATCGCGTCCGCCGCCTGCTCCCAGGCGTCGGCCTCCCCGGCATCCAGTCCCGTGCGCTCGACGAGGCCGTCGAAGCCGCGCGGGTCGCTCGCAGCGAGCTCGCGGACCACCCGCGAAGCCAGGCGCAGGTTGAAGCGCGCCATGACGTTCGTGAAGAGGTTGTCGTTGACGACGGTCGTGTACTCGTCCGGGCCGGTCACGCCGTGGATGTGGAAGGTCGCGTCCCCGTTCGTCCCCCGCCAGAATCCGAGCGTCGCCCACAGGCGAGCTGTCTCGACGGCGATGTCCGCGCCCTCGCGGTGCAGGAAGTCCACATCGCCCGTGGCGCGCACGTACTTTCCGAGCGCGAAGCTGACGTCGGCGTTGATGTGGTACTGCGCCGTGCCTGCGGCGTAGTACGCGGATGCCTCTTCGCCGTTGATGGTGCGCCACGGGAACAGGGCACCTGCTTCGTTCAGCTGAGCGGCCCTGCGGCGCGCGGCCGGCAGCATGAGAACGCGGGCGCGCAGCGCGTTGCGCGCCCACTGCGGCGACGTGTAGGTGAGGAACGGCAGGACGTAGATCTCGGTGTCCCAGAAGTAGTGCCCGCTGTACCCGGAGCCGGACACGCCCTTCGCGGGGACGCCGGAGCCGTCGGCTCGCGCCGAGGCCTGAGCCAGCTGGAACAGGCACCACCGGGTCGCCTGCTGCAGGGCATCCTGACCCTCGATGCGCACGTCGCTGCGCGACCAGAACGCTTCCAGCCACTCGGACTGGGCACGGAACTGCGCGTCGACGCCCTCGACCGCGACCCGGTCGAGCGACCGGCGGCAGCGGTCGACCAGTTCGCGCGCCGGAACGCCGCGGGAGGTGTGATAGCTCACGAGCTTCGTGATCCGGATCGGGACGCCGGCCTTCGCCTGCACCCGGAACACGTTCTTCGTGATGTCGGGCTCGCACAGCTGCCGCGCGTTGTAGTCGTTGTCCGTCTCGATCATGTGATCCGCGACGACCGCAGCGGTCATGCCCGATTCGGTGACCTGGTACGACAGCGCTGAACGCAGACCGTCCTGCCAGTACTCGACCGGCTGCAGCACCCGCTCGGTGATCTTCTCGGCGCGGCGCGGATCGAAACCGGCCTTCTTCGCGGGGACCGGCGTCCCGCCGTAGACGTTGCCGCCGTCCTGCCGGTTGAGGATCTGACAGCTGATCGTGACGGGAGCGTCCGAGTTCTCGACGGTCACCTCGAGGCGCAGGATCGCGAGGTGGCGCTCTTCGAAGCTGACCATCCGCTCGTCACGCATCCGGACGCGCTTTCCCGAGGGCGTCTCCCACACCAGTTCCCTGGTCAGGATGCCGGTGCGCATGTCGAGGACCCGCGAGTAGTCGCGCACATCCGCCTCGTCGAACGAGATCGGCTCGTCGTCCACATAGACGCGCATGACCTTGGCATCGGGGGCGTTGATGATCGTCTGCCCGACCTCCGCGAAGCCGTACGCCTGCTCGGCGTGACGGATCGGCCAGGTCTCGTGCAGGCCGTTGATGAACGTGCCGTGCTCGTGCGCGCCTCGCCCCTCGATGTGATTGCCGCGCAGGCCCAGGTAGCCGTTGCCGACCGCGAAGAGCGTCTCGGAGACGCCGTCCTCGGTGTAGCGCGTCTCGACGAGACGCCACGGGTCGACGGGGAAGCGGTCGCGATCGATCATGCGGTCTCCGAAGGTGTGGTCGGGAGCAGCAGGGCAAGGTCATCGACGATACAGGTGGCGCCGGACGCCCGCAGCACGTCAGGGCCGGCGCCGCGATCGACGCCGACGACGGTCGAGAAACCGGCGGCTGCTGCCGAGGCGACACCGGCCACGGCATCCTCGACGGCGGCCGATTCGGCGACGTCGACGCCGAGCGCCGCAGCGCCGGCGGTGAACATGTCGGCGGCGGGCTTGGACGCGAGCGCGTCGCGCTCGGCGACCACGCCGTCGACGACGATCTCGAAGAAGTCGCGGATGCCGGCGCTGCCGAGCACCTCCTCGGCGTTCTTCGAGCTCGAGACGACGCCCATGCGGATGCCGGCATCCCGCAGCTGCTCGAGCAGGGCGAGCGAGCCGGCGTACGGCACGATGCCCTCGGCCCTGAGGGATGCCGAGAAGGCCGCGTTCTTGCGGTTGCCGATACCGCAGATCGTCTCCGCCTCGGGCGGGTCGTCGACGGCGCCCCAGGGAATCTCGATGTTGCGGCTGCGCAGCAGGCTCGCCACTCCGTCGTAGCGCTTCTTGCCGTCGACGTAGGCGAAGTAGTCGTCATCGGTGTACGCCGGTTCGATGCCCCATCGGGCGAAGACCTCGTCGAACACGGCCTGCCACGCACGCATGTGCACTTCGGCCGTCGGCGTCAGGACGCCGTCGAGGTCGAACAGGACACCGGACATGGTGCGCAGATCGGGCAGGGGGTCGGACACGCAGGCCTCCAAGGGTGCATCGGAGTTTCGGGCCGGCACCTCCGTGTGCCTCTGCCAGCGTAATGCGCCGAGCGTGCCCGACGCTACGCCCGCGCCGCGGCCGCATGGCAGACTGGCGTGCAGATCGAAAGGGGTCCAGGTGCTCGCTGCCGAACGCCGCTCGCGCATCGTCTCCGAAGTGCGCCGTGCCGGAGCCGCGGCCGTCGCCCACCTCGCGGCGACCTTGAACGTCAGCGAGATGACGGTCCGCCGCGATATCGACGTCCTCGCGCAGCAGGGCGTGCTGGACAAGGTCCGCGGCGGTGCCACGATCCCACGGGTGTCCGACCGGTCCGACGTCGATTTCGCGTCCCAGACGCGCCTCCGCCTCGCCGAGAAGAACGCGGTCGCCAGGAGCGCGGCCGAACTCGTCGAACCGGGGATGGCGATCGGACTCTCCGGTGGTACGACGGCGTGGGCACTCGCCCGCGTGCTGCGCGGCATCCCGGACCTGACGATCGTGACCAACTCGCTTCCGGTCGCCGATGTCTTCGCGCGCCCGGACCGCGCCGACGAGCCGTACACGCAGACGGTGGTGCTCACCGGCGGCGTCCGCACCCCGACCGATGCCCTCGTGGGCCCGATCGCCGTGCGCGCGCTCGAAGTGCTGCACTGCGACCTGGTCTTCCTCGGTGTGCGAGGCGTCGATCTCCAGGCCGGCCTGACGACCTCGAATCTGCTCGAGGCTGAGACCAACCGCGCCCTCATCGCGACAGGAAGCACGTCTGTCGTCCTGGCGGATCACTCGAAGTGGGGCGCCGTCGGGCTCACCACGATCGTGGACGTCGACGAGATCGACCGCCTCATCATGGACGACGCGCTGCCGGCCGATGCCGCAGAGCAGCTCGCCGCCCACGTCGAACTCACGCTCGCCCCGATCGAGGCCGCCGCGGACTGAATCAGCGTTCGGTCGACGCGCGCTTCACGATGCGCGCCCCGACGACGACGTGCCGCACCGGCATGTCCATACCGGGCGGCGTGTTCATCTGACGTTCCAGCTGGTCCAGGGCTGCGTCCACGAGCGCACCGTCGTCCGGGGCGACCGAGGTGAGCGTCGGGGCCGAGAAGCGCGCGGCGTGCACGTCGTCGAAGCCGATCACCGCCACCTCGGTCGGAACGCGGACACCGGCATCGTGCAGCGCCGACAGCACGCCGAAGGCGAGCGAGTCGTTGGAGCAGACCACCCCGTCGCACGCTACGCCGCGGGCGAGAAGATCCGCCATCGCGCGGCGCCCCTCCTCCGGCGTGAACGCGTCGACGGTCGCGACGAGCGCCGGGTCGTCGTCGATACCGATCCGGTCGACCGCCGTTCGATAGCCGGCGAAACGCTGATCCGCGGCATCCGACGGCAGGGCGTCCCGGCGGCCGATGAACGCGATGCGGCGGCATCCTGCATCGGCGAGGTGCACCGTCGCAGCATCCGTGCCGCCCTTGTTGTCGACCGTCACGTGCGTGAACGGGCTGACCTGGATGTGCTCGCCGAGCAGCACGATGGGCCCCGGCGCGGTGCGCCGGGTCAGATCGCCGACCGTGAGCGACCGAGGGATGTGGATGAGCCCGTCGATCGGAGGGAGACCGACCCCGTTCGCGATGTCGACTTCGCGCTCGTGGAGACCCGCGGTCTGCTGGATGAGGATCGACAGCCCTCGTTCGTGCGCCCGCGTGACGAACAGCGACGTGAGTTCCGCGAAGTACGGCTCGTTCAGGTCAGGGACGGCGAGCGCGACGATGCCGGTCCGCGTGCGCCGGCTCACCGGCGCACTGCGCGCATGCGCTTCGTTCACGGCCACGCTCCTCGTCGAGATGCTCTGGGATCTCACGCTACCGCCCACGGACGGCTCACCTCTGCACCCGGAACGCGACGACGCGCGCCTGCCGTGCGCCGTTCGTCGCGGACACCACCAGGCGCGCCGCGGAGAAGGCCCCGAGATCGGCCGGCAGCGCATGCTGACGATGCCTGCGCCGGTTGTCCTGCACATCGGCGATCGTGGTCCACCCGCCTGAGTCGAGGACCTCCAGCCGGTAGTCCCGCACCAGCTGCGGGATGACACGGTCAGGGCTCCGGTGGTGGTGCAGCGTGTTCAGCTCGAGGTCGACGTCGTCGTCGAAGACCAACCGGATCTCGCTCGCGATGACGGGTTCCTCCCAGTCCAGCCGCAGCCATTCGTCGTGTCCGGGCGTCATCGGCTCCGATGCCCACATGTTCGGTCCGTCGTAGGGTCGGTTGAATCCACCTGTCGCGCGCTCGGGGGCGAGAACCACGGATTCCCGGAGCGCCCGGAACAGCACCGAGCGTCCTCGGAGCGGTTTGGTCGGCCACTGCACGACCAGTTCGCCTCGGCTGATCTCGACGTTCTGATCGTCGTTGTCGATGCGATGGACGAGGGTGAGGACGCCAGGAGGCAGTTCGGTGGTGGTGAAGAGCGTCACCGTCGGATCGTGTCGGACGACCACGATCACGTTCCGCGCGCGATCGGGCGTGTACGGCAGCTCGATGTCGATCCAGCGCGCCTCGCCCGCCGGGAGGGGAACGGATGCCGCGGCCACCCGTTCCACCGGGATCACGTTCTGCGGGAGATCGGAGACGTACGCCTCGACGACGAGCGTCGTGTCGGCGTCGGCCGCCACGCGCAGGGCGATGCCGCCGAGCTCGTCGGTCACGGGCACGACGATCCCGATGTCGTCGGTCAACGGGTGCGGGATGCCGTCGCCGGCGGCATCCGTTCCGATCGTCCGGGTGAAACCGGATGCCGTGACCGACGCCGCCCTGGCGAGATCGTCCGGATCCTCGTTCGCCACGCCGATCAGCGTGGCGTCGGCGCGCAGGAGCGTCTGGCGCAGCTCGGGCAGGTGGTGCTGATAGAGCCCCCGCGGCGACGTGTCGTTGGACACGCTCAGCGCCGCGGCGGTACCAGCCGCCTCCCCCATCGCCGCACAGGTGGCCATGACCCTGGCCGCGCCGAAGGCGATGTGCGTCGCGGAGACGAGGCGACCGGCCATGAGCAGGTTGCTCACGTTCTGCGAATACAGCGACCGGTACGGGATCTCGAAGACGCCGTTGGAGAAACGCTGGACCGCGCCGGCGCCGGTCGCGTACATGCCGCCGGCCGGGTGCAGATCGATGGACCACCCGCCGAACGCGACGCCGTCCTCGAAGGACGTCTGATCGACGATGTCGCCCTGATGCAGCGTGTAGTCGCCGATGAACCGGCGGTACTCGCGCTTGCCGGGGATGTTGCCGATCCACTCCAGATCGAGAGTGTCGGCGTCGAAGCGTCCTGAGTTCTTGATGTAGTCCCAGATGCCGAGGATCACACCGCGCAGTTCGTCCCGGATGCGCTCGTTGTCGTCGACGATGTCCAGCTCGCCGCCCCACTCGACCCACCAGTACGCCGCACCGCTGTCGCCGGAGCGGATGATGCGGGACTCGGGGATCGGCGTCGTCGTGATGTCGATCGTCGAATCGGGCGCGACGAAATCGACCGGGCGCCCGAGGTCCTTGGAGTAGAACAGCAGCGTCGAGCCGAGAAACTCCTGTTTCGGCTCCTCGGGTGCCCACTCCTCCCCGAACTCCGCCTTGCCCTCCTTGCCGAGCCGGTAGCGCGCACCGGCCAGGTGACCGACGAGACCGTCGCCCGTGCAGTCCAGGAAGACCGGCGCGGTGAAGACCGTGGTGATCTCCGACCCCATGGTCCAGCCGGTGACGGAATCGATCACCCGGTCGTTCTCCGGCCCATGCGCGGCCACCTCACGGACATCGGTGTTCAGGAAGAGCGTGATGTTCTCCTCCGCCCTGACGGCATCCAGCACCACGTCATCCCAGTGGATCGGATTGCCCTCCGGGTTGCGGTACTGGTTCTCGACGTACAGCTCGCCGATGACCCCGGTCTCGCGTGCCCAGCGCTGGTTGCCGTGAGCCGTCGCCCCGCACACCCACACCCGCACCTCGGACGACGAGTTGCCGCCGAGGACGGGCCGGTTCCCGATCAACGCCACGCGCTGTCCGAGCCGGGCGGCTGAGATGGCGGCCGAGACACCGGCGAGACCTCCTCCGACGATGACGACGTCGGTCTCGATCCTCTGGCTGCGCATGTTGATGGGTTCCTTCCGTGGGTGGGGTGTGCGGGACGCGGGTGACGGTCAGCCGGTCGCGGCGATCGCTTCGATCTCGAAGATGCGGGCGACGTCGGTCTCGGATGCCGAGGGGTCGGAGATCTCCAGACGCACGCCGTCCGCGATCAGGCCAGCGGCGTCGACTCGGACGAGTCGATCCGTGTTGGCGGTGTACGCGCCGACCTCGGTCCAGCCGTCCGCGGTGTGCACGAGCACGGTGAATCCGCGCAGTACCGCTGAGGTGCCAGGATCCACGCTGTAGCCGCTGCGCACGCGGACCTCGCCGAGCGCAGTCGCATCGGGCCACGTGATCTCGATGCTCGGTGCGGCGTCACCGACCGCGGAGATCCAGCGGCTGGTATCCGTGCAGAGCCCGTCGACGGCGCGCTCCGGTCCGGTGTCGGCACGGAGCTGGGACGACGCAACGACGCTCGCCCCCTGGGCGACGTTGATGCCGCCCAGATCCCCGCGCAACGCGTCGACGATGTCCGCAAGCTGCTCGCCCTGGCGACGCGGGGCGAGACGTGGGACCTCGGCATACGACAGCCGAGCCGGGTTCGCGTTGGGCGCGCTGAGATAGAGCAGGTCGGTGCCGGCACCTGTCGTCGCGGCCCTGAGCCGTTGCTGACCGCTGCGCTGATCGCCGACCGGCTCGTACGTCCAGCCGTCCTGCCCCTCGGCCCGCTCGATCTTCACCACCTGGCTGCGCAGCTCGCCGCACACCTGGGCGGTGACGGCGGCATACACCCGCACCGTGGCGCCGTGCGCCGTCATGTCGATCGTCGCGCTGGTCGCGGTACCGGTGCCGAGTTCGGAGACATCGACGAGCGTCTCGCTGGACCAGGCGGTGCCGTCCCAGGACGCGTGCAGCACGTCGTAGGCCGTCGCGTCCTTCTCGACGAAGCGGTACGTGATGCCGACGAGCTGATCACCGCGCAGCGCCATCTTGGCGGTCTGGAGCGCGGGCGTGTAACTGGAGATGTCCTCGTCCGCACCGAAGTCGCGCCAGATCACCGCGCCGCCGCTGTCCGGCGTGACCGGTCCGGCGATCGTCTGCCCTGCGATGTCCTCGGTCTCGCCCGTGGACGGGTCGTACACGGCGTACGAGCCGAGGTGACGGGACGGGTCGGCGGGCCAGGGGCCCCACTCCCAGAGCACGTGCACCCTGCCGTCCGCGTCCACCTGCAGGTCATCGGGGTAGAACGAGAACCCGACCGCGCCGGCGATCGTCGTCTCGCGCTGCCAGGCTCCGGCATCCGGGTCGTAGTGGTAGAGCACCCCGTCGCGCCGTCGCTGCGGGTCCGCACCGCTGCGGACCAGCAACCAGGCCTCGCCGTCCACGCCGTGCGCGGTGATCGGATAGGTGATGGTCGCCGACTGATCCGGCATCTCCGCAGTGGCATCGACGAGGCTCGTGACATCGCCGGCCGTCTCGGAGCGGAAGTAGTTCCACTGCTCGTGGTGCATCGAGACGAAGGCGTGGATGGTGCCCCCGCCGTCCACGACGATCGACGGCTGGTTGTGGCCGTTGTCGTCGACGAAGCTCACGCACGCGCCCGCCGCATCCTGAAGACAGCCGTCCGTCCAGGTGCCGTCCTGGGAACGCGCAGCGACATGCACCTGGTGCGTCGCTGCGGTCGAACCAGGGGCGTTGTAGGCGAAATACGCGATCCCGTCGACCTCATCGATCGGGTTCCACCATCCCGCCTGATTGGAGGCGTCCACGCGGAACGGCAGGTCCTCCACGGTCTTCTGCGGCGGTGCGGCGACGGCAGGAAGGATCCCCGCCGTCGCGAGCATCGCACCGGCGAGCGCGCCGACCGCGATACGACGACGCATGGCTCAGCCGACGAGCTTCTGGGCGGCTTCGCCTGCCGCCTTCATGGCGTCAGCGGGCGTCGCCGAGCCGACGAGGACGGCCTGCACCTGCTCGGCGATCTCGGTCTCGATCTGGGAGTACGTCGTGAAGGCCCAGAAGGGGTTGGATGTGGCCGTCGCCGTGATGCGTTCGCTGAACAGGGTGCCGAACACGTCGTCCTTCACGACGTCGGACTCCTGCGCCTCGGTGGTCACCGGCGGCAGGCCGCGCACGGCGTAGTCCGCCAGCACGGTGTCGAGGTCGCTCGTCGCGAACTGGGCGAAGTCGCCGGCGGTGGGTGCGCCCTCCCCGTCGATGACGGCGATCGCGCCGCCCCAGACCAGTGCCCGAGGCGTGTCGCCGTCCTTCAGGACCGGACGCGAGACGGGCGCGAGCTTGTTCGCGAGGTCGGGGTCCGGCGACTCGCCCACGACCGCGTTGCGCCCGACGGGTGCGTCGTCGTAGATCGCGGCGCGCCCCTGCGCGAAGAGCGACCGCGCATCGAACCGATCGACATCGGCCGCGATGAGTCCCTGGTCGTACAGGCTCTTGTACCAAGTGACGGCCTCGATCGAGGCGTCGTCGCCGATGGTCACGGTGTCGCCTTCGACGAGCGGGCTGCCGAAGGTCTGCATCCAGATGAGGATGTCCTTCAGCTGCGCCGCCTTGGTGGATGCCGCATACGGGATGAGTCCCCCGCCGAGCCCCTTGAGGTCCTTGAGCGTCTTCTCGTACGCGTCGATCGTGGTCGGGAACTCTTCAGGAGTCACCCCGACCTTGGCGAGGAGCTCGGAGTTCGTCACGAGCCCGATCGCGCCGATCGTCCACGGCAGGGCGTACTGTGTGCCGTCGAACTGCGCGGCCTTCAGCGCAGCATCCGTGTAACCGCGTCCCTCGGTGAGCGACGAGAGGTCCTGGAGCTTGCCGAGTGCGGCCAGCGACCCGAGCCATGCGACGTCGACGTGCGCGGCACCGGTGAACTGACCGCCGCGCACCTGCAGCAGCAGCTGGTTGAAGTACTCGTTGTAGGGGAAGGAGACGTCCTTCACCTTCACGGACTGCTTGTCCTGGTAGGACGCGACGATCGCTTCCAGCGCGGGGGCCGCCGCCTCCTCGGTGAAGGACCACGAGGCGAACGAGAAGTCCGTCGGGTCGGTACCGTCGAGTCCGGCCGCGGAGCCGGAACCGGACGCCGGTCCGGTTCCGCCGCCGGTGCCGGTCGGCGCACAGGCCGCCAGCGTCACGGCTGCGGCGCCGATGCCGAACAGCTGCAGAGCGCGGCGACGGTTGAACTCGAGGTTCATGAGGGGTGATGCGGACATATCGTCCTCCTTGTCGATGTGTCTGGTGAATGGGAATACGCGTGCGGATCAGCCCTTGACCGCGCCGGCAGTCATGCCGCCGACGAGGAAGCGCTGGAGCAGGATGAAGGCGATCGCGACGGGGAGCGAGACCACGAGGGATGCCGCCATCAGCTCGGGCCATGCCGTGGACGCCTCGCCGACGTACGTGTTGACGAGTCCGGGTGGCAGTGTCTGCTTCTCGGGTCCGGCGAGCGTCAGCGCGAAGATGAAGTCGTTCCAGCCGCGGACGAACGCGAACAGCCCGGCGGCCACGAGGCCCGGTGCGGAGAGCGGCAGCACGATCGAGTGGATGATGCGAAGCCGCGAGGCGCCATCCATGCGCGCGGCCTCGATGAGCTCGTCAGGGATCGTGTCGAAGAAGCCCTTCAGCATCCAGACGCACAGCGGCAGGGTGAAGGTCGTGAACGACAGCACCAGCGCGGTGTAGGTGTTCAGAAGGTTGTAGGCCGCGAACACCGTGTACAGCGTCACCAGCAGCAGCGCCTGCGGGAACATCTGAGACGCGAGCACGAAGTACATCAGCGCGCGGCGCCCCGTGTAGCGGAACTTCGAGAACGAATAGCCCATATAGGCCGACACGAGCACCGAGAGGATCGCAGTGATGACCGACACGATGACGCTGTTCTGGAGATAGACGAACAGCTGCGGGTTGGAGAACAGCGACGTGTAGGCCTCGAACGAGATCTCGGTCGGGAAGAGCTTCGGCGGGTACGCGAAGACATCCGTCTTCGGCGTGAGCGACGTCACGAGCAGCCAGCACACCGGCAGCAGCGCGAAGCCGCCGAAGACGATGATGGTGAGCCACGCGGCGATCCGAACGCCAGGGCGCTCACGCCGCTCGGCGGATGCCGGACGCGGCTTGCGCGCCTTGCGAGGTGGGAGCACTTGAGCGGCCGTGGCCCCCGCTGAGGCGGCCGGGTTCTCCGGCAGCAGTGTGGCGGTCATTTCTTCTCCCCCTTCTCCGAGAAGCGCACATACACGACGACGAGGATCATCAGCAGCAGGAGCCAGAGCAGACCCAGCGCGCCGGCGTGGCCGAGGTCGAAGCTGTGGAAGGCGGTCTCGTAGACGGCGGTCGCGAACGTTTGCGTGCTCCCCGCCGGCCCACCGCCAGTGAGGACGTAGATGATGTCGAAGTGCTGGAAGTTCCAGATGAACTCGAGCAGCAGGACGAGTCCGATGATCCCCTGCATCTGCGGGACCGTGATGGAGAAGAAGCGGCGGATGGTGCCGGCGCCGTCGATCTCGGCGGCCTCGTGCAGTTCGCGCGGCACGGTCTGCAGACCCGCCAGAAGCATGACCATCATCCAGGGGAACGACTGCCAGGTCTTGGCGATGATCACGGCCAGCATCGCCGTGCCCGGCTGCGCGAGCCATGCCTGCGGTTCGTCGATCAGGCCGATCCCCTGCAGCAGGGCGTTCATCACGCCGTAGTTCGCGTTGAAGATCCACATCCACAGGAACGACACCACGACACCGGGCACCAGCCACGGAATCAGCATGAGGCCGCGCATGACCTTGGATCCGGCGATGCGGGTGTTCAGCGCCAGCGCCAGCCCGAACCCGATGATGAACGGCAGCACCGTGGTCCCGATCGTGAAGACCATCGTCTGGGTGAACAGCGTCGCGAACTCGCTCTGGAGGACGTCGATGATGTTCTGCATCCCGACGAACTCCCGGCCCGGGTACAGCAGGCTCTGCTCGAAGAAGGCGGTGACGAGACTCGTGATCAGCGGATAGACCACGACAGCCGCGAGCAGCGCGAGCCCGGGGACGACGAGAAGGAACGCGAACATCCTGTCCGAGATACGTCTCGGTTTGTTCACTTCTGTTATTTGTTGTGAAGTCATGTTTCCCACGTCTCTGTGCGGACTCTGTCGCCTTTGAGCAGACAACCAGCAGGGCTGCGGAACAAGCATCGCCGAGCCGGAGACGCTCGTCAATTCTCGACGGTAACGCTTGAGTAACAGGAAGTTCTAAACTGTTAGAACTAGTTCATTTGCGATGTCCAGTTCAGGCATCGCGAAACACTCTGCCGCCAAGGGCAGGGAACGAGACGTGTCAGGCCAGGCTGAGCGCCTGACGCGCGATCTCGAGTTCCTCGTTCGTCGGGACCACCAGGACCTGAACGCTCGACGTCGCCGTCGAGATGCGCCGGATACCGGGGAGCCGCTGATCATTCGCCACGGCGTCTATCTCGAGACCCAGGAATCCGAAGGTCGCCAGCGACTCGGCACGCACGCGCGCGGCGTTCTCGCCCACACCGGCGGTGAACGAGATGACGTCCACTCCCCCGAGTTGCGCGATGTACGCCCCGACGTAGGCCCGCAGGCGGTGGATGTACACGTCGAACGCCAGCGTCGCGGCATCCTCTCCGGCATCCACACCGGTGAGGATGTCGCGCATGTCGCTGCGTCCCGCCAGCCCCAGCAGGCCGCTCCGCTTGTTCAGCAGCGTGTCGAGGTCGTCGGTGCTCATGCCGGCGCGGCGCGCGAGATGGATCAGCACAGCGGGGTCGATGTCGCCGGAGCGCGTGCCCATCACGAGCCCTTCGAGCGGCGTCATGCCCATCGAGGTCTCGACCGAACGCCCGCCGTCGATCGCGGTCATCGAGACGCCGTTGCCGAGGTGGAGCACGATCTGCCGCAGGTCCTCGAGCGGGCGATCGAGGAAGAGCGCCGCCTGCTCGGAGACGAACTTGTGACTCGTGCCGTGGAAGCCGTACCGGCGCACCCGATGCCGCTCGGCCACGGTCCTGTCGATCGCGTACGTGTAGGCCGCCGGCGGCAGCGTCTGGTGGAACGCCGTGTCGAACACGGCGACGTGCGGCACGGATCCGAAGGCCCGACGGCCCGCGCGGATCCCGGCGACCGCACCGGGGTTGTGCAGCGGAGCGAGCTCTGAGAGGTCCTCGATGTTGATCTCGACCAGATCGTCGATCGGCGTCGGGGCGAAGAAGCGGGCGCCGCCGTGCACGACGCGGTGCCCGACCGCGACAGGCGGGCTGTCATCCAGCTGCGGCCCGTGCTCGGCGAACTGCTCGAGCATGACCCGGAACGCCTCGTAGTGGTCGGCGATCGGCCGCGAACTGCGATGCTTCTCATCGAGGACGGTCGGGGCCGCGGACCCGTCGGAGACGCGCCGGACGGTGTGCGTGATGTCACCGGCATCCTGCCCGATGCGCTCGATCAGCCCCTCGCCCAGCGGGAGTTCGCGGTCCATGTCCATCAGGCTGTACTTCAGCGACGACGAGCCGCTGTTGATGACGAGGACGACGCTCATGCGGCACCGCCCTGCGCCTGGATCGCCGTGATCGCCACCGTGTTCACGATGTCGTCGACGAGAGCGCCGCGACTCAGATCGTTGATCGGCTTGTTCAGTCCCTGCAGGACCGGTCCGATCGCGACGGCCCCCGCCGAGCGCTGCACGGCCTTGTACGTGTTGTTTCCGGTGTTGAGATCGGGGAAGACGAACACGGTGGCACGCCCTGCCACGTCGGATCCGGGCAGTTTCGCCTTCGCGACGGCCGCATCGGCGGCGGCGTCGTACTGGATCGGCCCCTCGACGAGGAGCTCCGGCGCCCGCTCGCGCACGAGCGCTGTCGCTTCGCGCACCTTGTCGACATCGGCCCCTGATCCGGACTCCCCCGTCGAGTACGACAGCATCGCGATCCGCGGGTCGATGCCGAACTGCCGTGCCGTCTGGGCGGACGAGATCGCGATGTCGGCCAGCTGGACGCTGGTCGGGTCGGGGATCACAGCGCAGTCGCCGTAGACGAGCACCCGATCGGCGAGCGCCATCAGGAAGACGCTGGAGACGACGTCGACGCCCGGTCTGGTCTTGATGATCTCGAAGGACGGTCGGATCGTATGCGCCGTGGTGTGCGCCGCCCCCGAGACCATGCCGTCGGCGAGCCCGAGATGCACCATCATCGTTCCGAAGTACGACACGTCGGTGACGGTGTCGGCAGCCTGCGCCAGTGTCACGCCCTTGTGCGCACGCAACCGCGCGTACTCGGCGGCGAACTTCTCGACGTACGCAGGATCCGTCGTACTGATGATCCGGGCTGCCGAGATGTCCAGCCCCAGCTCCGCGGCTCGCGCCCTGATCGCGGACTCCTCGCCCAGGATCGTGAGTTCGGCGACGTCACGCGCCAGCAGCGTGGCCGCCGCCCGGAGGATGCGGTCGTCGCCGCCCTCGGGCAGCACGATGTGCTTGCGGTCGGAGCGCGCCCGCTCGATGAGGCCGTACTCGAACATGAGCGGCGTGACGACCGTCGCCTCGGCCAGCCCCAGCAGACGCGTCAGCTCCGAGATGTCGACGTGCGTCTGGAAGAGGCCGAGCGCGGTGTCGTAGCGGCGGCGCGAATCCGCTGCCAGGCGACCCCTCGCGCCCATCACCCGGACGGCGGTGTCGTACGTGCCGAGGTCCGTGGCGATGATCGGCACGCGCGACGCGAGCCCGTCCAGGAGCCTCTCGATCGTCTCGGGGAGCGGGAACGGTCCGTTGAGGACGATGCCGGCGATCGACGGGAAGGTTCCTGCCGCGTCCGCCAGCAGCGCGGCCAGCAGTACCTCGGTGCGGTCGGCGGGGATGATGACGACCGAATCGGCGGTCAACCGGGGCAGCACGTTCACCATCGACATGCCGGCCACGACGACGCTGAGCGCCTCCCGCGCGAGCAGGTCGTCGTCGCCCTTGACGAGGCGGCCGTCGACGGCGGTGAGGATGCCCCGGATCGACGGCGCGACGAGCGAACGGTCTTCGGGGATCGTCCACACCGGAGTCGCCTCCGACTGCACCGCATGCACGGCGTCGATCGTCTCGATCGCGGCATCCGGGTCCGCGCGGTTCACGATCACGGCGAACAGTTCGGCCCGCTCGGCGGCGAGCTCGGCAAGCGCGAGGGCCGCCAGCTGGCTCACGGCGGCCGGCGTGCGCGCGGTGGTCGTGCCGAGCTGCTCGGCTCGCTGCTGCTGGTCACGGCCGGACAGCACGAGCAGCACCGGGGCCGCGAGGTTCGCGGCGATCCGGGCGTTGTAGCCGAGCTCGGCCGGGCTTCCGACATCGGTGTAGTCGCTGCCGATGACGACGACCGCATCGCACTGCGCCTCGACGGCCTTGAACCGGGCGATGATCGTGGCGAGCGCCTTGTCGGGGTCGGCGCGAACGTCGTCGTACGTGACGCCGACGCAATCCTCGTAGTCGAGATGGACCCCGTCGTGCGCAAGCAGCAGCTCCAGCACGTAGTCGCGCTCGGCGGACGAGCGCGCGATCGGCCGGAACACCCCCACGCGCGGCGTCACGCGCATGAGCGCGTCGAGCGCCCCCAGGGCGATCGTGGATTTGCCGGTGTGCCCCTCAGCCGAGGTGATGTAGATGCTCCGCGCCACGCCCCCAGCCTACGGCGGTGCGCCTGACCACGGTGGCCCCGGAACCGGAGAAGTTCAGTCGCCGGTCTCGCAGGCGCCGGACAGCGCATCCACGACGGCCTCGGCATCCGATCGGAAGGCCGCGTAGTGCGTGGGGTCGGTGTTGACCTGCACCCGGTGGATCGCGAGCGACGGCTCGAGGTCCTGCCAGCCGGGCAGCCGAGCGAGGCGGTCGAAGAACAGCGCGGCCGAGGATGCCGGATCCATCCGCTGCTCGATGCTCCCCCACCAGTCCTGCTGCTGGAAGAGACCGATGCTGCTGGTCCGCGAACCATCGGGATTCGTGACCCCCGACGTCTCCCAATCGCCGTAGTCGAGCGCACGCAGGGAGCTCTCGCCCATCGCCGCCATCACGCCGATGACCTGTCCGTCACGGCCCAAGCCCCGCTCGCGTGCGGTGAGCACGATCGTCGCGGCGTTCTCGAGCTGCTCGCCCTGCCAGCCCTCGATCCCCGCGGCCGGGAAGCTCGCCGGTTCGGCAGCGCAGACCGGAGCCTGCGCGGTCGTCATCGGCAGCAGGACGGCCAGCGCGGCGATGGCCGCGACGGAGCCGGCGCCGATCAGCACGCGCCGCAGCAGGAGCCGACGTCGCCGTCGCAGCGCTGCACGCTTGCGGGCGCTGAGCCTGCGTCGGCGAGCGGGCCGCCGCGTGACGGGTCGCCGCTTGGTCGCCGTGCGGCGAGTGCTCACGCCGGCCGCCCCGAGGATCGCCCGATGAACACCGCGATGCCGCCGCCGATCGCGCCGAACAGGTGCGCCTGCCAGGAGACGCCATCGGCTGCTCCGAACACGCCGACGAACATTGCGGTGCCGTACAGCACGATGACGATCACGGCGATGAGCGCGTAGCCGATCCGGTGCGCCACGCGCCCAGGCGCGAACACCCGCATGACGACGTAGCCGAAGTATCCGAACACGAGGACGGATGCACCGACCGTGAGTGTTCCCGGTGCGTTCACGAGCCACGTCCCCGCGCCGCCGACGACGGCGATGATCGCGGTCACCAGCCAGAAGCGGGCGGCACCCTCGATCGCGACGAGGCAGCCCAGCACGAGAAACGGCAGCGAGTTGGCGATCAGATGCGCCCAGTTCGCGTGCAGGAGCGGGCTGAGCACGACACCGCCGAGGCCAGACAGGTCCCACGAGCGGAGTCCGAATCCGGTGAAGGACCCTGGCAGCACGGCATCGGCGAGCTGGACCGCCCACATCAGCGCCAGCAGGATCACCGGCGACGCGAAGCGGGCGACGGCGCTCTGTCTTGCTGGAGTCCGCGGGGTGGTCACATCCAGATCCTGTCAGTGCGCACCCGAAGGATGCTGAGAGCACAAGCGTCCAGAGACGGAAAGACCCTCCGCGCACCCGACAGAGCCCGGTTACCCTTGCTACGTTTCCGTCCTGGGGGAATTGGCCTGGATGCCGTCACGCGGAGGGCTTCGAACAGTCTACCGGGCTTCGGAGGGTGCTTTCGCCCTCGCCCATCTGGCCGGTGTGTCCGGTCCGTCCCAGACCTGAATCACGCCCCACAGCGCCGCCGTGATCGGCACGGCCAGGATCGCGCCGACGATGCCGCCGAGCACCGTGCCCACGGTCAATGCGACGAGGATGACGAAGGCGTGCAGCTTCATGGAGCGTCCCATCAGGACCGGCTGCAGGAAGTTGCCCTCGAGCTGGTTCACCAGCACCACGATGCCGACGACGAACAGCGCGTTGACCCACCCGTTCGCCACCAGCGCGACGAGGGCGGCGAGGATGCCGGCCACTGTGGCGCCGACGATCGGAATGAAGGCCAGGAGGAAGACCAGGACGGCCAGGGGGATCGCGAGCGGCACCTGCAGGATGAGCAGACCGATCAGGATGCCGATGGCATCCACGGCCGCGACCGTGGCGGTGCCGCGGACATACGACCCGAGCGTCGAGACCGTCTTGTCGCCGATGCGGCGAGCGCGCAGATAGTTCTCCCCGCGGAACGGCCGCAGCAGGAACTCCCACATCTGCGGGCCGTCCTTGAGGAAGAAGAACAGGATCGTCACCATCAGCACGAGGCCGGTGACGAAGTTGGCCACGGCGCTGACGCCGGCGAGCGCTCCGGAGCCGAACTGGGCGCTGGTGAGGAAGTCGGTGAGCGTCGCGATCCACTCATCGATCTGCTCCGGCTGGAGGAATTCGAACGGCAGCGTCTGCGACCAGGCGAGCAGCTGCTGGACCCCCTCCTCCGCCTGGGAGTAGAGCTCGTCCCACTGGTCGCGCACGGCCCACACGATCAGCCAGCTCAGCAGGCCGAGGATGACGACGATCGCGAGCAGCGTGATGACCGTCGCGAGCGCCGACGGCACTCCTCGCCGGCGCATCGCGTTCATGACCGGAGTGAACGCGCAGGCGAGGATGAGGGCGATCATGAGCGGGATCGTCACGAGCGTGAGCTGCTGGATCGCGAAGATGATCCCCGCAGCGACCACCACGACGACGATGATCTGGAGGGCCCGGATGCCGAGTTTTCCGAACCCGTCAGCCCAGAGGCTCCACGGGGCCCGAGTGGCCTTCAGTTCGACGTCCTGCGACTCCAGTCGCACACGCTGCGGATCATTGCGGAACAGTCCCATGCGTCGAGGCTAACCGCATCCGCCATCCGGCGGTACGCCTGCGCCCCCGGCGGGTTACGATCGATTCACACCCGATGAGGGGCGAAGGCAGGGCGAGAGGGGACGCATGCACCAGGACGCATCCGCCATGACGGCCGAGCGGTTCGCGGAGCAGACCTCCGCCATCCTCGATTCCGTCGGCAAGGTCATCGACGGCAAGGCGGATGCCGTGCGCAGCGCCCTCGTGTGCCTGCTGGCCGAGGGGCACCTGCTCATCGAGGACGTCCCCGGCGTCGGCAAGACGATGCTGGCGCGCGCTCTCGCCGCAAGCGTCGATGCGACGGTGCGGCGCATCCAGTTCACGCCCGACCTGCTGCCCGGCGACGTCACGGGAGTGAGCGTCTACAACCCCGTCGACCGCGAGTTCGAGTTCAAGCAGGGCGCGATCTTCGCCCACATCGTTATCGCCGACGAGATCAACCGCTCCTCCCCCAAGACGCAGTCGGCGCTGCTGGAGGCCATGGAGGAGCAGCAGGTCACGGTCGACGGCCGCACGCACCCGCTGCCGGATCCGTTCCTCGTCGTCGCCACCCAGAACCCGCTCGAGATGGAGGGCACGTACGCGTTGCCCGAGGCGCAGCGCGATCGCTTCATGATGCGGATCTCGATGGGCTACCCCGACGCGGCCGCCGAGGCTTTGATGCTCCGCCAGCGCGACACCGTCAATCCGCTGGCGGCGATCCGCCCCGTGGTCGGATCGCGGGATGTGAGCGCCCTCATCGAGGCGGCCCGCGCCGTGCATGTCGCCCCGAGCATCGAGGAGTACGCGGTCGCCCTGGCGCAGGCGACGCGCTCCGACCCGAGCCTGCACCTCGGCGCGAGCCCTCGTGCCACGCTGCAGCTCGTCCGTGCCGCGAAGGTCTGGGCCGCGCTGGATGCCCGGGAGTTCGTGATCCCCGACGACCTCACCGCCCTGCTCGTCCCGGTCTTCGCGCACCGGCTGCTGCCGGCGCGCGGCGTCCATCGCGCCGGTGCGCAGCCGGTCGAGGCCGCGCTCGCGCAGATCATCGATCGGGTGCGCGTGCCGGTCGCGACCCGCCTCTGAACGGACTCCGATGTCCGATCGCCGCCGACGTCCTCTCACCGCCCGCGGGCTGGGTGCGCTCGTGCTCGGCGTGCTGTTCACGATCGCGGCGAACATCGTCTCGGCGCCGATCCTGGTCTACGTCGCGGTGCTGCTGTTCATCCTCACCGCTTTCGCCGTACTCGCCGTCTACGTCCCGCGCCGCAGCGGCACGGTCACACGGCAGGTCTCCACGGACCTGCTGACCGTCGGCGAGGAATCCCGCGTGACGGTGCGCTTCGCGCTGCGCTCGCTGCGCATCCCGCACGGGCTCTGGCGGGATGTCCTCCCGGATGCCGTGACCGGCAGCGCCTCAGGCGAGTACCCGCCGGATTCCGGTGTGCTCCGCTACCCCATCACCGGGGTACGCCGCGGAGTCTGGCCGGTCGGTCCTCTCATCCTGCGCACAGTGGATCCGTTCGGGCTCGCGCAGCGCGAGCAGGCGTTCGGCGACACCAGGACCGTCACGGTGGTCCCAGAGGTGATCCCGCTCGCTCCGCTCGCCGCGCACTGGGGCGCCGCCGGCGGCACGGCGCACACCGCCTCCAGCAGACTCGGTCAGGGCAGCGACAACCTCTCGCCGCGCCACTACGTCTCAGGCGACTCGATGCGGCGCATCCACTGGCGAGCGACAGCCCACCGCGGCGAGCTCATGGTGCGTCAGGAAGAAGAAGAGTCGAGCCCGGACGCCGTCGTCGTGATCGACCGTGCCGCCGGGCGCTGGGCGCGTGCCGACCGCGGCGTCGATCCGGCATTCGAGGCTGCCGTCTCGGCGTGCGCGTCGATCGCACTGCACCTCGCCACCGAGGGATACAGCGTCGATGTCGTCGACAGCGCCGGTTCCGTGATCGGCACTCTCCGCGGCCATGAGGACGACCGCGACGAACTCCTCGTAGCGCTCGCCATGCTCGCGCCCCGCGGCGAGGCGCGCGATCTGGCGACCATCGTCGGCGGCACACCGCCCGGCCCGCTCGTCGTCATCACCGGCCGCATCGGGGCAGCCGACCACTCGGTGCTGCATCACGGCGGCGCTGCCGTCCCGATCCTGCTCGCCACCGACCCCGCCCCCGAGGTGATCACCGCGGCATCCGCGTCCGGCTGGACCAGTGCCGTGCTCACCGACGACATCTCGGCATCGTGGGAGCTCGCGCTCCCGGAGCGGATGCTGAGCGGAGGCGGCCGTGTCCCGCGTTGAGACGCCGACCGGCGCCTGGGCGATGGACGTCGAGCCGAGCCGGGAGGGGATCGTCGGCCGGTCGCTGCTGGCCGCGTTCGCGTCGGTGGTCGCCCTGTGGCCGTACGTCCCCGTCGTGCACGCCGGCCAGTGGAGCCTCATCGTCGGAACGCTCATCTTCGTCGTGACGCTGATCGGGGCGATCGTGCGCGTCCTCATGGCGGACCGCTCAGCCCCGGCACGGACGCTGACGACGGTGCTCGCGCAGCTCGCGGCATCCGTCTTCCTGCTGACGGCGATGCTGCTGCCGCAGACCGCGCTGCTCGGCATCCTGCCGACGCCGGCGACCGCGACGGCGTTCACCGAACTCGCCGTGCAGGCGGGCGTCGAGGTCTACAACGGGTCAGCGCCGCTGGAGGACACGCTCGCGCTGCGCACCGTGTTCGGCACGGCATTCGCCGTCGTCATCATCCTCATCGACGTGCTGATCGCACACCGCAGAGCACTGCCGGCAGCGGTGCTCGTCACGGTCGTCGGCGCGCTGCCGATCATCATCACGCTCGGCGATGCGAACGTCGTCTGGTTCGTCGCCCTCGCCGCCCTGATCCTGATGCTGCTGCGCAGCAGCGCCGGTCACGACCGGCATTCGGCTCGGCGCACCTCCACCGTCGTCATGGCCGGTATCGGCGTCGGAGCGATCGCCCTCACCGTGGTCGTGGCGCCGATCCTGCCGGTGTCGGCGTCGTGGATGGTGCCGGGGTCCGGCGTGACCGTCGACGCCTCCCTGCGGCTGGGCGATGATCTGCGGCGGCCGAATCCCACGCAGGTGATGTCGCTCGCGACGACCGCCGAGACCGCCCCGTATCTGCGGATCGCCACGCTCTCGCGGTTCAACGGCGAGGTGTGGCGTCCGGACCGCGACGAGACGCAGTCGCTGTCCGACGGCTTCGGCGACCCCGAGTGGAGCGAAGAGTTCGCCGGCGACGACCGCCGGACATCGATCCGCGTCCTCGGGCTGTCGAGCTCGCGGCTTCCCGTCCCCTACCCGGCGGAACGACTGGTTGGCGTGTCGACGGGCTGGGAGGTGATGCCCTCCAACCGGACGGTCGTGTCGGAGGCGGTCGACGCATCGGGGCGCGACTACACGGTGACCTCCGCGCTCGTGCGGCCGACGTTCGAGCAGATCGCGGCGTCCAGGGCCGTCGGCGGCGATCAGGCCGTGGACGACCTCTCGGAGCTGCCGGCGATCATCCCGCAGACCGCGGCCGACGTCACGGCCGACTCCGCGAGCGACTACGAGAAGCTGATCGCGCTGCAGAACTGGTTCCGCAGCGAGTTCGAGTACTCCATCGACACCCCCGTCGAGGAGGACTTCGACGGCACAGGCGCCGAGGCCGTGGCGACGTTCCTGGAAGTCCGATCCGGCTATTGCGTGCACTTCGCCGGCGCCTTCGCCCTGATGGCCAAGACGCTCGGGATGCCGGTGCGCATCGTGGTCGGTTATCTGCCTGGTGAGCTGACGGACGAGAAGCGCGGCGACGACTACGTGTACGCCGTCATGAGCGACCAGCTGCACGCGTGGCCGGAGGTGCACTTCGAGGGCATCGGCTGGGTGCCGTTCGAACCGACCGCGACGCTCGGCACGCCGACCGCGTTCGCGCGCGGCGAGACGACGGGTGGAACAGGCTCCGACCCTGGCCAGACGCCGACGCCCACGACCGCACCATCGGCCGCGCCGTCCGATGTCCCGACGATCGCCCCGGAGAACCCGGACGAGGCGCTCGGCGGCGACGTGGTCCGGCAGCGGCTCGACCCGACGCCGGTGCTGCTGACGGTCGCCGGGGCGCTGGTCGTGCTGCTGCTTCCGCTGCTGGCGCGGAGTCTGCGTCGCGCCGCCCGGATGGGGCGTGCACGCGGCGGCGACGCGGCGAGCGCCTGGCTCGAGCTGCGCGACACGATGGTCGACCTCGGGCTCAACCCGTCCGATGCGCAGAGCCCGCGCGTGCGCGCAGCGGAACTCACCGCGGAGCGGGGTGCGGATCCGGAGTCCCTCGGGGCGCTGGTGCGCGCGATCGAGCGCGCGAGTTATGCGCCGGCTTCGTCGGGGACGCGCAGCCGGCGGGCGCCGGATGCCGAGGATCTCGCCGCGCCGCTGCATCGCGTCCTCAGAGAGCTGCGCGGGTCGGTCGACGCCCGATCGCGGTTCGTCGCCCTGTGCGCGCCACGATCGCTGTTCGTGGCGCGGCCGGCGGCGCAGCTCAGCGCGTGAGGTCAGGCGGTCGGTGCGAACCCGTTCGCCGCGGCTGCGTGCGCCGCGCAGGCGAGCGCTCCGCAGTCCTCGCAGACGACCTGCTGGACTCGGCATGACGGATCGGGACAGTTGGCGGTGCGCTTCGTGGCCGTCCGGCATCCGACGCACTCCCCGATGACGGCGGCATGATCGGAGAAATCGACCGATCCACGGCCGTCGAAGACGTACAGCGACCCGTCCCACAGCCCGTCGTCTCCGAACGTCTCGCCGTATCGGACGATGCCGCCTTCGAGCTGGTACACCTCGCCGAACCCGCGTGCGCTCATCAGACTCGACAGCACCTCGCAGCGGATACCGCCGGTGCAGTACGTGACAACCGGCTTTCCCTTCAGATCGTCATAGGCACCGGAATCCAGCAGCTCGACGAAATCGCGGGTTGTCTCGACGTCGGGGACGACAGCATCCCGGAATCGTCCGATCTGCGCCTCGAGCGCGTTGCGCCCGTCGAAGAAGACGACGTCGTCGCGTTCGGCGACGAGGTCGTGGAGCGCTTCGGGGGTCAGGCGCCTGCCGCCGCCGACGACGCCGTGGTCGTCGACCTGCAGTTCGCCAGGGGCCCCGAAGGACACGATCTCGTCGCGCACCTTCACGCTGAGCTTGGGGAAGTCGAGGCTGTGACCGGTGTCGTCGACACCGGTGCCCTCGCTCCACTTGATATCGGCGTCCTTGAACGGGGCGTAG